>MVQP01000033.1 GCA_002067235.1 Syntrophorhabdus sp. PtaB.Bin047
GTCGTCGGCGGCATTGAGGGAGATGGCGATAACGGCGGACTTCGCGCTGAGCGTCTTGAGCCCGTCGACAAGCCCGACGGAGGAAAGCGTGATCTTCCGGTAGGAAAGATCCAGGCCGCTTGGGTCCTTCAGGATATCGAGGGCACAAGCAACATTGTCGATGTTGTCCATGGGCTCGCCCATTCCCATGAAGACGATATTCGTTACGGGGCTCTTTCCTGCCTTTTTCAGGTATTCCCGAACGGTGATGACCTGCCCCACTATCTCTGCCGCGCTGAGGTTCCTCTTGAAGCCTATCTTGCCCGTCACGCAGAACCTGCATCCCATGCGGCAGCCGACCTGCGTGGAGACACAGAGGGTAACGCGTGTCTTCTCGGGCATGATGACGACTTCGATCACGTGCCCCTCCCTCGTCACGAGGGCGAGCTTCGTCGAGCCGTCCCGGGAGGATTTCTCTTCGGCGATGGGCAGGGTATCGAGGGAGAACATCTCTGAGAAGACGCTCCTCAAGCTCTTGGGGATGTTCGTCATCTCCCGGAAATCGAGGTTCCCCTGGTTGTAGACCCAGCGGAAGAGCTGGCGTGCGCGGTATTTCTCTTTGCCCAGCGCTCCTATCTGCGCCTCGAGACTAGAAAGGGTGAGACCGAAAAACTCTTCCATTGCCTGACTGACTCTCCGGTGTGGGTTCTTGACGAACGCGAAACACCATACGATATCAGAAAAAGCTTATTCTTTCAAGATATTCAGAGGGTTAACGCCAATGGCGGCGGGGAGGATGGCCGCGGTGGCCCCAATATCCCCGATAACCCCCGTACCAACCCCATCGGGGATACGGCGGACCCCACCGGCGCCACGCATAGGGCCGGTACGGGTAGGGATAGGGATACCAGGAATAGCCCCATGCCGGGCCTACCCCGACATAGATGTACTCGTGGGTGACAACGGGTGCCGGGATCGCCTCGGGAGGGGCCGCGACCGCTGCCGCACCCGGGTCGGGGCCGACCGGCGCAGGATACATGGTCGACTGCCGGGGCTCGCTCCCGCCGCTCGATGGAAGCCCTGTCTCCCCATCCCTCGCCCTGTTCCATTTGTCCCATTCGTCCGGGGGTCGGTTCGTTGTGTAAACGGGGGCTTTTCCGTCCTTTCTCATGACGAGGCGCGTCCCGACGATGATCTTCATCCTGCCCTTCGGCTGGGCGACATAGATCTCGCCGGCAAGGACCGATACCTCCGTTTCTCCCGTTCCGCCGATATCCACGCGGAATGCGGACCGGTCGAACACGTCGACCTCTGCGGCGGGCGTGCTGAAAAAGAGGGGATATCCCTTGAGCCCCTTGAAATTGACATGGGCCCTGCCGAGCTCCAGCAGGAAATGAACGGCCCCGCTCTCTATGGAGAGGACCTTCAACCGGCTCCCCCCTGCGACCCTCAACACGCTGCCGTCACGTATGAAAAGCTCCGCGTTACCCTGGGTCGCCACCACGAGGGACTCACCTTCCGCCAGGGCCCTGTTGGCTTTAGCAGGCACTCCCCTGACGGAATTGGCGGCGACATGCTCGACGGAGCCTTCGACGTAGTTCACGTAGACGGCGCCGGGAGGGGAAGCGTACAGACCGGGGGCAAGCGCAAGGAGAATGAGAACCGCCGTTACCGCTGCTGCCGCTATCTTCATATCGCCCCTTCCTCGAATCCTCTCATTCTAACACCTTCCGCGCCAAAAGTGCACGTTCCGGTCAATTCTTCAACTGCTTCGCCGACGCGCTCTGCTGCACCTTAAGTCCGCTGCCGCCGCTCGAGGGCGCCGGTTTTGAGGTCTCACCCCTGTCGGGCGCCGCCGCAGGCGGGGCGGCGGCCTTTTCCTTTACCGGGTTCTGCCTTGCCGCCTGCGGCTCAGGTTTCTCTTTTTGCACCGCGGCTGGCCTGGGCTCGACGCGGGGCGCCGCCTGCCGGGGTGCCTCCGGCGCTTTCACTGCGGGCGCCGCCGGTCTCTGAACGCTCTGAACCGGTGTCGCCGTCACGGCCGCTGGCCTCACTGCCGGCGCGGCTGGGGCGGTTGCTCTCACGGACGGGGCAGGCGCGTTCCCCGGTGCGACAGGCCGGCTGTTCTCCGCAGCGCGCACTGTCGCCGGGCCCTGGTTGCCGCCTACCGTCGCAGTTGATGACTGCCCTGCCGCCCTTGCGGGCTCAATCGGACGCTGAGCGCTCTGAAACGGCACCGTCGCCGCCGCAGGCCTCCCGGCGGCCGCGGTTGGGGCGGGTGCCGATGCCTGAGGAGCGACGCGTCCCGGAGACGTATTGTCCGGACGCGCGACGGAAGGTGCCGCCGGAGCGTGTTGGGGCGTTCCGGGGACGTTCGAGGACCGGCTCGTGTTTATCCTTTCCGCGAGGGGCCTCGCATCTACCGGCGGCTTCGTGTTCACCGGCGACACCGCGCCATTTCCCGTCATCAGGCGCGGCGAAGGGGCAGGGGCGGCGGCTTCGATGCGTTTTGCCGGGGACGGTACGGCGACAGGCTTCTGGCCCACCGCCGGGGACGGGTGCGGGGCGGCAGTCGTCTTCTGCGTCGTCACGGCAGGGGTCTCGACACCACGCACCGGAGCACCGGGCATCCCGGGCTGACCCTGTGTCACTGTCGCGGTCTTCTGACGGTCAATCACCCGCGCCGGTTCGGTCTTTGCCCTTGCGGGCACAACACCGGCGGGAAGGTTGACCTTCCTTAAGGGCACGGCCCCGGTCTTCGCCACGTTCACGCTGACGGCCTTCGCCCGCAGCATGCTGTCGCGCTCCACGGTAACCACAGCGTCCCTGACGGCGGCATTCGCGTACGTCGTCCGCGCCGTGCTCACCGACCGCTCGATGGTAACATTATTATATATGGTATAGTTGTTCGTCTGATGAATGACGGGGGCCCTCTGGCGATCATAGGCCTCTCCGGGGGCAAGCGGCACCCATCCCACGTGTCTCGATGAATGCACCCAGGCGACATGCGCCGGCTCCCAGCGGACGTGCCCTCGCGGCGGCGGGACCCAGCACCACCCGGCATGGCGATGATGGACCCATCGTCCGTAATGGTAAGGCGCCCAACCCCAGGGCTCGTAGCCAACCCACACGTAGCTTCCCCCGATCCAGACCCAGCGACCGAAACGGTAGGGAGACCAGGTGCTGACGGTTATCACCGTCGGCACCCACACGTAGCTGTATTCCTCGGTATAGGCCCACTGCCCGTTGGTGTCGAGATCGGAAGAGTAGGCCCTGAGCTCCTCGGGCAGATACGCGGCACTTTCGCCAGCTGGCACGGCCGCGAATGTCGCCCTGTCCCTCTCGGTGTTCCACCGCTGCCACGCGTCGGCGGAGCGCAGTCCTGTGACGCGGGGAACGGAGCCATCCGCAGCGAGGATGAGACGCTCGCCGGCCCTGACGGGCATTCGGCCCTTCTGCTCAAGCGCCTGCACTTCACCCTGATAGACGGAGACCTCCGTGATACCGCCGTCGTAGGCATCCACCCGCACAGTGGCGGGCCGGGCAACGTCAAGCACAGCCGAGGGCGTATCAAAGAAAATGGGGACGTCCTTCGATCCCCGGGCGACGACGTAGGCCTCACCTTTATCGAGTTTGAAGTGAACGCCCTTCGGTTCGACGGCAACGATCTTCAGAAGCGTGTTCTTCCCCACACGTACGGCACTTCCGTCCTTCAGGAAAAGCTCGGCCTTCCCTGACACCGCCGTCCTGACGGTGTCGCCCCCCACGAGGGGCGTGTTCACGGCAGCCTCCAGCCATTGGCCGGATCCTCCCTCGCCCAGTTCCACGACCCCCTCGATATGGCGCACGTAAAGGGTGTCGGGGTCAGCCCCATGGACCTGGCCGGCGATAAGAAGCACAAGACCCGCCAGCAATCCCGCTTTCATAAGGAATGAAGCTTTCATCGGTTTGCCCCCATTCTCGTTCTCGTTGAATGGTGAAGGAGCAATACTCGTACCACCAGGAGTCGTGGTATCCACCACCTTGTCATTACAGGCTTTTCTCGATGATCAGCTACGGCCCTTACGGCAAGATGTGTCGACGGAGCGATAAGGGTACGACAAATATGTCGGGGCGGGCCGGCGCGGATTTCCTCCGACTGCCTATTCCCCGCGCCTTTACTTCATGCGATTAAGCCAGTCCACGGCCTTTCCGGTGATCTCGGAAAAGACCTCTCCTTCATGCCTGCGGAGGGACTTCGGGACATGGAAGGAATGGTCGCCGCCCTCGATGGTGAGAAGTTGCCAGGGAGCTTTGAGCCGCTCGAGGACCCCTTTGAGAAGGGGCAGGCTGCAAAGAGGGTCCCTTGTCCCGGCGAAGAAGAGCATGGGAGTATCGACCCCGTACAGGTGAGAGTCCCTGAGCCGCCCGGTGTCATCTGCCGGATGGAGAGGGTATCCCAGGAAGATAAGCCCGTCGACGGGCAACAGACCCTCGGCGGCCATCTGGGAGGCCACCCTGCCCCCCATGGATTTTCCCGCGGCTACCCAGGAATCGATCTTTCCGGCGAGGAGCTGCCGGGTGTGGGCAAACACCGCACCCCACGTCCTGACGAGCGCCTCCTGGCGGTCGGGCGCGCTTCTTTGCTCTTCCTTATACAGGAAATTGAACCTGAGGGCAGGATAGCCGGCGGCGCAGAGCCCCTCCGCGAAGGAGGCGATGAGCGGAGTGTCCATGTCGTTGCCTGCACCGTGGGCCACGATGACGGCCCTTCGTTTCGCTCCCGCGCCGGGCATAAGGAGCACACCCGAGGTCGAGCGATCCCCGCCGACGGGGATCCGTATCCGTGTCTCCGATCGTGACTGCGGGTCTGCCAATGTCCTCCCTCCTTTATCCGAAAAGAACTATACCACATAAAGGGCTCAACAGGCTGTTGACAAAGTGATCTCTGAAGGCAGTTCGTGCTCTTTCGTCATTCCGGCGAAGGCCGGAATCCAGGAAAAACAAGTGGTTAGGAAAAACCTCTGGATTCCGGCCTTCGCCGGAATGACGTGGAAAATTAGTTTAGCAACAGGCTGTCAAGGGTTCAGGGGTGAAGACGGTTTCGGGTTTCAGAGAAGAAGGCCGCGAAAAGAGTCGAGTGTCAACAATTGCCGACCAAGGCACGTCAGGGTATCAGGGGAGAACGTTGATCGCCTTCCAGTAGAAGGAGCTGAGCAGTATGGCCGTGATGATGGACAGGGCGTACAGGCCCCCGGCAAGGGCCACGTGGCGGGAGTTCCACGCCCTCTGTCCCGTGATCGCGTCGCTCACCATGACGAAGGGCTGCGTGTAGGCCATGAAGAAACTGTTCCCTCCGGCAATCGCGGCCACGCTCACGAGCACCGGGTGGAGGCCGTAGTCCTCGAAAAGCGTTATGAACAAAGGGGAGGTAAGGGCGATGGTCGAGAACCCCCAGGGAACGTCGACGAAACGGATCAGCCACAACCCCATCGTGACCACGATCAGGAACGTAAGCGGCGTCCCGGCAAAGGACAGTATTCCCGGCTCCACGAAGGGTCGTATCCACGCGGATATACCGGAATGGGCAAAGATGCCGGAGAGGGAGACCACGGCGCCGAAGAATATGATGACGTCCCAGTTGGCGCCCTTTCCAATATCCTCCGCTGTGATGATGCCGAAGAGAACGAGCACCGCGACAGCCAGCATCGCGCACGCCGCCGTGGGAATATGGTGGTATCTTTCGGTGGCAAAGAGGGTGAGGGCCCCCGCAAGGATGACGGCGGTGACGACCTCCCGTGCGCTGATCCTGCCGAGGGCGCGGTATGCGTCCTGGAAGGATCCCCTCGCGACCGCCAGGGGGGCCTTCGGCTTGAGCAGGACATAGACGAGGCCGACGAAGAGTATGCCGGCGATGAACCATGGCACGGACATGATACGGAACCACGCCTCAAAGGTGGCGAGCGGTTTCATGGCGGGGGGAAGGAAACCCATCATAAAAGGCCCCCATAGAGACCCCGTCAACCAACCCGTGCCCGGCAGAACGGCCCCTCCCCAGGCCGCAAGGCAGATAAGCGCTGAGCCCCGGGACCTGTAATTCAACCCGCACCCCTCGACGAGGTTCATGGCAATGGGCATCACAACGGAAAGTCGCACCGTTATGGACGGCGTGAGCGCGGAGAGAACGAGGCCGATGATGAGCCAGGACAGGGTGATGGTGAAGTACCCCGGCCGGAAACTCTTCAGGACAAAGTAGGCGATCCGCTTACCCAATCCCGTCTTCGCCAGGGCGTAACCGAGGTAGAGGGCCGGGATGAGCACCCACACGCCCGGGCTCGTGAAACCGCTCGTCACAACCCCGAGGGGTACGCCGAAGAGCACCGAACCGGCGATGAGGACGGCCGATCCCGCAAGGTAGGGCACACGTCCCGGCCTGAAGATCCACAGGGCGAGGGCGATGAGGATGGTGGAACAGACGTAATGGCCCTCTCCCGACAACCCGGTGAAGGGACGGACGAGTGCCAGAACCAGCGCGCAAACGACGAAAACCAGCGTACCCAGAGCCTTATTATGCTTCACAGGCGTTCCTTTCGACAGGGTGTGAGGGGTTAGGATAACACATTTCCCATCGCCGTGCAGACCTTTTGTGCGTGCTGACGGTGACCGTCAGGCCCTGATCGCGTTCGATGTCCGGAACCCTTTGATGGTCCTTCCCTCCATGGCCCGGAAGAAGGCGGCCACGAGTGCGTGATCCTGCGGCTCTTCGACGTAGTCGTTGCCCCGGGTATCGAACCAGAGGAAGCGCCTCTCACTGAGAAGGGATGTGAACATGTAATGGTCCCGGGGGTTCTTCCTCAGCCGGTCCGCCTGTGTAAGGTCGACAAGGGTGGAAGCTCCGGGGTTCGCGTCGATGAGGGCCTTGACTACGTTCATGAACCTCAGGAGCTTCATGAAGGTGAATGTTGTCTCCCGCGGGAAGAGAGGGTTCGCCTGGAACATGACGCTCGAGCGCGTCACCGGGAAGATGCGGGAAGCCTCGCCGCCACGGATGCCGTCAAAGAGCGGACTGCCCGGGGCGGGGTAATAGATGCTGGGGCCCGGGAGCATCCTCTTTCCCATGAGAAAGATCATCGTGTCCATTATCTCTCCCGGCGTCTGGCCTGGGAGGCCGATGATGAAATGGGTTTCCACGAGGAAGTCCGACGACTCCAACCAGTTGAGAAGGCCGAGGAAGTTCGCCGGATACCTCCTCCGCTGCGAGGCATGGACGGCCGGTGACGTATCGACGAGGGAGAAATTGAGGCGCGAAAAGCCGGCCTCGCGCATTTTCTCGAGCGTCGCCGTATCGAGGGTGTGGCTGTAGAGGCCGTTCATGGCGGAAAGGGTGAACCCCCTTCCCCTCACGAGATCAAGGACACGGTGGAAGAAGGGGATGTCGAGGTTGAGCATGTCGTCCTCGAAGTCTATGGAGGTTATTCCCATCCCCTCAATATCGGACAGTTCTTTCTCGATGGACCCGATCGTCCTTCGGCGGTAAGGGACCGGAGGCTTGCCGCAGAAGGAGCACTGGAAAGGACATCCCCGCGATGTGAGGAAAAAAGTGTATGCCCTCTTGCCGATGCGATACCTTTCCACGGGAAGGAGATCGCGCGCCGGAATGAGGTCTATGTCATCCTCGATGTGAATGCCGCCGATATGGAGGGACCCGTCGCGGAAAAAGGCAAGACCCGGTACGGAGGGCAGCACACCCCCGCCCCCCGAGGAAAGGGCCCGGACCAATTCGAAGAACGGCGTCTCCCCTTCGCCCCGGACGACGTAATCTACACTACCGCCGCCGAGGACATGCCCGGGGAAGAGGGTCGCGTGGGTCCCGCCCATCACGGTGACGATGCCGTCATCCACTCCCTTCGCGATGGCGGCAACCTCCCGGGCTTCTCGCGAATAGGCGGAAAAAGAAGACGCTACCGCCACGACATCGGGACCTGCCTCCCTGATGGCGGCTTCTATCTCACGGCCCGCCATCCCGTAACGGACGTATCGTCTGAACAACGAAAAGGGCGTCTGCCTGTCGTCGCGGTAGTAAGACGCAAGCTCCGGAAACCCCTCGTCCTCGGGGTGCCGCGGGCCAAAACCCGTCCTGCAGTCAAGGATGGCCACATCGCATATGTCCCGCATCCTGGCGGCAATGTAAGAAAGCCCCAGAGGATAGGTCCTGATGGACGTATCGTAGAAATCCTCGATGGGCGGCTGGACGAGAAGCACCTTCACGACAGCAGTATAGCAGAAAACAACGGTTGGAACCGCTCGAACCGTTCGGAATCACGTGAAATCATCTTTTGTCAGCTGTTGCGTGCGGCTTGAGACGCGGCACCGGGGACAGGTGGAGATCGGGCTCCCTGCACATCGAGCACAGTTTGTGACCCGTTCCTGATCCCGAAGGCCGCGGGAAAAAGGGGTGGCGATTCCGGGTGCGGGGTGGTATGTATTTGGAAGGAAGGGTAAAGGAGAATGTCTGATGACAAGGTCCGGGACATTACCATCGGTGAGCGCTCCGGTCCGGGCACGTTCTTCGGTGTCCGTGAGATACGGGCCAGGATGGGCCTTTCCGTCGTCACCGGCGTCATAACACTCGATCACCTCTCACTCAGGGATCCTCATGTGAACATAATCCGGCATGACGACGGGTCATACAACTTCTCCGACCTTCTCGAGAAGAAAGAGACTCCTTCCGGGGAGACCGACGCGGGAAAGGAAGGCATCACCTTTTCACTCCGCGATATAGCGATCCAGAATGGCAGTGCCGATTTCCTTGACACACCGGTTAAGAAGAAACATGCCCTGAGGGAGCTCAATCTCAACGTCCCCTTGTTGTCCAACGCCCCCAGGCACATTGAAAAGGATGTCCGCCCCACGCTCTCATTCAAGCTGAACGACGACCCTTACGTTATCGCGGGAAGGACAAGGCCCTTCGCTGACTCCCTGGAAACAGCCTTCGACATCAACATCCAGAACGTGGACATTCCCCACTACCTTGCGTATCTTCCGGTGAAACCCCGGTTCTCTGTCCCCTCGGGTTATCTCGATATCAGAATAGAGGCAGCATTCAGGCAATTCAAGGATAAGGCCCCTCTTCTGGCCTTCAGGGGCGACATGGCGGTGTCGAAGCTCGTCGTCAACGACGATACAGGCAGGACGGTCGTGAACCTTCCGGCCCTCAGGGTCACCGTGGCGTCGATGGAGCCCCTTGCCGGAAAGATGGAGCTCTCGAAGGTCTTCTTTGAATCCCCTGAGTTCACCCTCGACCGTGACCGGAACGGTACGCTGAACATCATGGCCCTCCTCCCGAAGATGAAAGAGAAGGAAAAAAGTAAGGCCGGCACGAGAGAGGAGGTCAAGGCCGGGCGGGAGGGCGACGGGGAACCTTTTCAATTCATCGTGGGCAGTATCGAACTCACGGGAGGAAAAGTTCTCTTTACCGACCGTTCACTCAAGAACACTGCGAAGATAACCGTTGAGAAGCTGGAACTGAAAGGTGAGAAGATAACACTGGCCAAGGGCTCCCCCGGCGCCTTCTTCACGTCTCTCGTCGTGAACAGGAAAGGGACGATGAAGCTCGAAGGAGCGGTGGCGCTCGACCCGTTCTCTTTAAAGGCGAAGGTGGACCTCAAGGACATAGATATCCGCCCCTTTCAACCCTATTTCACCGACAGGGTCAGGGTATCGGTGATGAGCGGAGCCGCGGGGGCGAGTGGAGACCTCCTCGTGACGCAGGCGCCGAAGAAGGGGCCTTCTGTGCTTTACAGGGGAAGCGTGTCCCTCGCCGGCCTGTCATCCGTCGACAACGAAACGACGGAGAATCTGCTCAAGTTGAAGTCCTTCCACGCCCGGAACGTCGAATTCGGATACAACCCTACCCGGATCACTGCGAAAGGGGTGTCGCTTACCGACTTTTACGCCAGTATCGCCGTCAGGGACGACAAAACGGTAAACCTCCAGCATGTGATCGTCAGGGACGATGCGGCAGTAGACGGCCGCATCGGCACCACGGCCGGTGAAACGACGGCCCCGGAGAAGGAGCGTTCAGCTTGCGCCGCCGCCGGGGGCAGGACACCCTCCGACACCGAAGAGTCCGTTCCCGTAAGGATCGACATCGTCACCCTTCAGGGTGGCACCATACGCTTTCACGACCAGTCGGTACGTCCCGCCTTCTCGACGACTCTCGGCCAAATAGCCGGAAGGATCTCCGGTCTTTCGTCCCGGTTGAACACCGCCGCCGACGTCGAGTTGCGGGGAGCTCTCGACAATGCGGCCCCCCTCGAGATCACGGGGAAGATAAACCCCCTGAGCAAGAACCTCTATGTCGATCTCAAGGCAAGCTTCAGAGACATGGACCTTACGCCTGCCACACCCTATTCGGGCAGGTACGCTGGTTACACCATTGACAAGGGCAAGCTTTCCTTCGATGTCCGTTACCTGATAGAAAAGAGAAAGCTCGACTCGACAAATACCATTTTCATAGACCAGCTCACCCTCGGCGAAAGGGTGGAGTCCCCGGACGCCACGAAGCTGCCCGTCAAGCTGGCCATCGCCCTCCTCAAGGACCGAAGGGGACAGATCAAGCTCGACCTTCCTGTCACCGGGAGTCTTGACGATCCCGAGTTCAGCGTCGGCCGCATCATTCTCAAGATCATCGTTAACCTCCTGACCAAGGCGGCGACGGCACCCTTTGCACTTATCGGGGCCCTTTTCGGCAGCGGCGAGGAACTGGGCTACATTGAATTCGACTACGGTCGAGCGGTCCTGAACGAAACGGGTCTGAAAAAGATCAGCACCCTCAGCAAGGCCCTTTCAGACAAACCGTCCCTCAAGGTCGACATCGAAGGATACGTGGATCCCGAGCGTGATCGCGAGGGGTTGAAACAGTATCTCGTTCAGAGAAAAGTAAAGGCACAGAAGCTCAGGGACCTCATGAAGAAGAGCACGGCGGACATTGACGTCGACGACGTGAAGGTTGAACAGGGAGAATACGAGAAATACCTGAGGCTTGCCTACAAGGCCGAGAAATTCCCGAAACCCAGGAACATGATAGGCCTCCAAAAATCGCTGCCCGTCGAAGAGATGGAGAAGCTCATGCTGACAAACACCGCCATACAGGAGGAAGACCTACAGGCCCTCGCCCGGCGGCGATCCGCCAGGGTGATGCAGGCCCTCGTCAGGTCCGGACAGGTCGAGGCCGGACGTCTCTTCATCGTCGACCCCCGATCCATAGCTCCACAGAAAAAGGAAAAACTGAAGGACAGCCGGGTGGAATTCAAACTGAAATGATGAAAACGGGCCCTATGGGCCCTGCCCTCTGCCACTCGCCTCCTCTCCCAGCCTGTCCCTTATCATCTTCAGGATTATCAGGGACTCGCGCTCCCTCTCTTCCAGAGAGCCCACGATATAGTCGATGGTCTCCCGGTACTGGGGGATGAAGATCTTGGAAAGGGCGTTGCAGCGCCGCTGGGTCCTGCGCAGTTCCCTGGCCAGGCGCATCACGGCGTTGACGAGTTCCGCGAGTTCCGCGAGGGACGGAAGGAGGTCGACGAAACGGCTCATGGCGACGTCGGTATTGGAGGATGTGCCGCCCAGGCCGAAGCGAACACCCATGGGCTCCTCTTTGAGCGCTATCTTCGGCACCCCCATTCCCATGAGGCGGTCGTCGGACAGCGAGACCTCGTGGCGCATGGACACGGCGAAGGCGGCCTCCTCGAGCGCCCGGGCACCGATATCGAGCGTGGCTGCGTTGAGCGCCGTGAAGGCGTGGCCGACGGCATCCCCGACCCTTCTCTCCGCCTCCTCGGCCCGGGCAAGCCGGCTCATGAGCTCGAAGATCAGGATCTGCCGCTTCTGCTCCAGGAGGTCGTACCCCTCCTCGGCAAACTCGAGCTGCCGCTGAAGTCCGAGAAGGTTCGATTTCGTCGGGGCCACGTTGAGCTTGGGCATGTTGTCCTCACAACTGCTGTGCCGCAAGACGGGTTTGGTCCTGCGCCTGCCTTCCCGGCTCCGAGCGGTAGTGCTTCCTGAGAAGCTCATCGCTCACACGATGGAGTTCCTCTTTCGGCAGCACGGACAGGGCGTCCCAGCCCATTTCCAGCGTCGTCTCTATAGAGCGGTTCTCGTATTCACCCTGGTTCAGGAACGTGCCCTCGAAGGCCTCGCCGAACTTCAGGTATTGCTTGTCGAGCGGGCTCAGTTCCTCTTCACCGATGACGTCCGCCAGGCCGCGGACCCTCTTCACGTAGGCGTAGCAGGCAAAGAGCTGGCTTGCCAGAATGGGGTGGTCTTCCCGGGTGAAGCCCTTGCCCACGCCGTCCTTCATGAGCCGCGACAGGCTCGGCAGGCCCGCGATGGGCGGATAGATGCCGCGCTGGAAGAGGTCGCGGTCGAGGACGATCTGCCCTTCCGTGATGTAACCCGTGAGATCCGGGACGGGGTGGCTGATATCGTCAGCGGGCATCGTCAGGATGGCCATCTGCGTGATCGATCCCGGCGAGTTCTCGATGCGGCCCGCACGCTCGTAGAGGCTCGCCAGGTCGGAGTAAAGATATCCCGGGTATCCCTTGCGCCCCGGTATCTCGCCGCGCGCCGTCCCGACCTCTCGCAGGCTCTCGCAGTAGTTCGTCATGTCCGTGAGGAGGATGAGAACGTGCTGACCGCAGTCGAAGGCAAGGTGCTCCGCCAGGGTCAGTGCGACGCGCGGCGTGAGCAGTCGCTCCACGCTCGGAGCGTCGGCCAGCGAGAAGAACATGACGGCGCGGGAGAGCGCGCCTGATTCCCGGAAATTGCGGATGAAGAACTCGGCAACATCATGCTTGATGCCCATGGCGGCAAACACGATGGAGAACTCGACCTCCTCGTCGAGCAGGCGCGCCTGCCGGATGATCTGTGCCGAGACCCTGTCGTGGGGCAGCCCGTTGCCGGAGAAGACGGGCAGCTTCTGGCCGCGCACGAGGGCGTTCATCCCGTCGATGGCGGAAAGGCCCGTCTGGATGAACTCCCGCGGGTAGCGCCTCGCGAAGGGATTGATGGGCATACCGTTGACGTCCCGGCGGTCCGCCGAGAGGGCGGGCGGTCCGCCGTCCGCGGGGCGTCCCAGGCCGTCGAAAACGCGGCCCAGCATCTGCCGCGAGACGGGGAGGCGAAAGCTCTCTCCGAGGAAGCGCGCCCGGAGCGTCCGGGTGGCAAGCCCCGTCGTCCCCTCGAGAACCTGGACAACGGCATGGCTCTCGGAGATGTCGAGCACGCGCCCCATGCGGGGGATGCCCGCCGGGTCGATGATCTCCACCGTTTCGTCATATCCCACGTCGCGGACCCTGTCGACGACGACGAGCGGCCCCTCGATGCGTGAGGCGCCCACGTATTCAAGCCCCCTGTCCTCAATGTCCGCAAAGAGATCACTCATAGCAGGCCGCCCCCTTCATGTATTGTCGTTCCAGTTCGCCCGCCTCTTCCGCGAGTCTTTTCGCGAGTTCCTCCACTTTGTGGAGCTCCTTGTTGGACAGGGCCGCCTTCGCGCGGAGCACCTCGGAGACGCACTCCATGCCGGTGACCTTCGCCAGGGGAACGCCTTCCTGGATCAGGTCGCGCCCCCTGTGATAGAGGGTGAGGATAAGCCTCAGGAGGGCGACCTGTTTCTCCGGCGAACAGTACATGTCATTCTCGTCGAAGGCGCTCTGGGCCAGGAAACCGTCCTTGAAGATCTCGGCGATGAAGAGGATGAGGCGCTGGCTGTCAGGCAGAACGTCGGGCCCGACGAGCTTCACGATCTGCTGGAGGCGCTCCTCGCGCTGCAGGAGCGTCAATGCCTCGGTCCGGAGGTCCTCCCAGTCGGGACAGCTCCCCTCCCACCAGCCTTTGACGTCCTCGGCGTATTCCGAATAGGAACGCAGCCAGTGGATGGACGGGTAGTGGCGGGCGTTGGCAAGCTCCGTATCGAGGGCCCAGAAGCAGCGGATGAAACGGCGCGTGTGCTGTGTCACGGGCTCCGAGAAATCGCCCCCCGGGGGACTGACGGCTCCGACGATGCTCACAGAGGCCCGGTCGCCGGCAAGGGTCGTCACGGCCCCGCCGCGTTCGTAGAACTGGGCAAGCCGCGTGGGAAGGGACGCCGGGAAACCCTCTTCCGCGGGCATCTCCTCGAGGCGGGCTGCAAGTTCCCGGAGCGCCTCGGCCCAGCGGCTCGTCGAATCCGCGAAGACCGCCACGGACAGGCCCATGTCCCGGTAGTACTCGGCAAGGGTGATGCCGGTGTAGATGGAGACCTCCCGGGCGGCGACGGGCATGTTCGAGGTATTGGCGATAAGGATCGTCCGCTCCATGAGCGGCCTCCCCGACCGCGGGTCCTCGAGTTCCGGGAACTCGCGGAGCACTTCCGTCATCTCGTTGCCGCGCTCCCCGCAGCCGATGAAGACGATGATCTCGGCGTCAGACCACTTGGCAAGCTGATGCTGCGTGATCGTCTTGCCCGTTCCGAAACCGCCCGGTATGGCCGCCGCTCCGCCTTTCCCGAGAGGGAAGAAGGTGTCGATGATCCTCTGGCCGGTGATCAGGGGATCGGCTATCCTCAGACGCTCCCGGATGGGGCGCGGCTGTCTCACGGGCCAGCGCTGGAGCATCGTCACTTCCCTTTCTCCCTCCGGTGTCCCGATCACAGCAACGGGATCGAGGAGTGTATAGTCCCCTTTCCCGACAATGGACAGGACAGAGCCGGAGACATCGGGGGGGACCATGATCCTGTGCGTGACGAGAGGGGTCTCCACGACCTGCCCTATCACCTGGCCGGGGCCGACGGTGTCGCCCTTCGCCGCCAGGGGTTCAAAGGTCCATCGCCTGGCGTTGTCGAGGGCCTCCACCTTTTCGCCCCGGCGGATCCATGCGCCGCTCTTCGCCTCGATGCCGGGCAACGGCCGCTGGATACCGTCGTAGATGTTTCCGACAAGGCCGGGGCCAAGGGAGACGGACAGAGGCGCGCCCGTGCAGAGCACTTTCGCTCCGGGCTTCAGCATCGTCGTGTCCTCGTAGACCTGGATCGTCGCCAGATCGCCGATGATACGGACCACTTCCCCCACAAGCCCGAGTTCCCCTACCTGGACAACCTCGTACATCTGTGCCCCGCTCATCCCCGTAGCCGTAATGATGGGTCCGCTGATACGGGTCGCGCAAGGCTCCGCTCGTTGGGTCACGTTCATCACGTGGCACCTCCTTCCGGTTCTCCGGCGCCGGCAGGGAACATCTCCGCCGCGATGGCGCGTCGCATCTGGGGCCACAGGCGCTCGAGCCTCGCCCTGTACCGGTTGTCCCACACCTGCATCTGTCCCGAGTCTGTCACGACGGGTCCATCATCAGATATACCCGGGTCCCAGGAGACGGTGACCTTCACCCCCGGCCGTCCGGCCCGTGAGGCAACCTCCTCTTCCAGGGCCCCGCCAAGCAGGGATCGGCTCTTCTCAGCGAGGCGCACGATGAATTCGTCGCCTGTCATGCCCCGGATGGCTTCGCTCGCGAGATTAATGACACTTTCCCGGAGATCGAAACCGTTGCGGGCGAAGAGGTGCTTCAGCGCCTCTTCGCGTATGGATCCGAGGAGCTCCTCGATACGGGCAAGGTATAACCGCCGCGTCTCGACGAAGACCGCCGCAAGAGTGAGGTCCCTGCGCCGCGCACCCTCGCAGCGCGCCTCTTCAAGGCGCTTGAGACGGGCTTCGATGGCCGCCGAACCCTCCCTCCCCAGGAGGGCCTCAGCATCCCGCCGTGCGCAGGAAAGAATGTCATCACACAGGCGCCGTGCGTCGTCACTGATCTCCTGGCGGAGCACCGCTGAAGAATCATGTTCGGTCATGCTCATTTAAGGTCCCTCGCTTTGTCCAAGCCGGATACCGACGGCCTCCTGTACGAAATCCCGGAGGCTCCTCGTTCCGGCCGCTCTCCCCTCCGGCCCCGGAATTTCCACGATGAGCGGACAATCCCTCTCGAGTCTCAACTCTTCCACCCTGTCGCGAATGAGGTCCGCAACGGTGGAGGTGAGAATGACGATGGCACAGTCGGGTTCGTTCATCACCTTCTCGAGCAACCGGGAAGCCTCGCCCGCCGCGGCGGCCGCCTCGCCGGCAACGCCTGCCAACCGGAAGCCTCGCACCGTGTCCTCGTCGGCGATGCAGAAGAACTTCATGGTCCCCCCTAGATCTTCTGCAGCAGCATCATGGCTATGGCGAAGCCGAGCACGGCGAGCCCTTCAGCCAGCGCGACAAAGAGGATGCTCCGGGTAAGGAGCTCGGGCTTCTCCACCGCCGCCCCGAGAGCGGCCGATCCGATCTTTCCCACGGCGTACCCCGCCCCCAGGATGCTTACGCCCACGGCAAACGCGGCCGCCACCGCGAGGCCGATGGTCCTCCCCAGGGAGGCCGCGGAGGCACCTTCCTGGGCCGCCTGTTCAGCCAGAACTTCAACGGCTGGAATCAGCGTCACCGCGAGAGCGGCTCCGACGGACCTCAGTGACAACTTCATCATGTGACACCTCCCCTCGCCGGCACGTGACCGGCTGTATGCATGATCCCGCAGGCGGGATCAGGACTCTCTGAGTCCGGTCTTTCCCGCCAGGCGAAAGGGTTCGAACGCCTGACCGTCGCCGGAGTAGAACTTGCCGAAGAACTCGTAGTATTCCAGACGCAGTGCCTGTACCGACGCGATGATGCCCTCGAGGACTATGGCCACGAGATTTCCCAGTATGACCACGACAACACCCCCGACGGTGCCCGCAACGGGAAGGTGCTTGACCTGTTCGGCGAGCATGAAGGCAGCAACGAGAAGCGCCGCGTGGCTCATCGCGTAGGCCCCGAGACGGACAAAGCTTATCGTGTTGGCGAGATAGGATAGGAACGCCTCGAAGGCCCCCACGAAGGACTCCGTGATGGCAACGCCGAGCGTACCGTGCTCCCCCGAACGATGGAGAAAGTACTCCAGAGGCTCCTTTATTATCCAGCATAGCGCGGGCAGCACGAGGAAGACCACCAGGGCCGCTCCCATGAGACCCCGCGACGAAATGGCGTCCTGGCCGACGATCATCGCGAGTACCCCCCAGTAGAAGACTATCCCCGCCACTCCGAACTTGTCGAGGAAACCGCCGATCACGTCACCACGCCGGAAACGGTTGATGGCATTGAGTATCAACCCTAAGCTGATCATAACGACGCCCACGGCTATGGCCCCGTACATGAGGCCCATGGGGTCGCCCTCGAGGGGGTCGTGCCAGAAGGCGTATCTCTTGAAATGCTCAAGGCCAAAGAAACTGCCGTAGATGAGCCCGAAAACAACACTCGACAACCCGCAGGCCGTCAGCAGCACACCGACATCGCGCGCCTTTCCCGTCTTCCCCTTAAGGAGCGCCGCCACTCCCAGGGCCGCGAGGGTCGCTCCGTGGCCCCAATCTCCGAACATGATCCCGAACATGAGCACGTAGCTGACGGCAACGAAGATCGTGGGTTCCAACTCGCGGTAATTGGGCGTTCCGTAGGACGACATGAGCATCCCGAAGGGGCGCAAAAGGGCCGAGTGCGCAAGGAGAGTGGGGACCTTCTCCTCCCCGGCCTCGTCGGGCGCCGCGACCTCGATGGCACAGCGGCCGCCGGTGATCTTCCCGAGGCGTTCACCAACCGTGGCGGCCTCATGTGCCGGCACCCAACCCGTTATGAGGGTGGTGGTATCCGTCCGGGCCAGTTCCTGCTGCGCCCTCAGGAAACCGAGTTCGGCCCCGATCGCGGCCTCAAGCCCGTTGAGGTAAGGCGCGAACTCATCGGCAAGGGACTTGAGCCTGATGTCGAGTCTCGCAAGCTCCTTTCCAAGACGGTCATGCTCCTTCTCCTTCTCCGCGCACAGCGTGTCGGCTGTATGGCCTTCCACCTCGGGAAGAACCTCACGCTGAAAACCTGCGCCTTGCAGAAGCTCCTCCAGGGGACCTGAGTTCTCGCGGGTCGTCATGGCGATCACCTGGCGCCGGCCTTTCTGTGCTTGAAGCGGTACCAGGGCAACGTTGTCGCCGAGCGCGGCGCGAACACCCTCGAGGTTCTGCTCCGGCAGGCTCCCCGTCACGAAATGGAGGAAGGAGAAATGATCGGGACCGGCGAGAGGAACGTCGAGCCCGCGCCAGTCCGATACCTGGTCGCACAGCGCTGTCAAGTCCCTTTGCCGCTGCCGGTAGGCCCTGCGAAGGTTCGACGCCTCCCCGATGTGCTCCTCGATGGAGCCGAGTTTCTCCTCCGCCTCGGAAAGGTCGACCTCTCCGGGAGGTTCACTGCCTGCCGGCCCGGAGATCTCAAGGAGGCGCCGTATCTCTTCGATCCTCGCACGCAGGCGCTCGTACCGGCCTATCTCGGCGGTGAGGTCACGCACGGCGAGGCCGGGCGTCTCGCCACCGGCGGGCAGGCGCGTCAGCTGCATCACCCCCATGCGGCCGAGGGTCGTGAGTACCTCCCGTTCGTCCCTGTCGAGGACCACGGCGCTGAGCCGCAACATCGGGGCAGGGCTAAACACGGGACACCTCCCTCTCCACGCGCGGCACCATCCGCGCCCGTATGACGTCCTCGCCGGCGCCGGTGCGAATGCCCTCGGAGATGGTTATGAGGTTCGCGACCTCCAGTCGGCGCAGCGCCACGTACCCGACAACGACACCAAAACCCATGTGGCTGCGCCGGAACGCGGTGTTCGCAAGGCGATGGTACCTCTGCCATGCCAGGTCTTCTATAAAGGGTATCTGAATGGCCGAGGATGACTCGCTCAGGGCCCCTTCCACCGGCAGGGGATCGATGGCGCGCATGACGGCGCGGCCCACCGCGATCCAGGGATCGTGGTCATCGAGCATCGTGGCGAGGAGTGCGTGGGGTATCCGGGTCCCGGGGACGTGGAAGGACAGCAACTGGTCCGCTGCGAGGCCATAGTTGAATTTTCCGCGCAGGACGAGCAGGAGGTGAAAGATGTCTGCCTCCTGGCATATCACGCCTTCAGCCTCCTGCCGGTCCCGGCCGGAAAGGAGCGCGAGGCGCGCGATGAGCTCCTCAAGATAGCCGCTGTCCAGGGCCGCCTCCAGGAAGAAAGGCCTTGCGTCTTCGCCGTGGTCTCTGATCGCCTTCTCGAGACCCTTGCGCAGCGGTCCGAAGGGAAGGAGCGTCACGAAATCGCTGAGAGCCGGCGCCCTCACGAGTGATTCCACCACCGCCTGCGTCTGCCCTGGCAAAGGGACCAGGCGCTGCGTCACCTCTTCGAGGGAGATCTTTGTGATGCACGCTCTGAGGAGGACTTTGATGTTCTCGGCCTCAAGACGGGCGGGCATCCAGTCGATGAGGTGTCTCTCAGCCCGGTCCAGATGGCCGGGGAACCCTGAGAATTCCCTTGCAAGCTCCTCGATCAATTGACGCTGAAAGTCCGCGGTATCCTGAAACTCCCGCTCGGGAAAGATGGCCCGCGTGAATTCCTGGAGGCTGCGGACGCGCGTGAGGGAAGCGAGCCTGTCTGACTCAGCCATTGAACTGCGCTTCCCGTGAAGGCGGGCCACAAAGTAGTCGAGATTACCTGTCATTGGCCTCCTTAAGACACCGTCACGGCCCGCAGATGCGCCGGACGATCCCCTCCACCACACGTTTTCTCCGAGCCTCGTCGATGCCGACCTCTCTTTCGATCCTTGCCGCCGCTCTGGCCAGTCTCTCCTCCTTCTCCTTCTCAGCCTCGGCTGCCGCTGACCGAATGATGCGGTCAGCCTCGGCGGCGGCCTCCTTATGAGCATTGGCGCTGATATCCTGCGCCTTCTTCCGGGCTTCCGCAAGGATACGGTCGGCCTCGGCCTTTGCCTCTTCGACGGCCTGTTTCGCCTCTGTCTCGGCCGCCACGATCTTCTGGATCACATCGCGCATAGAGACCTCCCTGGAGACGGCTTGAATGGTTTGAACCGTGAAAGCGGTTCAAACCGCTTGAACTGCTTGAGCCGCCTGAGCGTTGAGAAGGCGGCTGAGGATGATCTGACGGGTTTTCGGCTCCGCGGCAGGGGATGCCGGAGTGCCGCCAGGTGGGCATCCGGCAGGGAAAAACATGTTTCAGTACGGCTTATAGGCCTCCACATTTCTCATCACCCTTTCCTCGTTGACCGCGCAGAACCGGATGCAGGAGTGATAAGAGCGCCTCACTGTCTAGCCAGGCCGAAGGTTCATATATATCAAGTATAGCGTCAACTTTTATAAACACAAGTGGACAAGTTGGAGATGGAAGACCCCAAAAGCGTCGCTCCGTCACGGGACAGGGTCGTCTGATATCATTAGTCTTTGTCTCGTTTTTCCGAAACAGTTAGAATGATCCCGTTATGAGACGTGATCTTCTGCAGGCAGACAATCCCGAGCGACCGGTACCGGACTGTTTGCGCGCACCCAATGAGATCATCATCCCTTCCGCAGGATCACCCCTATCGCCATGCCGGTTGTGGTTCAAGGACTTGTCTGTCCTGGCTTGCCTCCGGACCCCGCATCCCGGGTCCTGAACCCTTCTTCGCCGGCAAAAAAAAGGCGGGGTGGCCACACCCCGCCTTTTCACTTTCATTTGCGACCCTTACTTCTTGGTCTGAAGGTATTCGTCTATTGCCTTCGCGGCCTTTCTTCCCGCACCCATGGCGAGGATGACCGTGGCGGCGCCGGTTACGATGTCGCCGCCGGCGAAGACGCCCTTGCGGCTTGTCTGTCCTGTTTCCTCATCGGCCACGATGTTGCCGGACTTCTTGAGTTCCAGGTCCGGGGTGGTGGAGGTGAGGATGGGGTTCGGGCCCTGGCCGATGGCAACGATGACGACGTCCACATCGAGGATGAAATTGGAGCCCTTGATCTCGACGGGCCTTCTTCTGCCTGACGCGTCCGGTTCGCCGAGTTCCATCTTTACGCATTCAAGCCCCTTGACCCAGCCCTGATCATCGCCGACGACCCTGATGGGATTCGTCAGCAGCCTGAAATCGATGCCCTCTTCCTCGGCGTGGTGCGCTTCTTCCGCACGGGCGGGCATTTCGTCGCGGCTGCGGCGGTAGACGAGGTACACGTCCGCGCCGAGGCGCTTCGAGACCCTGGCGGAGTCCATGGCCACGTTGCCGCCGCCGATGACCGCCACCTTCGAGCCGACCCTGATGGGTGTATCGTATTCAGGGAAGAGGTATGCCTTCATGAGATTGGCCCTGGTCAGGAACTCGTTGGCGGAGTAAACGCCGTTCAGGTTCTCGCCGGGGATGTTGAGGAAGTATGGGAGGCCTGCGCCGGTGCCGATGAACGCGGCATCGTAGCCCTGGGCGAAGAGCTCGTCGAGGGTGACCGTCTGGCCGACGATGGAGTCAACCTTGACCTTGGCGCCGAGTTTCTCGAGGTAGTCGACCTCGCGCTGGACGATCGCTTTGGGGAGACGGAACTCGGGGATGCCGTAAACGAGCACCCCGCCCGCCTTGTGAAGCGCTTCGTAGATGGTGCACTCGTGGCCTTTCTTGCTCAGTTCGCCCGCGACGGTGAGACCGGCGGGGCCGGCGCCGATGATGGCGACCTTCTTGCCTGTCTTCTTCGGCAGCGCAGGAGCACGGACGTCGCCGAGACCGAGCTCATAGTCCGCGGCAAAGCGCTCGAGGCGGCCGATGGCGACGGGTTCCGACTTCTTGCCAAGGATGCACTTCGACTCGCACTGTGATTCCTGGGGACAGACCCTGCCGCAGACGGCGGGAAGACTGTTCGTTTCTTTAATGATATGGATGGCGCTCATGAAGTCGCCTTCCTTGATCTTCGCGATGAACTGGGGGATCTGGACGTTGACGGGGCAGCCTTCCACGCAGGGCGGCTTCTTGCAGCCGAGACACCGCTGGGCTTCCATCATGGCGTTCTCTTTCGTGTATCCCAGGGCCACTTCGGCAAAGTTCTGGATTCTCTGCTTCGGTGCCTGCTCCGGCATCTTCACGCGTTTGCGGGCCTTCTTGATGGCCTTTTCCTGTGCATCGATCTTGCACTTGTGGTCCCAGAGGGCGCGCCGCTCTTCGCGGTTGTACATCTTCTGGCGCAGCACCAGTTCGGGGAAGTCCACGGCATGTCCGTCGAACTCCGGGCCGTCGACGCAGACGAACTTCGTCTCGCCGGCGATGGTGGCGCGGCAGCACCCGCACATGCCGGTGCCGTCGACCATGATCGTGTTGAGGCTGACGACGGTTTTAACGCCGAAGGGACGGGTAACGTCGGTGACGGCCTTCATCATGATGACGGGGCCGATGCCCACGACAAGGGCGATGTTGGCCGCGCCGCGCTCTTCGATTATCCTCTTCAGGACGTCGGTGACAAAACCGTGGTGTCCGTAGGTGCCGTCATCGGTGGTGACGTGCACGGTGGTGCTCGCCGCCTTCATCTCTTCCTCGAGAATGAGCATGCTCTGCGTCCGGGCGCCGATGATGGAAACGACCTCGTTGCCCGCCTCTTTGAGTGCCTTCGCGATGGGCAGGACAGGCGCCACGCCGACGCCGCCGCCTACGCAGACAACGGTGCCGAACTTCTCGATGTGGCTCGGTTTCCCGAGGGGGCCGACGACGTCGAGCAGGGCCATGCCCGCCTCGAACTTCGCGAGCTTCTGGGTGGACGTGCCCACTTCCTGGAATATGATGGTAATGGTGCCCTTCTTGCTGTCATAGTCCGCAACGGTGAGCGGTATGCGCTCGCCCATGTCGTCGCCGCGGACAACGACGAACTGGCCGGCTTTCACCTTCCTGGCGATGTCCGGGACATACAGCTTGTACATGGTGATCGAAGGAGCAAGAATTCTCTTCTCCAGGATCTGGTTGGTTTTGGTTGCTTTCTTGGTAGCCATAACGTCTCCTTTTCAAAAGTTTAATTCTATCAAAACAATTACTTGTCGTTCACCTGCTTGAGCGGCAGCCTGACGGTAAAGACCGTTCCTTTCCCGACCTTGCTTTCTACCTCGATGCGCCCGAAGTGGGATTCCACTATCCGTTTCACGATGGACAGTCCCAATCCGGTGCCGGTCGTATAGCGTGTGTTAGGTCCCTGCACCCGGTAGAACTCGTCAAAGATGCAGGGGAGACACTCCTCCTCGATGCCGATGCCCGTGTCGCTCACGCTGATGCTGAGGTAATGGGGCTCCGGCATGGCCCTGACCGTGACCGTGCCGTTCTTGACATTGTACTTCATGGCGTTGGACACGAGGTTCGTGAAGAGCTGCTCCATTTCGGACCTGTCGGCCTCTATGAGGGGCAGCTTTTCGGGTATCTCGACAGAGAACGACACGTCCTTCGTCGAACCCTGAACCCTGAAGAGCTCCACGGTGCTCTGGATGATCTCCGTGATGTCCAGGAGCTCTTTCTTCCTTACCACCTTCGTCGATTCCAGCTTCGCGAATAGCAGGAGGTCGTTGACGAGGTCCATGAGCGACCTTGCCCTCAGCTTTGCCCGCTCCAGCATCTGCCGGTTGAACTGGGGGTCCGTGCCCGCCACTCCCGTGAGATAGGCATTGAGATACCCTTCGATCGCCCCCAGCGGCGCCCTTATCTCGTGCGCCACCATCCTCACGAACTGGGATTTTATCTCCTCGACCTCCTTGAGGCGGGAGATATCGCGGAATGTGCAGACGACGCCGAGGTTCTCGCCTCTCTCGTCGCGCACCCCCGCAACGTTGACCATTAAGGTCTTCGGGGTCTCCCCTGCCAGGACCACCTCTTCGGAGATGATCGTGTACTGGGAAGAATCAGGGGAGAACGCCTTGTTGATAACGTCTATCAGGTCCTGCTGCTTCAGCGCCTTCTGGAAATCCATGCCCACCCCGGACTCGTCGACCCTGCCCCGCACGTTGAGCATCTTGAGCACCGCCGGGTTCCACAGGACAAGCTGGTGCTCCCGGTTGATGACGAGGATACCGTCGGCCATCGAGTTCACGATGGTGTGGAGCTTGGATTTCTCGCTTGCCACTTCGAGGAGCCGCTGGTCCCTCTCTTCGCGGAGCTTTTCCGTTTCTATGGTGAGCCGCCTCTTGTCGAGGCCCCTGCCTATGACCGCCATGAGCTGGTCGGGGTTGAAAGGCTTGGGTATGTAATCGTAGGCGCCGTGTTTCATCGCGTCGACGGCCGTCTCCACCGTGGCAAAACCCGTGATGACCACGAGGATGATGCCCGGGTCGATCTGCCGCACGTGCTCCATGAGCTCAAGTCCGCCCATGACGGGCATCATGAGGTCGACGAGGATGAGATCGTAGGGTTTCCCCTTGACCATCTCGAGCGCCATCTTGCCGTTCTCGGCAACATCGACGCCGTACCCCTCTGACGCGAGGATCCTCCGGCACCCTTCACGGATGCCTTTCTCGTCGTCGACAACAAGGATGGTGACAGATTCGGCCATTAACGTTCCTGTGGAGATCTACCCCTATTTCGCTCTGTCGATAAGGGCGTTGATCCTCTTGACCAGTTCTTCCGGCTCCACCGGCTTGGCTACGAAATCATCCGTCTTCATCCAGTAGCCGTCCTGCTCCTGGGTGAAATCGTACCCCGTCTCGCCGGCGACGGCGGAGATCATCAGGATGGGGATGGTCTTGTAGCGCGGATCGGCCTTGATCGCCTTTGCGAAACTGAACCCCGTGTCGTGTTTCTCCAGCATCAGGTCGAGGAGGATGAGGTCCGGCGCTTCGAACTGCACCTTGTCCATGCCCTCGCGAGCCGAGAATGCCGTTTCGACTTCGAATCCGTTGTTCACAAGGACTGCCTTGTTGAGATCAACGAAATCGACGTCGTCATCAATGATGAGAATTCTTTTTTGTGCCATGGTTCCTTCTCCCTGTATTTATATTTTGATTTGCCGCTAATCCTTTGGCCGGTGTAATGATCCCCGCCGCATCGGCGTCGACGGGCAGCGTGATGATGAACGTGCTTCCCTTGCCCAGTTCCGTCTCGACATCTATCTGCCCCGAATGGCGCTCCACGATGCCGTAGGAAATGGCGAGTCCGAGTCCCGTCCCCTTCTCCTTCGTGGTAAAGAAGGGGTTAAAGAGCTTGCCGATGTTCTCCGGCGGGATGCCCGGTCCCGTGTCGCGTATCCTGATCTCGATCGTGCCTCCCTCGTGGGTGGTGGTGAGCGTCAGCGAGCCCTTGCCTTCCATCGCCTGCGCCGCGTTGAGCATGATGTTGAGAAAGACCTGCTTGAGCTGCGTCGCGTCGGCGAAAAGCATGGGGAGGTCGTCGCTGAAGACCTTCTTGATCTTGATGTTCTGAAAAAGGACCTGGTTGACGAGAAGACCCAGAGTCTCCTCGAGAAGGTCGTTGATGCTCGTCTCCCCCGGTTTGAGCTTTGTCTCCCGCGCGAAGCTCAGAAGCCCCTGGACGATCTCCTTCGTCCTGTTCGCCTCGCTTACGATGAGGTCGATGTCTTCCTTCCTCGGGTCATCGGGTTCCAGGGAACGTGCCAGTATGTGGGCGTAGATGGTGATCGTGCCGAGGGGGTTGTTTATCTCGTGGGCGACGCCCGCGGCGAGCTGTCCCAGGGCCGCGAGCTTCTCCGTCCTGATGAGCTGGAACTGCGCCTGCTCCAGTTCCTGGTGAGAGCGCTGCAGCTCCCTGTGGGATTTCTCGAGCTGCTGGTAGATGCGCTTCGAGTCTTCCAGAAGGTATGGCAGGCAGTATTCCGCCTCCGATATGCCCTGCACGACGGCGACCGCCTTCTCGCGGCACGTGTTGTAGCCGCAGGCGCGGCAGTCGAGGTTGTTGTGAGGGGGCAGCTTGTTTATCTTCTTCAGGACGGTCCGTATCTGCTCCTCCGTCGGATCGGGGAGCTTCTGTACGTTGGCCTTGTGCTCTTTCGTGATCTTCACGTCGGCAAAGTCCCTGAGGGTGTGCTGCAGCATGGACGCCGTCTGGGGGCTGAACTGCGACTTGGCATACCGGGATACGATCTGCCTGCGTCCCACCACGGAAAGCTCGCGTTCCACGAAGGAACCGTCCACGCAGCCGTCGCAAAAGACGAGGTCCAGAAATCTGGCCTGTATCGACCCCTTCGCAAGCTGGTTGAGCGCGGCGATGACGCGCCTTCGCCCGTAGGCAACGCTCGTCTCCCCGACGAGGACGTCAAAACTGTGCCCGAGGCTTCGGTTGAGCCCGCCTATGACGGGGGCGATACGACCCAACGCCGGCACGGGCCCGTCGAAGGGTGCCTCGTCCACGTGTCTCGGGTTGATGCCGGCCTCGGCAAACATGAAGCGCACGTCGCGGAAGGTGATCACGTGATCGACGGCATCCGCGTTCTCCTCGTCGTCCATCTCTCCCATCCGGGCAAGGCACGGGGCTATGTAGACAACACGCCATCCCTCGCCTTTCGCCTTCTTGATGGCCCTTCCCGCGGCTATCATCGGGGATACTATGGGCGCGAGGTTATCGATAAGCTGGGGAAGATACTTCTCGATGTAGGACACGATGACGGGACAGAAGGAAGATATGACGGGTTTCTCGGTGTCCTTCGCCAGAAGTTTCCGGTAGGGTGCGCTTATCAGCTCTGCGCCGAGGGCGCCCTCCCACACTTCTTTGAACCCCAGAGCCTTGAGGGCATAACTGAAACCCCAGGGGCTCACATTGTCGAGAACGGCCGGAAAGGCGGGATCGAGACAGGCGACGACATTCTCGTTCGCCTCTATGAGGTTCCTGACCGTGCCCGCGTCGCTCTGATACGTCATAGCACGGTGCGGGCACCCGGTGATGCAGTTACCGCAGAGTATGCATCGCTCCGGGATGATGCGGATCGACTCCTTTTCGAGTTTGATGGCCTTCGCGGGACAGAGCTGCACGCAGTAAAAGCATCTGCGGCACTTCCGGTTGTTGACCTCTACCCTGGAATCTCCCCGGCAGTGTTCTGACTTGAGATCGCGTACGGTATTCATCCAAATACACAGAAAATTTAATAAATTACCACAAATACTACAGTAATTGAAAGGCTTTGTCAATGAATGGAAACAGGGGGTAAAGACGGTCGCAGGTCGCAGGTCGCAGGAGGAAAGACGGTTCCAGCAACTGTGTTGAATGTCAATTGATTTCTTTTTCATGAACGGGCCTCCGCCCATGTTGCTTTGTTCTTCATCA
>MVQP01000034.1 GCA_002067235.1 Syntrophorhabdus sp. PtaB.Bin047
CATGAAGCTCGTCGGAGCGGCGCGGGAGTTGATGCAGGATGTCCTGCCCCACCTTCAGGCCGGGACCTTCACGAGATGGGTGCAGACGGGACCGTCGTCCTATTTCGGGGGCCGCAAGCCCGAGGACGGCCTCATCGACTGGGGCAGGGACTCCCTGTCCATATACAATCTCACCAGGGCGGTGACCCATCCCTACCCGGGGGCCTTTACCTATCTCGACGGGAAGAAGCTCTTCGTATGGAAGGCGTACCCCGAGAATGTCTCTCCACGGGATGTCCCCGCAGGGACGGTGATATCGGAGGACCCGCTCCTGGTGAAGACCGGTTCGGGTTCCCTGCGCCTCATCTCGGTTGAGGTCGAAGGCGATCAGGAGATGGACGCCGTCGAACTGGCGTCTTCCCGTGTCTTGAAAAACAAAATTTTAGGAGGTCACCCTTGAGACTCTTGGTGCTCGGAGTGAACGGATTCATCGGCAACGCCCTCGCGGAACACGTGCTGAACGAAACGGACTGGGAGATCTACGGGCTGGACATTCGCAACGACAAGCTTGGCGAGTGTCTCGGCCATGAGCGTTTCCACTACGTTGAAGGCGATATCTCGATAAACAGGGAATGGATAGAATACCACGTCAAGAAGTGCGACGTCGTCATGCCCCTCGTGGCCATCGCAACCCCGATGACATACGTGAGAGAACCCCTTCGTGTCTTCGAACTCGATTTCGAGGAGAACCTCAAGGTCGTCCGTCTTTGCGTCAAGTATGGCAAGAGACTCCTCTTCCCCTCCACGTCGGAGGTCTACGGGATGTCCCCCGACGAGGAGTTCACCGAAGACGTCAGTCCTCTCGTACTCGGTCCCATCAACAAACAGCGGTGGATCTACAGCGCGTCGAAACAGCTCCTCGACAGGGTCATCTGGGCGTACGGTTTTCAGCACGGCCTCAGGTTCACCCTCTTCAGGCCCTTCAACTGGATAGGCCCGAAGCTTGACGAACTGGCCACGGACCCGGAAAAAGAGGGAAGCTCCCGGGTGGTGACGCAGTTCATCGGCAGCCTCTTTCTGGCCGAACCCATCCGGCTTGTCGACGGGGGTTCGCAGAAACGCTGCTTCACCTATATCGATGACGGCATCGCGTGCCTCATGAAGATCATAGAGAACAAGGACGACCGCTGCAACGGCCAGATCTTCAACATCGGCAACCCGAGGAACGAGGCGACCGTGAAAGATCTTGCCGTCAAGCTGAAGACCATGTTCGTGAACGACCCGAGGACAAAGCACTACACAAAACATTCCGAGGTCATCGAGGTCTATTCCCGGGATTTCTACGGCGAAGGCTATCAGGACATCGACCGCAGGGTCCCCTCGATAGCGAAGGCCAGGGAGATCGTCGACTGGGAGCCCCTCGTCGACCTCGATACGGCCCTCAGGAAGACCCTCGACTACTACCTGGAGACGAGTCTTCCCGGGGAGACGGGCAGGTAGGGCAATCTTGAGCCGGACCATAGGGATCAAGGTCGATGTGGACACCTTTCAGGGCATGCGCAATGGCGTGCCCGTCCTTCTCGACATATTCCGGCGCCACGATGTGAAGGCGAGTTTCTTCGTCCCCATGGGAAAGGACAACACGGGCCGGACAGTCAAGAGGGTCTTCACCCGGAAGGGTTTTCTCAAGAAAGCGGGGCGTGTGGGGGTTGTGAGTACCTATGGCGTGAAGACCCTCATGTACGGCCTCATCCTGCCGGGGCCCCAGATCGCCCGCAGGAACATAGCCCTCCTCAGGAGGATTCTCAATGACGGCCATGAACTGGGCATCCACGGCCATGACCACGTCCGCTGGCACGACTCCATCAAGCATTTTGATGAAGCCGAGACCCGCCGCGAGATCGACCGGCTGCTGACCGTTTACCGGATGGTCGTCGGGGAAGAGGCCCGCTCCTTCGCCGCTCCGGGATGGATGATAAACCCCTTCGCACTCAAGGTCTTCGAGGAGAAGGGACTGGTGTATTCCAGCGACACCCGGGGTCTGTGCCCCTTCTATCCGGAAATGGGAGGGATCCGGTTCTCGATAGTCCAGATCCCGACGACCCTTCCAACCCTGGACGAAGTCATCGGGGTCGTAAGCGCCGAGGAAAAGACCCTCGTCGACCATTACCTCGGTCTCCTGACCGATGGTCTCAATATCCTGACGGTTCACACCGAGCTCGAAGGCAAGCGCTGGAGCGGGTTTCTCGATGCTCTTCTCGGAGAGGCCGGGAAGCGCGGTTTCGCTTTCAAACCCCTCATGGACATCGCCCGTGAGTTCAAGAACACGCCCGACGGCCCCGTATGCACCGTTGAATACGGCTCCATCCCCGGCCGCGCCGGGGAAGTGTGCTGTCAGAAAGACAGGTAATGGGTCATGGGTCATAGGTTCCGGGAAAAGACGAAAGGACGGGCTGGTTCCTACTCCTGTTAGCTGAAATGTTGTCCGGTAATCCCCAAGGGCCTATCCACCCATTACCTATCACCCATAACCCATAACCCATTCCCCATTTGACAGATTCCTTTTCTGTGCTATATAAGAGCCTATAACCTGCTTTTAGAAAATACGAGAAAGGAGGCGAATATGGCGGGTAGTGTTTACAAGATCATCGAGATCGTGGGAACAAGCGAGAAATCCTGGGAGGAAGCCGCTAAGAACGCCCTTGAGACTGCGGGAAAATCCCTCGAGGACCTGCGTGTCGCCGAGGTCATCAAGCAGGATGTCACGCTGGAGAACGGAAAGGTGAGCCAGTACAGGGTGAGGCTCAATATTTCCTTCAAGTACCACAGCGAGTAGTCAAGGGGAAGGGGTTGATGGAAAAGGGGACCTCTCACGAGGTCCCCTTCTTTTTTGCCTGAAACCTGTCTCCTAGTACATGCCGTCCATGCCGCCCATGCCGCCCGGGGGCATCATAGGCATCTGGGCGCCCTTGTCCTTCGGTTTTTCCGCTATCATGCAGTCGGTGGTCAGGAGCAGGGACGCGACTGAAGCGGCGTTCTGAAGGGCCGTGCGGGTGACCTTCGTGGGGTCGATGATGCCGGCTTCCATCATGTCGTCCACGTACTCTTCCTTTGCGGCGTCGAAGCCGAAATTGGCCTTGCCGTTCTTGACCTTCTCAATGATGATGGATCCGTCGTGTCCGGCGTTGGTGGCTATCCAGCGCAGCGGGTCCTCGAGGGCCTTCTTGACGATGTTGACGCCGAACTGTTTCTCGCCGTCGAGTGTGAGTTCGTTGAGTTTTGCAATGGCTCTGATAAAGGACACACCGCCGCCCGGGACAATACCTTCCTCAACGGCGGCCTTGGTGGCGTTGAGGGCATCCTCGACACGGGCCTTCTTTTCCTTCATTTCCGATTCCGTTGCAGCGCCAACGTTGATCACGGCGACACCGCCGACGAGTTTCGCAAGCCTTTCCTGCAGCTTTTCCCTGTCGTAATCGGATGTGGTCTCTTCGATCTGGGTGCGGATCTGTTTGACCCTGCCCTCGATTTCCTTCTTGTCGCCGGCGCCGTCTACGATCGTCGTGTTGTCCTTGTCGATGACGACCCTCTTGGCCTGCCCGAGGTCCTTGAGGCCTATGCTCTCGAGCTTGATGCCCAGCTCTTCGGAGATCATCTGCCCGCCGGTGAGGATGGCGATGTCTTCGAGCATCGCCTTTCTCCTGTCGCCGAAGCCGGGTGCCTTGACGGCGGCGATCTTCAGGGTTCCCCTGAGCTTGTTGACAACGAGTGTGGCCAGCGCCTCGCCTTCAACGTCCTCGCAGACGATGAGAAGGGCCTTGCCCATCTTCGCGACCTGCTCGAGGATCGGCAGAAGGTCTTTCATGTTGCTGATCTTTTTCTCGTTTATGAGGATGAAGGGCTCGTCGAGGATGGCTTCCATCTTCTCCGGGTTCGTGACGAAATAGGGTGAGATGTAGCCCTTGTCGAACTGCATGCCTTCCACGATGTCGAGGGTCGTTTCCATGCTCTTTGCTTCCTCGACGGTGATGACGCCTTCCTTGCCGACCTTGCTCATCGCCTCGGCGATGATGTTGCCGATGGTGTCGTCGTTGTTGGCGGAGATGGTGCCGACCTGGGCGATCTCCTTCTGGTCTTTCGTCGGCTTGGAGAGCTTCTTCAATTCGCCGACAATGACCTCGACTGCTTTTTCGATGCCGCGTTTGAGTTCCATCGGGTTGTGGCCTGCCGCAACCAGTTTTGCGCCTTCGCGGTAGATCGACTGGGCAAGGACCGTGGCCGTCGTGGTGCCGTCACCGGCGACGTCGCTCGTCTTGCTGGCGACTTCCTTCACCATCTGTGCGCCCATGTTCTCGAACCTGTCCTCTACCTCGACCTCTTTGGCGACCGTAACGCCGTCCTTGGTTACCGTGGGAGAACCGAAGGTCTTCTCGAGAATAACATTTCTGCCTTTAGGTCCAAGAGTCACCCTGACGGCGTCAGCGAGCGTGTTCACGCCTCTCAGGAGCGCCTCCCTTACATTCTGATCATACTTGATTTCCTTAGCCATCCTTTGATCCCTCCTTCCTTATTAATCTTCTACGATTGCAAGAACATCGTCTTCCCTGAGAATGAGATGCTCTTCGCCGTCGACCTTGATCTCCGTGCCAGAGTATTTGCCGAAAAGGATCTTGTCTCCCGGTTTCACGGTCAACGGTGCCTTCTGGCCGCTCTCCAGGATCTTTCCGTCACCCACCGCAACCACCTTGCCTTCCTGGGGTTTTTCCTTGGCAGCGTCAGGAATGATTATGCCACCCTTTGTCCTTTCCTCTTCCTCGATTCTCTTGACAAGAATTCTGTCCTGTAATGGTTTCACCTTCATTGTTTCACACTCCTTTCTGTGGTTGTTAGGTTAGCAATTGCGAAAATCAATTGCCAAAGACAATATAAGGATGATGGTAAGTTTTTGTCAATACCGGGGCGTCAAATTTTTAACAACAAATTTACCCCTTCCCGGTACCACCTGCTGAACAGCTCGTTCTCCATCCGGTTGGTTTCGGGGTCGGAGATGATGGACGTAAAGACCTTTTCCCTGTCGATGACGGTCTCGTACTCGCGCTCCGCCTGGGAAGCGAGGCGGTCGACCATGGCTCCGAGGATCTCCTCCTTGCTGCTCCCGCACAGCCAGAGTGCCCACCAGCGGTCGTAGGCCCCGCGGACCTTCTTCCTGCCCTCGTCGTAGTAGCTGGCGAATGAAGGGAGCCATTCCTTTATCCTGTCCTTCGACTCGAGAAATATTTCTTCCACGAAGGGGGATCGCTCGAGAATGTCCATTTCGACGCGGATCTTCTTGATGAACCCCTCTATGATATCTTCGGCGCCGTGTTTCTTCTTGTAGACCTTCGACTTGAGGTTGTTCCATACCTCGATAACGGGGTAGATCTCCATGTTCTTTTCGGAGTAGTTGATTGTCTCGATGTTGTCGATCGCGTACTTGCGCGTGTCGGGGATGCCGTACATGAGAAGTCCCAGGAGGTCCGAAACGATGTGGTAGAGGAGCGACCTGTTCCTCGGACGCTTGGCGGGGAACATGAAGCAGATGAACTCATTGAGCTCCAGGGCCTCGACGAGATGGTCCTTCTTAGGCTCGTTGTGCATGTACTTTATGGCGTCGATGGCCAGCGTGATCGTAGCCATGGACCTTAAGTCTTCCTTGTCCTTGATGAGTTCCCAGACATCCAGGATATGCCTGCGGGGGAGCACTATAGACCTTCCTTTCTGAGCTCTTCGAGGAGAGCCTTCTGTCTGTCCGTAAGCCTCTTCGGGATATCGATGATGACCTCAACGTATTCGTCGCCACCCTGGTCGGGAACGCCAAGGCCTTTCAGGCGCACCTTGGAATGACTCTTGACACCCGCAGGGATGGTGACCCTTTTCGGTCCGTCAATGGAGGGGACCTCGACGACGGTCCCTAGAAGCGCGTCCGTCACCTTGACCTCCCTCGTCACGTACAGGTCGTTGCCCGTTCGTTTGAAGACGGGATGCTCTCCCACCTTCATGGTTATGTAGAGGTCGCCGCGCTGCCCTGAACGCCCCTCGTTGCCCTTGCCCTTCAGCCTCAGCTTCTTTCCGCTCGCGATCCCTTTCGGTATCTTGACGTTCACTTCTTCCGTTCCCGTCGCCGTGGCCAGGGAGATCCGCTTTTCCGCCCCGTGTATGGCGTCCATGAAGGGTATTTCCAACTCGTAGTGAAGGTCGAGATCACGTGCTGCCTGTGCACCCTGTTGCTGCCTCGTGATGTAGTCGTTGAAGTCCCACGACTGCTGCTGCCTCTGCTGCCTTGCCCCGCGGCCTGCCTGCCTGCCGAAGATCATGCTGAAGATATCTCCCCCGCCGAAGCCGAGGTCTTTGAAGAGGTCCCCCACGTTGAAGCCCCTGAAGATGTCCTCCTCGCTGTAGCGCTGCTGGAAGCCCCCCATTCCGAAGGCATCGAACTGCTTTCGTTTCTCGGGGTCGCTCAGCACCGCGTAAGCCTCGTTTATGAGCTTGAACTTCTCCTCGGCTTCCTTGTTGCCCGGATTGCGGTCGGGGTGGTACTTGAGCGCCAGTTTCCTGTATGCCTTCTTTATCTCCTCTTCGGAGGCCGTCCTGGACACGCCGAGCAACTCATAGTAATCCTGCTTTCCTGCCATACGGTTCATCACCTCACGTGGGCTATGTATGTCCCGATGTCGCTTCCCACTGCCCGGGCGACGGCGGGGCATTTCACCTTCATTATATATACCACCTGACGTTCGCCGTCAAATTCACTGATGGTCTCGAAATTCCCCATGCCCTTGGCTATGACGGGGCCGTCCCCCTTCCAGAGCCTTTCGATCTCGCCGCTGATGTCTTCCCTCGGCAGCCCTACGTTGGCCGTTCCCGTCGATATGATGCGGGGGTGGAGCCTTTGAAGGCCGAGGCGCCGGACGTCCTCCATCGAGAGGTCGTTCTGAGCGGGATGCTCTCTGACGGCGTAGAATACCTTCCTGCCAGTTTTCTCGAGAAAGCGCACCAGGGGAAGATCGAAGACGAAGTCTCCCATGTTGTCGCCAAGCACGAGCACCTCGCGGCCTTCACCGGAGATCGCGGCCGCCGCACGGTCCACCTCGCCCTGCACGACGGGGACCTCGTTCGCGAAGGTTCCGCCGGTGAAGTAGTCGGTGGAGTTCCCGAGGGCGGACAGACTGAGGAGGTCTTCCAGGCGGTCACCGCCATGAAATCCCCTGATGGCGGCCAGAGCGTCCCTGTGCTCGCGATACTTGAGGGTGGCGTATGGGTCCCAGACACCGGTCCTCCGCCTGATGTGCGACAGCAGCTTTCCGGCTATCTCCGGCGGGGTCGCGTCCCCGGTGAAAAGCTCTTCGAGAAGCGACAAAGACGAATCCAGGACCCCCGGGGCGTTCCCGGAAAGGGCCGTTGTCTTCCGGACCAGTCCTTCCAGACACGCACGGCAGGGTTCCTGAACTTTCATGACGGATAATAGGATATAATCAAACGGTACGCATTTCAACGCGAAAGGAGGGCCGTGGCGCTCCCGAAATAAACGCTTCTATTCTTTTCCGCATTTGTTATAATGGGTGCAGGGGCATAGGGGTGGTTCCAGACCATACGGATTGACGCTGATCCTCACGTTCGCCGCTCAGGTTTTCTTCCTCGTCGCCTGGCGTATTCTTCCGGCACGATCTATCTTTCACGGGGATTCCCCGGACAAAGGGTGACAGATGGCAGACAATCGGCGCACGAGCGTCTACGTGGATTATCACATTCTCGACCTCATCGCCAGGACGCGGGTGAGCGATGAGGCACTGCTTGCCGAGTGGAAAGCGGGCAGGTCGATCTGGGACCGTTACAGGCACGAGACGGTATCTCTTGTCACGTCCGTGGATGAGATGGAGCTCGATTTCGTTATCCAGATGAACCGCGGCGGTCTGTGCGTCACCGACACCTTTCAGATCACCGACAATATCGACAACTTCGAGCGCTGGGAAGGTGCGGACCACACAGACACGGAACATTGGAGGGCCATCGTGGAACTCTATGACCAGCTCGAGGTCATAAGCGGACATGATGACATCATTGGGGAGCATGCCCATCCCCACTATTGTGAACAGGTGGCCCGCGTACTGAAGGAGGAACCGGCGGAGGACGCGGGGAGGTCCGCCGCTTTCGATGAACAGACGGCGATACTCAGAGACTGCGCGGCGGCGCTCCATGACGTCTATGACATGCAGCTGTGGGCGGACCTCAAGCATATTCAATACGGCCTCAACTGGAGGGTCCTTGAGTCCGTCCTGCCCAGACATTCACACAGCGCCACGCTCCACGGCGAGGACGCGGCGCTCAATAAGAACCTTCTCGGGCTTCTCAACCGGCTCGTCAACATCGGGAAGAAGAGCTGCCCCCGGCTGCCCATGCAGGACCGACATATTGACTTCGTCCTCGATATCGTGAGGAAGAAGTACTGCCAAAAGGACATCGACCGCAACATCTCACACATAGCCCACTCGCTGCGGAACGGCATAGACTGCTATCTTACGACAGATGGTCAACTGGCGGAGAAATTCGCCGAGAGGAAACAAAACCTCCAGCTCGCCCTGGGAACATCCATCCACCTCGAGGTCCTGCGCCCGACGGAACTGGAGAGAAGACTGGGATAAAGACGGTTTCAGGTTCCTAGTTCCAGGTTCCAGGTCAAACGCAAGAACTGCCTGCCCGGGAAGGTCGGAACCTTTACAACCTTTGCGGACGCGTGCTATTCCAGCTCTTCCTGTCTTTGCCTGAGACCTGAAACCTGAGACCTGAAACTGTCTTTATTTCCACTCCTCTGTCTGTGGTTGGGGGAGCTGGTAGGATTTCAGTGTTTCTATGTACTTGTAGAAGCCCTCGGGGTCGTCCTTGTCGAGCTTCTCGATCTCGGGTCGTATCTTGCGCAGGAGTTCCTCGTTCTCTGCGGCCTCGAGGGGGTATTGCATGTAGGAGGAGCGCCTGATGAGGGCATAGGCCTTCTGCTGCTCCGGCGCCAGGGCGAGGAATCTGTCCAGTTCGCTGAGCATGTAGGCCTTCCTTTCATCGAGATAGCCGTCCACCTGCATGAGCAGGTTGAGACTGAAGTCACCGCAGGAGAAATAGGTGTGCATCTCGTCGAGGTTCTCTACGAGAAGGCGTATTTCCGCCACTATCTCAGCGTCGTTCATGACAACAAAGGTCCCGTCCTCAACGAGCTTCTGCATCGGCGACATCGGGTGCATGGCGAAGGTCCGGACCCTGATGAAGTCGGGTTTGATCTGGTTGAGAAGACGCGCCGTCTCGATGGCGTTCTCGGAGCTCATCGTCTTGCCGCCCACGCCGGGCATTATGTATTCCGACAGCGACATCCCGGCCTCCACGACCTTCCTGCCGCCTTCGACGATGTCCTCGGGGGTGATCCCCTTCCGTATCATCTTGAGGACCTTTTCCGAACCGCTCTCCATCCCCACGTGTATCCTCGTGAGGCCCGCCTCGAAGAGCTCGCGCAGCTCTTCGACGGTCTTGCGTTTCAACGTCGTTGCCCGGGCATAGGTCGTGATGCGCTCGAGTCCGGGAAACTTTTGTCTTGTATAGTTTATGATCTCGAGGATGTCCGGTGTCTTCAGGACGAGGCTGTCGGCATCCTGGAGGAAGGCCGATCTGATCACGTTCTTGTAGGAGGCGTATTCCTTCTCCATGCTGTCGATGTCTTTCTTGACCTCGTCGACCGTCCGGCGGGAGAATTTGACCCCTTTGTAGGCGGGGCAGAAGATACACTGGTTCCACGGGCAGTTCCTCGTCACCCGTATCAAGAGGCTCTGAGCTTCGCTGGGTGGTCTTATAACTCCTTGTTCGTACATTTTCCTTGTGCTCCTTGGCTCTGTTACAGCGGATTCCGCGCGGAGCGGAATCCGACTGCGGCCATGTATATGACGGTTTCCTTTTCTCCGTCAAGGCCGACGATGCGGTTGACGTCGTCATCGTAGAATGCGCCAACGGCGCACACTCCGAGTCCCAGGGCCTCCCCGGCAAGGTAGAGGTTTTGCGCGATATGACCGGCGTCGAGATAGATGTACCGGTAGACCCTCTGGCCGTATTTCCAGCTTCCCCGTGCTATGACCGCCGACCAGATGAAAGTGGCCTGCGCGGAGAGGATCAGAGACTGCTGGAGGGCCGCCTCGGTGAGGGCCCTTGAGTGGTCACCCCTCTTGAGGAGCTCCAGATCGTAGTCGCCGGGCCTGAAATGGTATATCCCCTCTTCGAGCCCGTCGACGGCACGGACACACAGGTAGGTCTCCACGGGATAGAGGCCGCCCGCGGAGGGCGCCGTCCGGAAGAATGTGTCGCCGAACTGTGCCGTGAGACCCTGCGTCGCCCACAGGAGCGCGGAGAGGTCGTTGAGCTTGAGGGTCTTGCCGGCGGTGTATTCCCGGCGCGACCTTCTCTTCAGCAGAAGCTTCCACAGGCCGGACTCGCCGCCTGCTTTCGGCTCCGGCAGCGAAACCCTGGCGATCGGGTTCGGGTATTCCTTGAACGTCTCGGGTATCGCACCGAGGTTGAACACATGGCCGGAAAGCGAATCGGGCGTGTACTTGGTCTCGTTCTGAAACCGGGCCCCTATGCCGGCTTTTTCCTTTTCCTTTTCCTTCACTCTCCACCTTTCAAATACAGCTTTAATATGCTTCATACGGTGTGATAAGTCAATGGTAGAAGGGCAAGAAGGGGGGGGACGAGGGGAGGGGTCTTTGATAGGACCTATAAGACCCGATAAGACCTATAAGACGAATAGGACCTATAGGACGCGTAGGACCTATAGGACCTATTGGTCCTATCTGTCCTATAGGTCGGATATGTCCTATAGGTCCTATCCAGTCCTATAGGTCCTATCCGCCCCCCCTGCCTTTCCGTTTGCCTTTTCCCGCCAAAAAGGATAGACTTATTTATACAATCACTGACAGTGGTTCTTGGGGACGGAGGCTGAAATGAACGATATTATGACCGTAGACGAGTTGTTGGCATCCAAGAATCTCACACGCGAAGAGTGGGAATTGCACAGGGACCTCATCGAGGACTGCAGGAAGAACGAGGCCAGGATCAACGAATGTTGTGCCGTGACCAAGGAGAACATCGAAAAGGTGGCAGGTGTCCTTGATGCCATCTCCGTGAAGATGGTGGCTTTGAGCGTCGCTCTCGAGACCATCATCGGTGAGGCCGAGGATGTTTCTCTAAGGATGCTCCCGGAGCACAAGTTTTTCCGCGAGTAGGCCGGCACCTTCCCGGAGCATGGGACTTCTTCTTAAATGGCTGATAATGGCCGCGTCCATCATTATTGCGGCCTATTTCATTCCCGGCGTGAGGGTCGGAAGTTTCTTCTCCGCTCTCTGGGTGGCGCTCTTTCTGGGCGTGGTGAATGTTCTGGTGCGGCCGGTCCTCATTTTCATCACGTTACCCATCAACATCCTCACCCTGGGACTGTTCACCTTTGTCATCAACGCCGTTCTCATCCTTCTCGCATCATCGGTCATCAAAGGCTTCGAGGTGGCAGGCTTTTGGTGGGCCCTCCTGTACAGCGTCGTCCTGTCTGCTGTCAATTACATCATCAACCTCATGGTACGACCGAGAGAAGAGCGTTAGAACCGTTAACGGCAACGATCCTTCTTTTCCCTTCCAACGGTTCCAACGGATCTAACGGTGCCAACGGCCTTCTAGTATCTTTTTGAGTGTTTTCTGAGCTTCAGATAGTTGTCCCTGTAGAGGGCGGCCAGCTCCCCGGAGGTTATGATGAGGAGGTTCTCGGCGTTCTTGTCCTCGGCGGCGTAGGTAAAGTTGAAGGAACCCGTGATGACCGTCCGGCGATCGATGATCATCACCTTGTTGTGAGCTGAGGCATGGTCGTTGTCGAGCCAGACGTCGACGCCGCCGTCCTTGAGGACCCTGGCCGTGACGTGTTTGCGCTCTTTCTGCTCGTAGCCGTCGAGGATTACCTCCACCTCGATGCCCCGCTTCCGGGCCTTGAGGAGGGCGGCCTGAATGGGCTTCGAGGTGAAGAGATAGGCCTCAACGAGAACCTCGCGCTCGGCGTCGCCGATCTGCCTCAGAATGGCCTTTGTCGCGCCGCCGCCAGGGCTGAAGAACACACATGCCCGGGCATTGTTGAGAACCACATCGGTCGCCCCCAGCTGGAGCGGCAGCGCAAAAAGCACAAACAGGACTGCGAGATAGTGACAAACGGATCTTTTCATGAACCCCCCGGCCAGGATTTTCAGAATTGTAATGTGTTCTCTGGCATCAGGTCAAGAAAGACTGTCATGGGCCTGAAGGCCGTCACAAGTCGCAGGTCTCAAGTCACAAGTCTAGAGGCAAAGAATTACACCGTTACCTTGGTATTGCCTTTAACCTGCGACCTGCGACATTTCTCTGACCTGCGACGTGAGACCTGTGACCTGCGACGGGCCTTTAGGCCCTTAAGAAACACCTCGATGTGCTGATAATAGTATCAAAGGGGATCGAAGATGGCGAAGAAGAAGGTCCTTCTTATCGATGACAACCGGGATTTTTGCGAGATCACCAGGCTCTGGCTTCACTATACCTGGAAGTACAGGGTGGTGACGGCGGCAAACGGGCCCATGGGGATCGACCTCGCCAGGAAGGTGAAGCCCGACGTCATCCTCCTCGACGTCAGGATGCCCGTCATGGATGGCGGCAGGGTTGCCGAGCATCTCATGGAAGATAACTCCACCAGTGATATACCCATCATATTCCTTACAGGCCTCGTCAGGCGCGAAGAGGTGGAAAAAAGCGGTGGTTTCATTGCGGGCCGTCCCTTCATCGCCAAGCCCTTTCACCTCGAAGAGCTCACGGGCATGATCGAGACCGTGACGGCCGGCTCAAGGGCTGCCTGACACAGTTATTCGTAATCCTTCGGCACAAGGCAGATCATTACCAGGGGTCGGTCCGTGGCGGTATTCCTGTACTGGTGGACCTCGTCAGGCAGAACGAGTGCGAAATCTCCCTTTCGGACCGGCCGCTGTCTGCCTTCCGCGTCGACGAGAGTTCCTTCGCCCTCTATGATGTAGTTCATGTGCTCGAAGGGATGGCCATGGTGCGGTGTGTGCCCGCCGGGTTCAATGGTAAAGACCCGAAGCGTGTAGGCGGGAACCCCGTCTGCCTGTCCGAGAGGGATCTGCTTCCATGCTCCCTTTGCTCCCTCCATGGTCATCGGAACCTTCTCCACTCTATTGAGATCAGTGATCTTCATAGTCTCGCTCCTTGTGGGCAATATTATGCAGAATCAGCCATTATACCACAGCTGAACGCGCATCAAAAGACCACGGCCGGGTTCCTGGTCGCCGGTCTGGTGTGAGCGGGGGAAATGCTCAAAGACCTTGGCTCTCGCCCGCTTCACTCAAGCCCGCAGAGATCGCAGGGACAAGATTCAGTCGGATCTCGGAGCCTTCCAAAATCCGGCCGGATTTGCATCCCGCTAAAGCGGGAGGCAAAAAGGAGTTTTGGTTTCAGGTGGGGGTGATGGGGGAGAGGGGGTAGGAAGGTGTTGGGGGGTGAGGTGGTTTAGAGGGGACATGTTGTTCAAAAACTAAGGACATTCTTTTCTTTCTCTCCTTTCTCCTCTCTTTGCGACCTCTGTGAGCTTGAGAGAGGAGCGCAAGTGACGAACGGGCGAGAGATGCAGTCTTCGAACCTCTCCCAGCGCTCTCACCCCAAGATCAGGGCTGGGAGCGGGCGTGAGATAGGCCGTTACGCCGCGAGCGTTGTTCTCCGCACCATCTCTCCCCGGGGGTTTATCACGATGGTTTCGACGGGTATTCTCTTGCCCGAGCGTTTCAGTGCCGCCTCGACGATGAGAGGCATCTTTGAGCAGCAGGGGACTTCCATGATCGCCATGGTGATGCTCCGTATGCCGGCGGCGGAAAAAAACGCCGTGAATCTGTCGATGTACTCGTTGGTGTCGTCGAACTTCGGGCATCCCATGAGGACGGCCTTCCCCTTGAGAAGTTCCTCGTGAAAGTTGGGGTACGCGATGGGGGTGCAGTCCGATGCGACGAGGATGTCGGCGTTTCGGAGAAAGGGGGCCGTCGGCGAGACGAGCCGGATCTGGACCGGCCAGTGGGTAAGACGCGTCGCCTGGCGGGTGCCCGCCCCGCCATCCGGGGTGGCGTTGTTGACGGGGGCGAACATCTGAAGCTGGGTGGACGGGCAGCCGCAGGGCAGGGACGTGGGTCCGGCGGGGTCTGGGGAGGGGGGGCTGACGGAACCGTCGGGGTCTTCGACCGCGTGGTCGCCGGCACCCTTTTTCCCTGCAAGGTACTTTTCGACGGCCTCTTCATCGAAGGGGTCCGCCTTTCTCTCGATCATGGATATGGCGCCCACCGGGCATTCGCCAAGACAGGCGGCCAGCCCGTCACAGTACTTCTCGGCAACGAGCCGGGCCTTTCCTCCCTCAAGCTCTATGGCGCCTTCGGCGCAGGCGCTCACACATTGCCCGCATCCGTTGCATCGTTCTTCATCTATATGGACTATCTTTCGCTTGATCGTCATAAAAACCTCTTGAAGCAGATCACGGGTAATAGGCAATGGGTCATGAGCACTCTGTCTTGATGCGGTCCCGGTTGGTTTCTGCTGCCCATCACCCATCACCTATCACCCATGACCTGTCTTATCCCAATATCTCCTTCAGGTCCTGGTCGGGCGTCGAGATGGGTTTGATGTCGTAGTTATCGACGAGGACCTTGAGCACGTTGGGGGTGATGAAGGCTGGCAGGGTGGGTCCCAGCCGCATGTTCTTGATGCCGAGGTAGAGGAGGGTAAGCAGGATCGCCACGGCCTTCTGTTCATACCAGGAGAGCACGAGAGACAGGGGCAGTTCGTTGACACCTACGTTGAATGCCTTCGAAAGGGCCACTGCTACCTGGATGGCGGAATAGGCGTCGTTGCACTGCCCGACGTCGAGAAGCCGGGGGATGCCGCCGATATCGCCGAGCTCTTTGTCGAAGAACCGGAATTTCCCGCAGGCAAGGGTGAGGACCACGCAGTCGCCGGGGACCTTCTCCACGAATTCGGTGTAATAGTTCCTCCCCGGCTTTGCGCCGTCGCATCCCGCGACGAGGAAGAAATGACGAATCTTCCCGGCCTTGACCGCCTCTATGACCTTGTCGGCCACGCCCATGATGGTGTTGCGGGCAAAGCCAACCATGACGGACTTCCCGTTTGTATCGGCGGAGAAACCGGGCAGCGCCAGGGATTTGTCGATTGCAGGCCTGTAGTTCCCGTTGGCGATGTGGGTCACTCCCGGCCAGGCGACGGGACCGGTCGTGAATATGTTCGCGGCGTATGACTCCAGGGGTTTCTGGATGCAGTTGGTGGTCATGACAATGGAGCCGGGGAATTCGGCGAATTCCTTGTGCTGGTTCTGCCAGGCCGTCCCGTAATGGCCGTAGAAGTGGGGAAACCTATTGAGCTTCGGATACCCGTGGCAGGGGAGCATCTCGCCGTGGGTGTAGACGTATATCCCCGTGCCTTCCGTCTGCTTCAGGATCTCCTCGAGGTCCTTGAGGTCGTGGCCCGACACGAGGAGCGCCTTGCCCTTCTTCGCTCCCAGGGGGACTGTTGTCGGGACGGGGTGGCCGTATGTCTCGGTGTTCGCCGCGTCAAGGAGTTCCATGGCCTTGAGGTTTATCTCGCCGCACTTCAGGACGAGCCCCAGCCATTCGTTGAGCCCCAGCCTGTTCTCGAGCACTTCGGCCAGAGCCTCATAAATGAAGCTGTAGACGGCCTCATCTTCCTTGCCCAGCAGGGCCGCGTGATATGTGTATGCCGCGACGCCCCTGATGCCGAAGATGAGGGTGTGCATGAGCGACGTGACGTCGGCGTTCTCGTTGCGCATGGCCCCCTGAAAGCCCGCAGCCTCTCCCTGTTTTACGAGGCCTTCCATGGCGGGGTCAGGCCTCGTCGGTGTCCTGCCCCCGGGCAGGGTGGTGTTTCCACCCTTCGCCGAGATCTTGCCCGCAAGGTCGTCGCGGTTTGCGACCACAGCCGCTATCTTGGCCCTCAAACGTTCCGGGTCGAAGTCGACGTTCGTCAGTGTGTGGAAGAGGGCCTCAGCGGCAAGCAGGTTCGTCTCCCTCTTCGGTTTGATCCCATGTTTGGCTGCTTCGCGGGCAAACCATGACATCTCCGCCGTCACGTAGACGAGGAGGTCCTGAAGGGCAGCCACGTCAGGCTGTTTCCCGCAGACCCCAACCTTCAGGCATCCTTCTCCTTTTGCAGTCTGTTCACATTGATAACAAAACATAAGCCCCTCCTTGATTAGCATTGTTCGATCTCATAAAGCCAAGTATAGCACCGTGGGAAAAACGTGCTTTGACTTAGGTCAAGAAGAGGGGTAATGGGTCATAGGTCATGGGTTATAGGAAGACGGCATCTTTCCCGTACCGCCCGTCACCCATCACCCACATCTCACGTCTGTCCAAAACAGATTTGCGGCTACGAACATGCTGACTCTCCGGAGCAAGCCAGGGAACCAGAATAACCAATGACCAATGAAAAGGATAATGACCAATTCACCAATAACCAATTGAACAAAGAGAAGGACAGAATGGACTGCATGTATCGTTTTCTTTTTGGTTATTGTCTCTTTCTCTGGTCATTGGAATTTGGTCATTATCTTCTTCAAAAGGGATCAACCTCATCGGGAATGAAGGATTTACCGGTCCTGAATCGTTATGTTATAAGGGAGGCATTCCGGGAAATGGGCAAAAAAAACGGGTCAAGGGCAAGATCTTTTCCCCATGACCCATAGCCTATTACCTATAACCCGCTTTTGCGCCTCTAGGGCGTAAACGTCGACAGCTGGTAGGGGGTCTCTTTTGCTTCTATGGATTCTTTCTTTTCGAAATAGATGTGTTTCTCGGCGATCTCTCTCAGGGAGGTCACGATCTCCCTGTTCGTGGACTTCGTAAGGGGCTTCGCGCCCTTGATGAGCTGCTTCGACCGGCGCGCCGCGAGATGGACAAGCTCGAAACGGTTCTCCACCATTTCCATGCAGTCTTCAACAGTTATTCTTGCCATTATCCTCTCTCCTTATATCGTCGATCGCTTTCCGGAACCTTCCGTATGCCTTTTCAAGGTCGTCGTTGACGATAGTATAGCCGAATTCACCTTTTCTTGCAATTTCTTCTTCCACGCGCTTCATCCGCGTCTCGATCTCTTTCTCTCCGCGCAGGGACAGGCGGTTGACGAGCTCTCCCACCGAGGGGGGCTCGATGAAGATGAGCCGCGCAGCCGCGCACCGGCCGCTGATATTGATCGCTCCCTTCACGTCTATATCCAGCACGATGTCCTTGCCCGTCTCGAGGATGGCGAGGATCTCGGCCCGGGGGGTGCCGTAGAGATTTCCGTGGACCTTCTCCCATTCGAGGAAATGCCCCTTCGCGATCATGGACTCGAAGGTCCCTTCGTCGACGAAATGGTAATCCTTGCCGTCGACCTCGTGCACCCGTTTCTGCCGTGTCGTGTAAGAGATGGAGAACTGGCTATAGCTGTCTTCCCTGAGAAAACGGTCGATGAGAGTGGACTTGCCCGCTCCCGACGGGCCGGAGACAACGATGAGAACACCTTTCCTGCGGTTACCGGCGTGGACCCCCGACGGGGCCGCCACCCCCTGTCCATCCGGGCTATTCGACATTCTGTACCTGCTCCCGCATCTTCTCTATCTCCACCTTCATTCCGATGACCCGCTCGTTTATGTGAAGGTCGTTGGATTTGCTTCCGATGGTGTTTGTCTCACGCACCATCTCCTGGATGATGAAGTCAAGTTTTCTTCCCATGGGTTCGAGGGACGCCAGAGTGCCGCGGAAGTTGTCGAGATGCCCTCTGAGACGCACGATCTCTTCCGATATGTCGATACGTTCCATGTAGATGGCGATCTCCTGCAGGACCCTGGTCTCGTCCACGGCGACGGACTGCGTTATCTCCGCTATCTTGCTCCGGAGCTTTTCTTCATGGGCTTTGATGACCGCCGGCCATCCGGCCTCTATCCCGGAGAGGTTGGCGGCTATGGTCTCGAGTCTTCCGAGGAAATCGTTCATGATATGCCCGCCCTCCCGTGTGCGTTCTTCGTTGAGAACGGTCATGAGGTCCGAACACGCCGCCATGAGGACATCCTCGGGAAGATTGTTGTTCTCCTCGTATGCGAAGACGTCCTTGAGGGCAAAGACACTCTCTATCGTCAGATCCCCGGTTAGCCCGTAGTTCTCCTTCAGGTCGCTCGCCATCGCGGCATACTGCCGGACGACGTTCTCATTCACCCTGGGTATGGCGATCTCGTCGGAGGCTTTTTCCCACTTGATGGTCACATCCACCTTTCCCCTTTTGACATGCTTTTTCACGAGGTCCCTGAGCTTCTGCTCCGCTGCGTAGTCGGCCCGGGGAAGCCTGATGTTCATTTCAAGGTAGCGGCTGTTGAGGCTCCGTGCCTCACTCACGATCCTGCCTTCGGGGAATTCCTTTTCAATCTTCGCGAATCCAGTCATGCTCCTTGGCATAGTCCACCTTCATGTGTTCGGGTCTGTCCGCGCGCTGGTTCTCAGGGACTCTTTGCAGAGGTCTCTCCACCGGTTGAAAAGGGCTATCGTTTGCTCTTCGGCGTAATCCGGATACGTCCACTCGAGAGCGCGATATGACCCGCTGTTGAACATGAGCGTGAGGTCGGCGTGAATCCCTTTCCCCAGGTAGACCCTGTGCGCGTATCCCTTTGTAGTGGCGAGTATAACATGTTCCAGGGCGATATATCCAGAGTCAATGTTCACTGTTCTTTTGCCTTCCTTTGCAAAAAGATCCTCCGTGGCGTTGGTGGATATCTTGACATCCGGAAGGACCTCCCGGTCGACAAGGGGGGAGAAGATGACGAAGGATCGCATAAGCCCTTCGCCCATTTCCCTGTTGTAGTATGTCGTGTGCGTGAAGAGGGCCGGCGGGGTCTTCTCCTCGACAGGCCCCACGGTGTCGCCAAGGAGACGCAGGACCGCTTCGAGGTCCGCTTCCCTGTGAAAGATGATGCTGGCGAAAAGCCTTACCTTCCGGGGACGCCCGATCTTTCCCATAGAATGAAATATTCCCTGTTCTTTTTTTCTTTTTCCCTCGGGGCCTCCACGGTCCCGACGGCCTTGATGCCCAGGGTTTCGCCGAACTGCCTGATGTCCGTGAGGGCGGACTCTATCTTCTTCCCGTCCTTCACGATGCCCCCTTTGCCCACGTTGTAGCGCCCCACTTCGAACTGCGGCTTCACGAGGGAGACGATGCAGCCCTCCTCGCTGAGGACACCTTCGGCGGCGGGGATGATCTTCTTCAGTGAGATGAACGACACGTCTATCGTGACGATATCGACCTTTTCGCCGATGTCGGCGACGGTCAGGTAGCGGGCGTTAAAGTTCTCCCTGAGGACTATCCGTTCGTCGCCCCGGAGCTTCTCGTGGAGTTGGTGTGTCCCGGAATCGACGGCATATACCTTGCTCGCCCCTTCCTTGAGGAGACAATCGGTGAACCCGCCTGTCGACGAGCCGATATCAAGGGCCGTCAAGCCGAGGACGGTCAGGCCGAAGGCATCGAGGGCGGCCTTGAGCTTGACCCCGCCGAAACTCACGTAGGGGATGGGGTTTCCTCTCACCTCGAGGCGGGCGGTCTCGTCGACCTTCCGGTCCGCCTTCAAGACCCTCTGTCCGTCGACATAGACCTCTCCGGCCATGACGAGCACCTGCGCCTTTTCCCGTGATGGCGCCAGCGCGTGCCTTGCCAGGAGGACGTCTATTCTTTCCCTAGCCACGTCCGGACCGTCCTGACGATCCCATCGAGGTCGATGCCGAGAGACTTGCGCAATGTTCCCTGGCTGCCGTGGGTGACGAACACATCCGGGATGCCCAGCGACTTGAAAGGGATAAGCGATCCCGCCCTGGCGAGGGCCTCCCCGACCCCGCTGCCGAACCCGCCGATGAGCACGTTCTCTTCCAGGGTGAGGATGCGCCCTGTCCGCGCCGCCACCTCAGCGAGGAGTTTCTCGTCCATTGGTTTTATGAACCTGCCGTTGACGACGCCTGCATCTATGCCGTCGTCCGCAAGCACGTCTGCGGCTTCCATGGCAGGAGCGACCATGTTTCCACAGGCTATCATGGTGATATCGCTGCCCTCACGGAGCGACTCCCAGGTGCCGAGAGGTATCTCCCGGAAATCGTCCTCGATGGGCACACCCAGGGCTTCGCCCCGCGGGTAGCGGATGGCGACGGGCCTGGCGTACCGGTACCCGGAATAGAGCATTTGTCTGAGTTCGTTCTCGTCCTTCGGCGCCATGAGGACCATGTTCGGGATGTGCCGGAAATAGGCGAGGTCGTAGACCCCGTGATGGGTGGGCCCGTCCTGGCCCACGATCCCGCTTCTGTCCACCGCGAACACCACGGGCAGGTTCTGAAGGCAGACGTCGAGGATGATCTGATCGTACGCCCTTTGCAGGAAGGTCGAATAGATCGCGACAAAGGGCTTGAGCCCGCCGAGGGCGAGGGCCGCCGAAAAAGTGACCCCGTGCTGCTCGGCGATGCCTATGTCGTAGAACCTGTCGGGGAAGATGTCGGAGAACTTGTCGAGCCCCGTGCCGAGGCCCATGGCGGCCGTGATCGCCACCACCCTCTCGTCCATCCTTGCAAGGTCGATTATCGTGTCGCCGAAAACGTCGGTATAGGTCTTCTTCCCCTTGGAAAGGCTGTTGCCCGTGGTGAGCTCGAAGGTTGAGATGCCATGGAAGCGTTCGGGGTCGTCCTCGGCGTGGGCATAGCCTTTGCCCTTCCTGGTGATGACGTGGACGAGCAGCGGACCTTTAAGCCTGCTCACGTTCCTCATCGTCTCCAGGAGGTGCTCCATGTTGTGGCCGTCGACGGGACCGACGTAAGTGAAACCGAGTTCCTCGAAGATCATGCCCGGGCCGAAGATACCCTTGACGGCCTCCTCCAGGTATCGGGCCGTTTTGTAGATGGTGGGCATGGTCTTCATACGGCTCTTCAATTCCTCCCGGATGCCGCTCATGAACTCTCCCGTCATGATCCGGTTGAGATGGCTTGCCAGCCCCCCGACGTTCTTGGAAATGGACATCTCGTTGTCGTTGAGGACGACGATGATATCGCTTCTGAGGTGCCCGGCGTGGTTCAGGGCCTCGAAGGCCATGCCGCCCGTCAGCGAACCGTCCCCGATGACGGCTATGATCTTGGAGGAAGATCCCAGCTTTCTCTTGCTCTCGGCAAGTCCCGTGGCGACGGATATGGAGTTGCTGGCATGGCCCGTGTCGAACACATCGTAGGGGCTTTCGGCCGTGCAGGGGAAACCGGAGAGCCCCCCATCCTGGCGGATCGTGCAAAAACTCTCCCGCCGGCCCGTCAGGAGCTTGCACGTGTAACACTGATGTCCGACGTCCCAGACGATCTTGTCGTCGGGAGGGTTGAAGACGTAGTACAGGGCGATGCTGAGCTCGACGGCGCCGAGGTTCGATGCGAGATGCCCGCCCGTCCGGGATATGATGTCGGTGATGAAGGGACGTATCTCGCCGGCGAGCTCGACAAGCTGGGGAACAGACAACTTCTTAAGATCCTCGGGTGAATTGATTGTCTGGAGAAGCATTACGAAATCCTGTTGCCGATGAAGCGTGCTATGTCCTCGAGTGTGCGGCCGTTCTCTCCCAGGAATGCGATCGATCTCACTGCTTCATCGACGAGTTGCTCCAGTTTGTACTTGGAAGCGAGAATACCGTAATGCTTGACGTAGGTCTGCTTGTTGGCGTCCTTTTTCAGTTTCTTGCCGACCGTTTCCTCGTCGCCTTCCACGTCGAGGATGTCATCCATGATCTGAAAGGCGAGTCCTATGGCATCGCCGTAGCGGGTGAAGTTCTTGAGCTCCCTGGCCCTGGCTCCGCCGGCAATCGCGCCGATCCGGACGGATGCGCGAAGCATGGCCGCCGTTTTGTGGGAATGAATGTAATGGAGGATGTTCCTGGTGCCTTCCTTGTTCTCGTATATTATGTCCATCACCTGGCCACCGACCATTCCTTCGGCCCCGGCCGCGTGGGCGATCTCGAACACGATCTGCTTCGATATCTTCGGGCTCACCCTTTCCGTGAACCGCTGATCGGTGAGGACCCTGAATGCCTCGGTGAGCAGGCCGTCACCGGCCATGATCGCCACCGCCTCACCGAAGGCCTTATGGCATGTCGGCCTGCCGCGCCGCGTGTCGTCGTTGTCCACGCAGGGGAGGTCATCGTGGATCAGGGAATAGGTGTGGATCATCTCAAGGGTGCAGAAGCAGGGGAGGAAGTCGTCGGCGCTCTTTCCCTTCGCCTCGCAGGCGGCTATGGCCAGGATGGGACGGATCTTCTTCCCGTTGCTGAAGAGCATGTATTCCATGGCATTCCTCAGGATGCCGGGGGTCGAGACAAAACTCGTACAAATGTCCCTGAGCATGTTTTCGACTATTATTTTCTTGTCATGGAGATAGCTCGCCAGGTCCACTATTCGTCATCCCCGGGGAAGGGTGCCTTTTCCACCGTCCCGTCTTCTTTCCTGATCAGTATGTCCACCTTCTTCTCTACCTCGTCAAGCCTCCTCGAAAGCTCCTTCGTGAGGCCGAGGCCCTCCTTGAAAAGACCTAACGCCTCATCAAGGGGTATCTTCCCTTCGTCAAGGGTTTTAACGATATCTTCCAGTTTTTTCAACCCTTCTTCAAATTTCATGATGGAAGTACTTATTATAGACCTTAAATATTCGCTTTTGCAAGCATTGATTTGCCCTGTCGGGGCGGCCTTTCACCCTGTGAAAAAGACGAGATCCGGGGTACAATGTCTCCATGGACATTTCCTGGGGGATCAGCGAGGAGATAGGCTTCAGGCGGACGATGGAGGATGAGCACGCCTTCTACGAGGACCCTGCCAGACTTTTCTTCAGCGCCGAGATATATGACGGGCACGGCGGAAGGCAGCCCGCGCAGATAGCCGCCGAGATGCTGACGCCCTGGTTCCTGCATGCCTGGGCGCGTCAGGGGGAAAGGCCGCTTCGCGAGCGCAGGGACGTGGTTGAGATCCTTCGCGAGGCCTATCTCGCCGTCGACGCGCATCTCGTTGGCCGCCGCGTGCAGGCGGGGACCTGCGCCGTCCAGCTGTATCTCATCGGGGAGCGTTTTCTGACGGCAAATGTGGGCGATTCCAGGGTCGTCATCGGCACGGGGCGGGGGGAGGCCGTCCTGACGGAAGACCACAAGCCCGACGCTCATGCCGAGCGTTCCCGTATTGAAGCGCTGGGCGGGAGCGTCGTCACCCTGGGTGTCCCCAGGGTGGAGGGTATCCTGGCGATAAGCCGCGCCCTCGGAGATGCCTGTCTCAAGCCTTATGTGAGCGCGGAGCCCCGCATAGCTGAAGGCGTTCTGGGTTCAGAGAATGACATGGCGGTTCTTGCCTGCGACGGTGTTTGGGATGTACTGTCTCCCGGCGAGGTGATCGAAGCGGCACGTCAGGGGCGGGACCCCCGGGAAAGTGCGGAGGAGATATCACGCATGGCCCTCGACAAGGGCAGCACGGACAATATCACTGTGATCGTGCTGGACCTCAGGAAATACACATCGGTCCTGAAGAACCGGAAGATGGTTATCCGGGAGGTGCATGACAGAGCGTGAAAAAATGACAATGACCAATGATCAAATCCCAATGACCAATGAAGAAGATAATGACCAAACGTGAAAGGCCCGTGTTCGAGTAACCCGGGCGGCGTCCACCTGTTCTCGTTTTTTCCTGTGGTTATTGGTATATTGGTTATTGTTTGGTCATTGGAATTTGATCATTGGTCATTATCTTCAACAGGGTGATATGCTCGAAAACCTTGCCATCATCGGAACGATCGCGTTCGTTCACCTTCTCGGCGCCATGAGCCCGGGACCGGACCTAGCCATGTCGGTGCGCAATTCGCTGACCTATTCGCGAAGGACGGGGATATTTACGGCCGTCGGGTTCGGACTGGGTGTCGCCGTTCATGTCGGCTATTGCATAGCCGGGATAGCCGTTGTGATCGCCAGGTCCATCCTTGTCTTCGGCACGATCAAGTACCTGGGGGCGGCATACCTTCTATACATAGGGATACGGTCGGTGCTTACCCGGCAGCGGCCCATGGAGACGGATGGGGTGACAAAGAAGGAAGACATCCCGCCCCTCACGGCGGTCCGCATGGGGTTCCTCACGAACATCCTGAACCCCAAGGCGACGCTCTTCTTTCTCGGTCTGTTCACCGTCGTCATATCTCCCGCAGCGCCTCCTCCCCGCTCCATTCTCATCATTGCGGGGTTTGTCATGGTCGTGGATACCATGCTGTGGTTCAGCTTCGTGGCGGTCTTTCTCAACGAGAGGCACGTGAGGTCCTTCTTCGGGAGATTTCAGGGTTATTTCAACAAGGCCTTCGGAGTTCTCCTCATCCTCCTGAGCATCAGGATAGCCTTCTTACGCGATTAGCCGCACTGGAAAACCGGGAGCAAAGGTAATGACAGGGGGCCTTCGACATGCTATAGTAATCGCGGGCCTTTTCTCGGGGCTCACGGGTTTTCGAAATGCATACAACGAACAGGGAAACATCACGGTTATCCCGGGGGTGGAATAATCCAACTAACCATTCACAAGGAGGAGTATACTATGGAAGAAAAACTTGCTAACCCCGCACCACTCGGCCTCATGGGATTCGGTATGACCACGGTTCTTTTGAACATCCACAACGCGGGATTTTTCCCCGTGGGATCGATGATCCTCGCGATGGGAGCCTTTTACGGAGGTCTTGCCCAGATCATAGCCGGCATCCTGGAGTACAAGAAGGGGAATACCTTCGGCGTGACGGCCTTCACCTCGTACGGCCTCTTCTGGTGGACCCTTGTGTTCATTCTCGTTTTCAAAGGTTTGCCCGGGAACCCGGAATCCTTCATGGGATGGTACCTTTTCATGTGGGGCCTCTTCACCTTCTTCATGTGGTTCGGCACGTGGGGCAAGAACAGGGGTATACAGTTCGTTTTCCTGAGTCTTACCATTCTCTTCTGGCTTCTCGCCATTCGTGACTGGACGGGCAGCACCGCCATCGGCACCCTTGCCGGATGGGAGGGCATCATCTGTGGCCTCTCCGCCATCTATCTGGCCATGGCCGAGGTTCTCAACGAAGTCCACGGAAGGACCGTGCTTCCCATAGGGGAGATAAAGAAGTAAAGACAGTTTCAGGTTTCAGGTCTCACGTTTCAAGTAGAGGCAAGAAATACGCCCCCCTGGCCGATAAGGCAGAGGGGCGTTTCCGTCATGCGATATATATGGCTTCACACATATTTCTTTGGTCTCTAACCTGAAACCTGAAACCTGAAACTTGAAACCCTCTTCTCACCTGTCCCTGTTCTTCCACTGCATCCAGAGTATAATGGCTGCCCAGATGAAGGCAGCTGTCATGAGGAGGGAACCGACGATGTGAGATGTGTTGGCCAGACTGTGGTCGATGTTGAGCAGGCCAAGGCGCCCGAGGATGTTGTTCCAGTCGTGGTATCCGGGGACGTCCTCTCCCGTCACGCCGCCCAGGAGCATCAGCCGCTGCGCGCGGGCATCATTGATGTAGGGAGCCATATCTATGAAGTTCTGCCCGGTCCACCACAGGGCGAAGGACGCCGCGAAGGCGTCGCCCCGCTTCAGGAATGCGGCGAGGCAGACGACGGGTATGATGACCTGCATGAGGCTTCCTCCCAGGACGGCCATGAAATCGCCGAATATGCGAAAGACAATGTGCCCGGCCTCGTGGAAGGGGAGGCTGATGTTGTGGAAGAAGGAATGACCGGCGAGTTCGCTTGACGGCAGGTGTATCATAAGCCTCACGCCCGCCATGAGAATGAGCGCGAATACCAGGCATCTTCCCCAGAAATAGAAGGGATTTGCCTTCACCTGCGGCGGAAAGAGAAGATTCAGAAGAGTGGTTTCGTCTTCATCACCCGATACGGCGAGGGCCGTTTTCTCGTTCCCTTCGTTTACCGTGCCGGTCCGGGAATCCGCCAGTGTCTCGTATGCCCAGGTGATCTCCTTGAGCCTTTTCCAGTCGCCCTTCGATTCCCTCCTCAGACGCCTGAAGGCCTCCTCCACCTCTTCCCGCGACGCCCCCTCGTGAAGGCCGAGAATGGCATAACAACTTTCCTCGATACCACCCATCATCCTAACCTACCATGTCAACCGACGGGGAGCAAATAGGGTTTCAAGTTTCAGGTTTCAAGTTTCACGCTTCGGCTCAAAGAAGGGGACACCCCCTTGTCCCGGCCCGGGACATGAAACCTTGTATGTTACTCCCAATGGAATATCACAGGCAGTCCATGATAAGAAGAATGAAAGTAAGGTTACCGGCGT
>MVQP01000035.1 GCA_002067235.1 Syntrophorhabdus sp. PtaB.Bin047
ACGCCGGTAACCTTACTTTCATTCTTCTTATCATGGACTGCCTGTGATATTCCATTGGGAGTAACATACAAGGTTTTAAGCTTCAGAGGAAAGACGGTTTCGGGTTGCGCGTTGCGGGTTCCGGGTCAAAGGCCAAACAATACAAAGCTGCCGTCTGAGGTTTTTCGCCTGAAACCTGAAACCTGAAACCGTTTTTGAATCTCTTGCCATCGAAGGGGGTTTTGGGCTACATTGAAACGTACTTCACGGTGAGCATGGCAGACAGGACGAAGGCATAATGATCGACAAGACATTGCAGGACCTCAAGGCCCTTGTGGCCGTTGCCGGGGCCGACCGGGCGCCGGATGTCGTCATTGAGGGCGGCGAGGTGTTCGACGTCTTCACGGGGGAGATCTTTCCCGGCGATCTGTGGATCTGGGGCAGCTGGATCGCCTATGTTGGCGAGAAGAAGGCGAGGACAGGAGAGGGCACCACTATTGTCGACGCGAGGGGCCTCGTTGCCGTTCCCGGCTACCTGGATGCCCACGGGCACGCAGACATGTTCTTTAACCCGGGGACATTCTCCGATGTCGCCGTGACGAAGGGGACGACAACCGTTTTTTCCGACAGCCATGACCTCATGAGCTGCCTCGGGCCGAAGGGGTTCGTTGAGGTCCTCAGAAAGGCCCGGTACTTCAACATCAAGTATCTCTGGGGCGTGCCGGCGACCTATCCGCCTTATCCGGAGGTTGAGGGCGGCGAGATGTTCTCCATCTACGATATCTGGGACCTTTTCTCGCGCCATCCCGAATGCGCTTCCGTGAGTGAGGTCTCGTCGTACCTGAGGATAATCAGGAACGAGGACGAGATACTGGAAAGGATGCTCCTTGCAAGGTCTCTGGGAAAGAACGTCGAGGGCCATACCCTTGGCGCCTCCTACGACCGGCTGAACGCCCTTGTCGCGGCAGGCATCACATCCTGTCACGAATCGATCCGTCCCGCAGACCTGAAGAACCGGATCCGGCTGGGACTCTACACGATGGTCCGTCACAGTTCCATCAGAAGCGATCTCGAAGAGTTGGGTCCCGCCATCAACACCCTGCCGAACGACTCCATCATCCTCGTGTCCGACGGCATCTTTGCCGATGATCTAATGTTCAGGGGGTACATGGACCATATCGTGGCCGAGGCCATCCGTTTCGGGCTGGAGCCGCGCCATGCCATCCGCATGGCCACCATCAATCCGGCCAGGTACTTCAGGGTGGATTCCGAGGTCGGCAGTCTGACTCCGGGCAGGATAGCGGACGTGCTCCTTCTGGAGAGCCTCGACAGGCCCGTGCCCGTTAAGGTCTTCGAGCGTGGAACGCTTGCCGCCGAGGCAGGGGCGCTCACGCGCCGGCCGTCGCCGGAACTTGAGGTTGGGGTTGAGTTCTACCCTTACGCGTTCTCGTCAGTCGAGGCTTCCGAATTCATTGTGGAGCGGCCGGATGTCGAAACGGTTCCCGTCATAGACATTGTCGACCGCACCGTCACGAGGCGCATGGATGTCGCCCTGCCGCGGGACGGGAATATCATACTGCCCGACAGGAAGGGCGATGTGCGGAAGATCGTGTACTCCCGCAGGGAGCAGAAGAAGTGGGGCCAGGGGTTCCTCCATGGTTTCGGGGCGGACTGCGGGGGCATTGCCTCCACGGTGGCCCACGAGACGCATGGCCTTCTCGTCCACGGCTTCAACGACGATGACATGGCTCTGGCAGCGAACACGGTGCTTGCCATGAAGGGGGGAATAGCCGTCGTTGATGCCGGCAAGGTTCTCCATGCCCTGCGGTTGCCGCTGGGAGCCATCATGTCTCGTGTCCCGCTGCCCGAACTGGACCGGGCCCTTCGAAAGCTCGTCGATCTTCTCCATTCTCTCGGGAACACCCTTGACGACCCCCTCTGGACCATGGGCTTTCTGCCCTTCACCTCCATCGTGGAGCTGAGGATCACCGTTTCGGGCACCTATGATGTCAGAAAGGGTTCGATAGTATTTTGAAGAAGGACAGCAAGAAAAAGAAGACGAAGAAGAGTTCGACGGGAAAGATCTACAAATATCTGCTGATCCTTCTCGTTGCGTCGGCGGTGCTTTTCGTCGCCGCCTTCATTTTTTTTATTGTCAACGACATACCCTCCGTCGTGGCGCTGAAGGACCTCAAGAACAAACCCGTCACCAGCGTTTACGATGTGCACGATGAGCTCACCTACCTCTTCGTGCCCGACAACAGAGTCTTCGTTGCCTACAAGCGGATCCCCAAGCATGTCAGGGCCGCCTTTCTGGCGGCGGAGGACGCCGATTTTTTCAAACACGGGGGCGTCGACCCGATGGGCATACTGCGGGCGTTCATCAAGAACGTGGCGTATGGCCGGATGGCCCAGGGAGGCAGCACCATCACCCAGCAGGTCATCAAGTCTCTCGTCCTCGGTCCCGAGAAGAGCCTGAACAGGAAGATACGCGAGGCGATCCTGGCATACAAACTGGAGAACTACCTGAGCAAGAACGAGATCCTCAACCTTTATCTCAACAACATCTACATGGGGCATGGCGTCTATGGGGTGGAGGCGGCGTCCCAGGTGTACTTCGGAAAGCATGTCTGGAACGTAACGCCCGCAGAAGCTGCCCTGCTGGCAGGTATCGTGCAGGCTCCCTCCCGGTACACGCCGAAGAAGCATCCCGGGAATGCCCGGATGAGACAGGAATACGTCATCGACCAGATGGCGGAGAAGAAGTTCATCACCGAGAAGGCGAAGCAACAGATGCTCAAGGAAAAGGTCGATATCAGGGAGGATGACGGTGTCTTTGCCGACAGTTACTACAAGGACCACATATTCCGTTATGTGGAAGCCCGCTACGGGAAGGGGGTTCTCTCCCGGAAAGGGTTGAAGATATACGCGGCTGTGGACAGGCGGATGCAGAAGACCGCCGAGGACGCGATAAAGAGAGGTCTTGAGCTCTATGAACGGAGAAAGGGCGAATATGCCGTCCTCTACCACATGGGACGGGGCAAATGGGACGACTTCAAACGCGCGGAAGAGCGCGACCGCAGGCTGGTGCCCGTCAGCAAGGGCCGGACCTGTAATCTCCTTATATCGGAGAGGATAAAGGAAGGATATGCTGTTTTTGTCGGCGAGCAAAAGGGCGTCCTCAAGATGGACACCCATCCTTTCAATCCCGGTGACGTGGTGAAAGGTCTCTGTACCGGGGAAGACAAGAAGAAGGCACCTCTCTTCGAGGCCGTTCGTTCGCTGAAGGTCGAAGGATCGCTCGTAAGCCTCGATGTCAACCTGGGGTACGTCTACGCCATCGTCGGGGGAAGGGACTTCGAGAAAAGCCCCTATAACAGGGCCACGGTGGCGAAGGTGCAGGCCGGCAGTGCCTTCAAGCCTTTCATCTATGTCACTGCGCTGAAGAAGGGATACACGCCCGATTCTGTTCTCCATGACGAACCAAAGAGCTATTCGACGGGGATGGGGAGGTCCTGGACACCCAGGAACTATGATGGAAAATACTCGGGCGACATATCGATGCGGGACGCCATCGCGTACTCAAAGAACGCTGCCACGGTGAGGCTCCTTGAGGAGATCGGCATTGCCCCCGTCAAGGAGACTATCAGGGACATCGGCATTGAGGCCGACATCGAGAACAACCTGTCCATCGCCCTCGGTTCATCGAACGTTACGCTCCTGGAACTGGTAAAAGGCTTCGCCGCCTTCGCGAACGGGGGCTATCGCATAAAGCCCATATTTGTCAGGAAGATAGTTGATCAGGACGGCACCGTTCTGGAAGAGAATGGCGTGCAGAAAGAAAGGGCCCTGCCCGAGGAAGTGGCCTCGTCGATGAATATCCTACTCAAGGGCCCGGTGCAGTATGGGACCGCGAAGGGCGCCTCCAGCATCGGGTATCCCGTGGCGGGCAAAACGGGAACGACGAGCAATTACTACGACGCCTTGTTCGTGGGCTATTCTCCCCAGGTCGCAACGGGGGTATGGGTCGGATTTGACGCCAGGACCTCGCTGGGGAAGGGAGAAAGCGGGGGGCGGGTGTGTTTGCCGATATGGATGAACTTCATGGGTTCCGTCCTGGGCCGCTTTCCCGCCGGGGATTTTCCCGCAGTCTCCGGGCCGCCTGCCGGCGTGACGGGCGTGACGGGCGAAGCAGGCACGCAGGTCAATACTATTGAGGGGATGGGAAGATGATGACACAAGAGAACATGCAAGGAGTGGCCATGAAAGGAAGGGGAGCATTTTTGAAGGGTCTTATCGGAGTTTTTATCGTTCTGGCCGTGTCGATCACCTGCACGGCGCAGACGGCGCAGCCTCAGTCGCAGCCTCAACCCGGAGTACAGGCCGGAGAACAGCCGAAGAAGGAGGTTCAGAAGGGCCAGCCACAATGGAGGCTCTACATGGGGAATGAGATGAGGAGGTATTATTTCGACTCCAACAGCATCGAGAGGCTCGATAAGCGCGTCGTGAGGGTGTGGGAGCGGATAACGCAGCCCGATAAGGACGGCAATGAGATCGAGAAGGTTCAGACCCTCATGGAGCTCGATTGTGGTTCCAGCAGATACCGCGTTGTCGCCGAAAGGGAGTTTGATTCCGCCAAACCGGGAGAAACACCGGCACCGCGCATGCAAAACGGTCCGTGGACGTACTTCAACCAGGAAGCTATCCTTGGTATCCTGCAAGACAACGTGTGTTTTCCGCTGACCACTCCAGCAGGCGTGGTTCCCTCGAAACCAGTGGGATCGGAAGAGCCCCAGAGGCCACCAACCTTCAAGCGGTAGCATTCGCGGCGGCGGGGCCTTACTTCCCTATGCAGAACTGGCTGAAGATCTCGTCGAGGATCTCTTCGGGGCAGGTTTCCCCTGTGATCTCACCAAGGTGATGGAGCGCTTCATGGAGCTCGAATGCGAGGATCTCAGCAGGGCTCCCCATCTCGAGAGCTTCGATGGCGGCGGCTATGTTGGAGGAAACCTTCATGAGGATATCCCTGTGACGAAGGGTGGTAATGAGGAGGGAATTCTTTCGCCCATTCCCCGCGAGGGCGGAGATGAGGGACGACCTGACATCGTCAAGGCCCGTACCATCCTTAGTGGAAATGCGCAATATATCGGTTAGTCCTTTTGACGACAGTATGTTATCATCTAAACTTTGTGTGAGGTCGCACTTATTTATCACAACAATCTTATTATATTGACGAATATCGTCTAGCACCCGTTCATCGTCCTCTGAATAGGGGAGGGAACCATCGAGGACCCAGAGGATGAGGTCCGCCTCGGCGGCCCTGTCCCTGACACGGCGTATGCCTTCCTCCTCCACGGGGTTCTCGGGTGCTCGTATCCCGGCCGTGTCGATGAGGCGGACCTTTGCCCCCTTCAGATAGATGGTCTCCTCGATGAGGTCCCGTGTGGTACCGGGTAAGGCGGTCACTATGGCACGCTCCCTGAGAACAAGAGCATTGAGAAGACTGGATTTCCCCACGTTCGTGCGGCCCAGTATGAGGACTTCGAAGCCCTGCTTGAGCCCTTTTCCTTCGTAATACGAGGATACGAGCCCGTCGATCTCCTTCTTTGTCCCCCCGAGGGATGCGAAGGGTCCCGAGAGATCTATATGGAGGTCTTCATCGGGGAAGTCGATGGTGGTCTCCACGGCTACGAGAGCTTGCTTCAGCGTCTCTCTGAAGAGGATCATCCTTCTCGAGAGGCTGCCCTTGAGACAGGTGAGGGCGTATCGCAGCTCCTCGTCCGTCTCGCTTCGTATGAGATCCAGGACCGATTCGGCCTGAACGAGGTCGATCCTGCCGCTGAGGAAGGCCCTGCGGGTGAATTCACCGGGCTCGGCGAGACGGGCGCCCTGCCTCATCACGAGGTCCATGATGGCCTTCTGCGCCGCAAAACCGCCATGAGAATGGATTTCGGCAATATCTTCGCGGGTATACGTCGCGGGGGCGGCCATGACGACGGCCAGGACCTCATCCACCTCCCTGGCGTCGGCGGGGTCCACAATATGTCCGAGCCGAAGCCTGCCGTATTCCTGTTTGCGCGGGGTTCTACTGCGGGGCCTGAAGATCTCGTGCAGGATGCGGTGTGCCTCGGGCCCACTGATGCGTATAATACTGATGCCGCCTTCACCAGGGGGTGTCGAGACGGCACATATGGTATCAGCGTCTTCCGCGCGTGTTGCCACGGAAACCTCCCCGGGCACCTCCCCGGGGTCCTCCCCGGTCGCCTCCGAAAGGGATCCCCGTCGGGGTGAGGACGACCCTCTTGATGTGCCCCTCTCCTTCGCTCTTCGTGGTGATGCCCTTGTTATGCTTGAAGAGTGTGTGGATGATGCGCCGCTCGTAGGGGTTCAATGGGTCTGTTTTGAACTTCTTTCCTGACCTTTTTGCTTTATCGGCGAGACGTTTCGCCATAAGAGTTAAAGCTTTTTTTCTCCTTTCTCTGTAACCGTTGATATCTACAAGTAGTTTGAGGTTAAGTTTGAATTTCTTGGCTACCGCCAACCTCAGGAGATGCTGCAGGGCCTCGAGGATCTCCCCGTCCTTGCCAATGAGGACGTCGCCGTCGTCGCACTGGACGAGAAAGAGTATCCTGTCGGTTTTCTCGCTTATGTCCGTCGCCATGACCTGGAATTCGAGCCCGACATGTCTGCCGAAATCCTTCAGGAAGGCTATTCCGAATTCCTGGGCCGTCTCCCGGAGAGAGGCCTCACCGGAGGCCGGGTTGACGGGCGCCTCTTCAGCGTTGTCTTCCTCGTTTGTCTTCAACTTGACCATGATGCGTATCTTCTTCGTGCCCAGGAGGCCGAGGATACCCTTTGTGTCTACCTCTTTTACCTCTATGTCGAGGTCCCTTTCATCGACATTCAATTCCTCGGAGGCCTTCTTGACGGCCTCCTCGTATGTCTTGCCTTCGAACTCGAGCGTTTCCATGTGTTCTTTCTCCTTACCGGGCCACCTTGAGCTTTCTGTTGATGTAATACTGCTGAGCGATGGAGGCGACGTTGTAGACGAGCCAGTATAACACGAGTCCCGACGGGAAGCCCCAGAAGATGAAGGTAAAGACGATGGGCATGAACATCATCATCTTCTGCTGCATCGGGTCGGTGCTTGTCGGTGTCATTTTCTGCTGTATGACCTGGGTTACGCCCATGATGAGCGGCAGGAGCCGGATGGGGATGGTATACCCCATGGCTGTGAAGGAGAAGAGGTCCTCCGGTGCTGACAGGTCATTGATCCACCAGAGAAAAGGTGCGTGCCTTAGCTCGATGGCGCCGGAAAGGGCCTTGTAGAGAGCGAAGAACACCGGGATCTGGGGCAGCATGGGAAGGCACCCGCTCATCGGGTTGACACCCCGCGATTTGTATATCTGCATCAGTTCCTGGTTCAGCCGGGCCTTGTCGTTCTTGTATTTTTCCTGCAGCTTCTTGATCTCGGGCTGCACCGCCTGCATCTTCGCCATGTTCTTGAAGCTCATCACGCTCAAGGGGTGAAAGATTATCTTTATCAGGATCGTGAGCAGGATTATGTCTATACCGTAGTTGTGCGTGAAACGGTTGAAGAAGTCGAGAAGCCACACGAGGGGTTTGGCTATGACGTCGAACCATCCGAAATCTATGATCTTTTCTGCCTTGACGTTGAGACTTGCCAGCACGTTGGTCTTCTTGGGGCCGAAGTAGAGCTTGCCCGTGATCTTGTTTCCTGTCGGAGCAAGGCGGATATAGGGTATGTTCTTGTCCGTCTTTCCGATGGATAGCGCCGGTTTCTTGTCCTCTGAGGGGATGTAGACGAATGTGAAGAAGCCTTCGTCGAATCCCGTATATTGATAGTTCCTGTTGAAATTCTGTGTTTCCTTGATCGACTCGATCTGATTCAGGCTCTTCCCGTCGAAAACGAATGGTCCCTTAAAGACGTAGCTGGAATCCTTCTTGTCCGATATCACCGCGAAATCCGCCAGTACTCCCTGGGCCTTCGATTCCTCGATCTCCACGGAGACGTCTATGGTGTACGTGTCAGGATAGAATGTGTACGTCTTCTTCAGTGTTGTGCCGTTTTCAAGGGCTCCCGTCATGGTTATGGACGCGGAGCTGTCTTTGACCGTGAGACCGGCCTTGTCGGGCTTGAAATACGTGCGGTCGAAGGATCCGTTCTGATGGACGGCAGGGTTGTATACGTACGGTTTTACATCTTCAATGAGCTCTTTCTCCTCCGTCCCCTTGACCGTCTCCTTGTATTTTTTGAGCTTCACGCTCGATATCCCTCCGCCGAGATCTGTGAGCATTACGTCGAGGTACGGCGTGGAAACGGCAAAGGTCTTGACCGCCTTCTTGTCTGTTGGTTGGGCAGCGGCGGGAGACGGTGGAGTTGCTCCCGGTGCTGTCCTCGCGGTATCGGTTGCGGCAGCCGGTTTCGGAGCCTCACCCTGGGGTGCGGGTTTGGTCTGGGTCTCGGGTTGTTGCGGTGCCTGTTTCGGCATGAAGTACGTCTGAAACACGAAAAGCATGGCCATCGTCAGCACGAGCACGATGATGGTGCGTTTATCCATTCGTTACCTCCGTTATGGTACGGGGTCATATCCGCCAGGGAACAGCGGATTGCATTTCAATATACGTTTGAGCCCCAGGAGCGTACCTCTCCAGACACCCTTTTTTTCAACGGCTTCTATCATGTACTGGGAACAAGTCGGGTAGAACCGGCACTGAACGGGCATAAAGACGGAAAAGGCCACCCTGTAAAACTTCACAATGAAAATGACGATTTTCTTCATTACCTGATGCTTGTGCGCCTTTTCGTCGAAGAAAGGAGGGCCATGAGCTCCGGTTCCATGCTTCCCATGGTGAGGCTCTCGGGCAATCCCTTGACCCTGATGAGGCTATTCGAATCTTCCCTGAAGAGGTCTTTGTGTGACCGGAAGAACTCCTTCACGATCCTCTTCACTCTGTTGCGCACTACTGCAACCCCCGTTCTCTTGCGTATGGTGACGGCAAACCTTTTGATACCGCACCGGTTCTCCGCCGCAAGCAGGACGAAATGGGCCGTCTCTGAACATTTGGTCCATGCTGCGGTGCGAAAGTCCCCCCTCTTGAGCCTTTCTTCTTTCTTCAGGGTGCGGGTCATCAGGTCATGTTCTACTGGCGGCGGTCAGTACGGGTAGTTGCCGCCAGAGTCCCTATTCGGACCCCTCCGGGCCGATCAAACGGCGAGGCTCTTTCTGCCTTTTGCCCGCCTTCGCCTGATCACTTCGCGGCCGGAAGCGCTTCTCATGCGCACGAGAAAACCGTGCGTTCTCTTTCTGCTTTTGTTATGAGGCTGGTAGGTTCTCTTCATCGTTCATCCTTCTTGTATTTTGAAATTACTACTTAAACATAAAACTGATAGGGAGTCAAGATGGAATGGGGTTGCCGGGCCGGCAAGCCCGCACACGGGCACGCGGGCACACGGGGTAGAAACACCATTAATATGGCGAGGATGGTTCACGGTAGGACAACGGGCAGGAGCTTGTCGTCGACGCGAGGGAGACTGCCATGCTATTCCCGCGGATATTCTCGTTTTTCCTCATCTGCGTGCTTGCGCGCAGACCCGTGTGCCCGTTTGCGCGGAGCGCAGACCCGTGTGCCCTTCGGGGCAAACCCTTTCCTCTTGATTTTTTAGGGAAAGCCATGTTAAATTCACGGGATTTTAAACGATTTTTCAGCGTCGAAAGGAGTTTTCATGAAAAAGTACGAGCCTGAGGCGATCAGGAATGTTGGCATTTTTTCTCATGGTGGAGAGGGCAAGACATCGATCGTGGAAGCCATGCTCTTTCTGGCCGGGGAGAACACGAGGCTCGGCAGCGTAGACGAAGGTACCTCTCTTATGGACTACGAGCCGGAGGAAGTGGAAAGGAAGATCACCATATCATCGACTCTGGCTTGCTTCGAGTGGGCAAAGAACAAGATCAACCTCCTCGATACTCCCGGTGACGACAATTTCATCTCCGACGCGAAGCTGTGCATGAGGGTCGTCGATGCCGCCGTGATCGTTATGAGCGCCGTATCAGGTGTGAAGGTGGGAACGGAAAAGGTCTGGGGATACGCCAGTGAGTTCGGTGCGGCGGCTGCCATCTTCGTGAACAAAATGGACCGGGAGCGCGCCGACTTTATCAGGACCGTGGAGGACATCCAGAAGAACCTTACTGACAGGACGTGCCTTGTCGCGCAGATACCCGTGGGCCAGGAAGAAGACTTCAAGGGGGTCGTGGACCTTCTTACCATGAAGTGCCACGTCTTCAAGGGGGACGGTTCGGGCAGCTTTGATGTTGTGGACATACCGGCCGAGCAGCTCGACCTCGCACAGAAGTTTCGCGAGAAACTCGTGGAAACAGCCGTGGAGATCGATGATGAGGTCATGGAGCGTTATCTGAATGGCGACGAGATAAGCCCCGAGGAGATCGAGAAATGCCTCAAGGCGGGCATTGCCGGCAACAAGATCGTTCCCATTTTCTGCGGCTCAGCAGTGCGGAACATAGGCGTCAGCACCCTGCTTGACGGCATAGTGAAGCTCTTTCCCGCTCCCTCGTTCAAGAAGGAAGTGGAGGCGATCAACCCGAAGACGGGTGAGAAGACGACGCGCGAGTCATCGGCGGGTCAGCCTTTCAGCGCACTCGTTTTCAAGACCATCACCGACCCCTTCGCGGGCAAGCTGACACTCTTCAGGGTCTACTCGGGAGAGCTCCATCCCGACATGACGGTACTCAACGTCCTCAAGGACGAGAAGGAACGGATCGGACAGATCTTCTCCCTCGTGGGGAAGAAACAGAAACCAGCGGGTTCGGCAAGCGCTGGCGACATAGCCGTCGTGGCGAAGCTCAAGGACGTCCAGACAGGCGATACCATTTGCGATGAGAAGTCACCCATCAGGTACGAGGGTGTGACGGTGCCGAATCCGGTCATATCCTTCTCGCTGCAGCCCAAGGCAAAGGGCGATGAAGACAAGCTCAACACGTCGCTGGCGCGGCTCATCGAGGAAGACCAGACCATCAAGTATTCCCGCGACGAGCAGACAAAAGAGTTCCTCCTCTCCGGCATGGGCCAGGTCCATATCGAGGTCATCGTGGAGAGGATGAGACGCAAGTTCGGTGTCGAGGTGGAGCTCAAAGACCCGAAGGTCCCCTACAAGGAAACCATCAAGGGGACCACCAAGGTCCAGGGAAAATACAAGAAGCAGTCGGGCGGTAAGGGCCAGTACGGCGACACGTGGCTGGAGCTTGCTCCCAAACCCCGCGGCGAGGGCTTCGAGTTTGTGGACAAGATCGTCGGCGGGGCGATCCCCAGGCAGTATATTCCCGCGGTCGAGAAGGGCATCGTGGAGGCCATGAACCAGGGCATCCTGGCGGGCTATCCCGTCATCGATTTCAAGGTTACCCTCTATGACGGCTCGTATCACGACGTCGACTCGTCGGAAATGGCATTCAAGATCGCGGCGTCTATGGGCTTCAAGAAGGGTCTCGAGATGTGCAAGCCTGCTCTCCTCGAACCCATCATGAAGATGGAAGTGATCGTGCCCGACGAGAACATGGGGGACATCATGGGCGACATGAACTCCCGCAGGGGCAAGATCATGGGCGTGGAGACCAAGGGTAGCAACCAGGTGGTCAAGGCGGTGGTGCCCATGGCCGAGGTGCTGAGGTATGCGCCCGACCTGAGGTCCATGACCGGTGGACGGGGAACATTCACCATGGAGTTCTCCCATTACGAGGAGGTCCCCGCACAGATCGCCGACAAGATAGTCGAGGCGGCAAAGCGCGAGAGAGAGGCCCAGGAGAAGTAGGCACAATGCCATATATATAATGATATGAGACAGGGCCCCTGAAGAAGGGGCCCTTTTGTTGCTTTCGCTCCCGGGACTGCCGGGTGCGGGGGATGCAGCGGGGAGGGCAGATGCGCGCGGTGATCCAGCGGGTCAGGAGTGCTTCCGTTGTAGTTGATGGACGATGTGTCGGGCAGACAGGCCCCGGCCTGCTGGTTTTCCTCGGTATAGCGAAAGGTGACGGCGAAAAGGACATCGACTGGCTGATCGATAAGATCATCAACCTCAGGATCTTTGAGAAGGAGGACGGCAAGTTCGATGAGTCGCTGCTCGACAGGGGCGGCTCCCTGCTCGTTGTGTCTCAGTTCACTCTCTATGGGGATTGCACCAGGGGACGGCGCCCGTCTTTCTCAGACGCGATGCCTTCAGGCGAGGCGAAGGTCCTTTTCGAAACCTTCGTGGAAAGGGCCAGGCTCCGCGTTGCCGATGTGCAGACCGGGGTATTCCAAGCCCACATGGAGGTGAGCCTCACGAACGACGGCCCCGTCACGCTGATCATAGAGTCCCGCAAAGAGGCTGAGCGCGTCCGTAGTGCAACAGAGTCTAACAGATAGGCAGTAGAGTATGACATATCATCACATTTGTCTTGACAACTCCCGCACTTCTACAATATAATCGTATTTCATCTTAAATATATACGTTGCATTACATTGGTTGAACCGGGGCCGGTCAAAGCATCGCGAGTGGAGTTATCATCTGGTTCTCCGGGCTTGTTGCCTATGTGCTGCGAATGGGCAGCGATACTTATGTGGCTATAGATGCGAAGCTCGATGATAGCGCTGTATGAACAACCAGGGTGTACGGTCGGCATTGGCCGAAAGGGTCCTGGAGGGTGTGTGTTCACGCAGTCCACACGGGTTCCGCTCGGGGAGGGACGGCGGCTGTGAAGAACGTCCATGACAAAGGGGCCCTTGACGAGAACGGCGTCGCGGGCAGCCGTGGTGGTTCGGGCTATAATGTGGCAGGTGCGGCATTTCGCTATCTCTTTTCTCTCCAGAGGGAGGACGGCGGATGGGGAGCGTCGCAGGAGGGGCCCAGTTCCATCCATATGACCGCGCTGGCCGTGATGTCGCTCAAGCGCTGTGCCCCGGAGGAGGAAGGACGCGCCGCCCTGAAGAAGGCGACGGTGTACCTGCTTGCCAGGCAGCACCCGGACGGAGGCTTTGGAGATGCCTTCTCCACCGTCCATGAGACGGCCCTGGCCTGTCATGCCCTCGAGGGTTTGCCCGATGACTCGAAAGCCGTGGTAAGGGCAAAGGAATACCTCATTCTGGCGCAATCGGAGAATGGTTCGTGGAACGACGACCTGTACTCGACCGCGCTTGCTCTTGAAGCGTGCGTCCCTTCGGAAGAAGCTGTTGTGGCCGACATGACCGGGGAAGGTGAAGCGGCAGCCGAGGAGGGAGGGCACGCGGGTGTTCGGCCGGGTGACGCGGGTGATGGATACCCCGAGTCTGTCGGAATATCCTCGGCTAGCCAGGACGGGATAGGAGCGGAAACCGGCGACGATGAAGGCTTGGGCTCGAAGGGCCAGTTCCGGGGAACCTATGAACGGACAAAGATCTCTCTTGTTTCACGCCGGAGGGCCAGCGCCGCCCTCATCCCGGAGGTTGCTCAGGAGACTGCTTCCACCGGCAGGAGCGTTATCGTACGTTCCGTCGACACGGACAGGAAGGAATACGGCCCGAACGAAACGGTGAGGATATGTTCCACCATCGAGAACCGGTCAGAGGCGGACTTCAGCATTGTTGTGAACGCTCAACTTGCCGATGCCCGCGGCCACATAGTGGACGTGGCGGCCCATGAGACGGGTCCTGCGGTGAAACTTGGTGCCGGGGCCTCCGAGCCCGTAACCCTCCTGTGGAACACCGGCATGAGCCAGCCCGGCCGCTACAGCGTGCGTTTCCATGTTGCCGACGCTGCCAGCGGGAGCGTTCTCGATGAAAGGAAGCTCCCATTCGTCGTTGTTCCCTCTGTCGGTGTCGATGACCTCGATCTCGTCGTGACCCCTTCGAACCTCAATCAGGATGATACAAGGAGGGTTCAGATACGTCTCGCGTTGCAGAACAGGTGCAATACGGACGCCGTTGTCAGCGTTGAGTTCCTCGTGAAGGACCCGGAGGGGACGGTCGTCCACCAGGGGCGTGTCGATCTTGAACTGCCGTTGACAACGACCGAGACGGTCTTGGAGCTGCCTGCTTTGACCCATGTCTTCGACCGGTGCGGGCAATATCCGGTAGAGGTGTCGGTCCGCTCAGGAGAGGTCCTGTGCGGGCAGGCGAGGGCCACCATCCGCGTCGCCCCATCGACAAGGATCGAGGTCATCAAGAGTGTGGAGCCTGCAGTAGTGACCCCTGACGGCGACAAGCAAGTCAGGGTGGCTATCCGGCTGGAAGGCATGGGCGCGACAGTCAACCCTTCCTTCCTGTCCGCCGGAACGAATGCGGCCGGCGACAGGATAACGATCGCCTTCGATAAGGCAATGGCACAGCCGGCCGGAGAAGTCCCGTTGTTCACGGTCACAGCCGACGGAGCCCCCTGCCCCGTTGCAGAGGTGCGCCTCAGGGAGTCCGACATTACCAGGATCGACCTTGTTCTTGCCGGCGCGGTGGCGCGGGGACAGGAGGTCCTTGTGAGCTATGCTGGCTCGAGCCTCACGTGCGTGGACGGCAAACCTCTTATGCCCTTTGACCATGAAGCGGTTGCCAACAGGGTGTCGCCCCCCATATTCAACCAGGACGGATATGGGTTCAGCGGGGGTATCGCGCCGAATCCGCTGAGCCTGAGGACTGTCATGACCGGATACGGACAGTGGCCCCGGGGATTTTACAAGAATGCGCTTTCCTTTGCCGGCGCCGTGTTCGACGGCCGCCACATCTGGATGGTCCCGGCCAACGCCGACAGTGTCGTGAGGGTGGACACGGGCACCGGCGAGATGACCGCGTTCAACGAGTGGCCGGACGGGTTCCGCAAGGGCAACATGGCCTTTGCCGGCGCCGTGTTCGACGGCCGCCACATCTGGATGGTCCCGGCCAACGCCGACAGTGTCGTGAGGGTGGATACGGGCACCGGCGAGATGACAGCGTTCAACGAGTGGCCGGACGGGTTCTCAAAGGGCGGCCATGCTTTTGCGGGAGCCGTCTTCGATGGCGAATGCATGTGGATGGTCCCCTCCTACGCCGACAGTGTCGTGAGGGTGGACACGGGCACCGGCGAGATGACGAAATACAATGCGTGGCCGAAGGGGTTTGCGAAGGGTGGGTATGCCTTTGCCGGCGGTGTATATGACGGCCGCCACATCTGGATGGTCCCGGCCAATGCCGACAGCGTCGTGAAAGTGGACACCCGCACGGGCGAAATGAGCGCGTACAGCGGGTGGCCCGAAGGGCTTGGCAGGGTGGAGTATGCCTTCGCCGGCGGTGTCTTCGACGGCCGCTACATCTGGTTGGTGCCGTACTACGCGGACCGGGTTGTGAGAGTGGACAGTCAGACGGGCGAGATGACCGGTCACCACCGCAGGCCCGAAGGGCTTGGCAGGGTGGAGTATGCCTTCGCCGGCGGTGTTTTCGATGGTCAGGGCATCTGGATGGTCCCCCTGAACGCCGACCGCGTCGTCAGGATAGACAAGGATACGGCAGAGGTGACGGAGCACTTCGAATGGCCACAGGGCTTCATCAAAGGCGTGAATGCCTTCGCCGGCGGTGTCTTCGACGGCGAATGCATCTGGATGGTTCCTTCCTACGCGGACAGGGTGGTACGTATCTCCTCCTTTTCGTCGTTGTCCGTTTCGGCGGCCATCACAGCGAGCGACGCCTTCTCGGTGTACATAAGCCAGGAAGAATCCGGGGAAGGCACGCTGGCGGGCCGGGGGAAGGGATGGTCCTCCGTCCATACCCTCAACGCCCCCCTGGTGCCCGGCCTCACCAACTACCTGCATGTGAAGTGCGTCGATAACACGGGCCCGGTGGCGGCATTCATGGCGGACCTGGTCCTCAATGACGAGAGTTTTCATTTCGCCGACGGATCGAGGCACCTTGTGACCTCGGAAGGGGCCTGGCGGGTCTACACCGACGGGTTTGGAGGGACGGAAGGCTCGGTCACAGCCGTGTGCAAAAACGGCGAAGGCTCGTGGTCGACGCGGTTCGGCATCGACCTGGAGGCGAACTGGATATGGACCGGAAGGGGCACGGACAGGGGCACGAGATTTTTCTCCACCCCCATATACTATTCGCCGGTCCCCGTTGCTCCCATGGAGGAGGTGTGTATCACCGATACCGTGGCGGTGGGGAAGGTGACCGTGGATGAAGGCTCCTTCACGCGGCAACCTTCGCGGGTGGAACAGGGACAGGACGGAACGGTCATAGAGTGGCGTATCAAGGAATTCAGGGTGGGCCAGCGGGAGGATCTTTTTTTCAACGTCACGCTGAGAGATACGACCCCCGGTGAGAAGCGTCTCGTCAACCGCTCACTCGATGTGACCTACAAGGATACGTCAGGGGCGACGGCGCACAGGGAAGTGGGCCCCTGTCACGTTCTCGTTCTTCCCTCGCCCTTTGCCTGTTCCATCGGTACGGAGAAGCAGGTCTACAGGATGGGGGAGGACGCGGTCATTTTCTGCTCCATCAGGAACCTGAGCGATCTCCCCAGGGCCCTCGACGTCAGGGTGATGATGGAGGATGCCCAGGGGGTGCTCATTGAGGATAGCATCATAAGGGACGTGCGGTGCGCGCCGGGTGAGGACAAGGGTATCGACGGGCTTGCCTTCAAGCTTGTCGCAACCAATGCCGGGCCCCACAGACTCCGCCTGTTGCTGAGAGAAGACCAGGGAGAAACGGAGCTGGCCGTGGCTGGCTTCACGGTGGAGGATGTACCTGGAACGGTGGTTCCCTCGCAGGGTCTCTCCACGGTGGACGGACAGCAAGGGGCTGCAGAGGTTGGGGCCGGGAGCTTACCCGCAGAGGGCGGAGATGACGGGTACGGTCGGCCGGAGGGAGTCGATGGGCTGGTGCCGGAAGACCTGCCTGAGGCAGGACTGGGCGGTCTCGAAGGAACGGTGAGCGCGCAGCCGAGCCCCATATTCCAGGGGTTATCGGAGACCATTTACTATACGGTGACGGAGAGTGGCGGAGGTGACCTGGCAGGGCTCAAGGTGAACGTGGTGATCGCAGACCACGAAACGGGAAAGGCGAGACAATCGTTCTCTGCCCCCCGGGCTCACTTCAAGGGCGGCTCTTTTGCCGGGAGTTTTACTTTTTCGACGGGCGCACTCGAACCCGGGGAGTACACTGTGAAGCTGGTTATTTCAACGGGTTCCGGAACTGAAGCGCAGGAGATAGCGACCACGAGTTTCGTCATCCGAAGGATCGAGACAGTAGTGACCTGACGCGGGGCGGCAGCACGCCGTCAGTGGCAGAACGAGCATGAAAGGAGGCGCTTATGCCGAACGATTTCATTGGAGATCTTTCAAAAACGAGGCTTCTCGATCTGATATCACCCCTTTTGAGCAGAAAAAAATCGGGCATGATACAGATCAAGGGAAGCGAGGTCGGCGAGATCTACATAGAGGGGTCGAACATTGTTCATGCCAGGACCCAGAACCTCACCGGCGAAGAGGCGGTCCTTGCCATGATGGAATGGAACGCGGGCAGGGCCACCTTCGACTGGGAGGCGGCGGCGGATGAGCAGACGGTCTACATGCCGACAGAGCAACTCCTCATGATCTGGACCAACCGGGAAGCGGAATGGGGGAGGATCAGGGAACTTGTCCCGTCTCCCAACGTTGTGTTCCGCATTCCTGTTAACGGGTGTCCGGACAACAGGAACGTTCAGGCGAACCAATGGAAGGTGCTGGCACTCTGCAACGGCATGAGGTCCGTTTCGGACATCGCGGAGGCGCTTGGCTGGCAGATCTTCGAGACATCGCAGACCCTGTGCGGCATGATCCAGGAGGGCCTCCTGGAGAAGGCGGCTGAAAAGAGGGTTGAACAGGCCGAGAGGGCGCGCAGGACCGTCAACGGTAATTTCTTTCCTGTCATCGAGAACGAGCTGAGGAAGGCCATGGGCCCCATCGCGCCCATTGTCATCGACGATAAGCTCGCGGAGTTCGGTGAGTCGAGAGAGGCGTTCCCCGAGGACAGGCTCTCGCCCTTCATTCAGGCCATAGGCGAGGAGATCTCGGATGCCTCGAAGAGGGTCCTGTTCACGCGTCTCATGACAGAGCATATTGCACGTAAGCAAAAATAACTAAATCCTATTATCACAGGAGGGGGTTTGCATGGCTACAGAGAACAAGGTCACATCAGGATTACTTTTCAGGCTCATCGCGGGAATCTTCGTCCCCATCCTGCTGGCTTTCGCGTTTCTGGGGTGCGTGTTGTTCCTTAACATCGATATCGGAGGCTTTAAATTCCTGAGCATCCGCGGTATCTGGTCAACGAGCATGAACGAACTCGGGGCGGCAAGCCTGAAGGAATCGACGACGTCGCTCAACAAACTCGGTGAGCAGATCATCCAGCAGAAGGCGGAGGATGTAGCCAGGGAGATGGAGATCGCCCTGGGATCGGTGAAGAAGAGACCATCAATGGAGACCCTGCGCAACGACGGGTTCCTGAAACAGATCGCCGTCCAGAAGGTCGGTCTGACGGGTTATACAGCGGTTCATGATGCCCAGGCCATCAACCATTTCCACTCCAACCCCAAGCTAGTGGGATCGGATCTGCACGACCTTTCCGGGAAGCTTCCGCAGTTTTGGAAACTCCTTGAAAAAGGGCTTGCCGGACCCGCCGGAGGGTACTACAACTGGAGGGATGCCGACGGCAGCATCCGACCGAAGTACATGTACATCGCCCCCGTGAAGGGAGTGGGCCTCTTTGTTGCGGCCACGACGTACATCGACGAGTTCTCCAAACCGGCCCAGGCCATAACGGCAAAGATGGGTCAGATGCAGAAAACGTACGCACAGCAGTACAACAGGCGGTTCGGCCTTATCCTCATCATCCTTGCCGTTGTCCTTCTCATATTGCTCGGTGTCATCTACCTGTATTCCTTCTCCGTGGTCCATCCCATTCGTCACCTTTCGGAGGTGGCCGACAAGATAAGCATGGGCGATCTCAAGACCACGGTGGATGTCAAGGCGAAGGGCGAGATCGCTGTTCTGGCCGAATCCATCGAAAGGATGCAGGCAAGCGTGCGGGCGGCTATCGAGAGACTCCAGAAGAGAAGATAACAGCGAACGGCCACGGGTCCCGTCGAAAAGGGGCCTGTGGTCCAACGAAAGAACAGAGGTCGATATGATATATCCACAGGGAAAAACGATCCATCAGAACCTTTCCGCGGAGTACACGGACGTTCCGCAGCTCCTGTCGGCCCTCACGGGCAATGGTTTCTCGGGAGTTGTGGAGATAGAGGGGGGAGGCACGAAAGGCGCATTCTTCATCGCCCGGGGCCAGATGATAGACGCGGTGGTGGGTGTCGATGCGGACCAGCCGGCAACGACGGGAGACACCGCGGTTCCGGAGCTTTTTGCCCTGGCGAAGCAACCCCGGGGTCTTCTCCACGTGTACGAGCTCACGGCGGCCCAGGTGGAGGTCGCGACGGGTGCCCTGCGGTCGGAGCTTGTCTTTAAGGATCTCAGCACAGACTTCATCCGCATGGAACAGTTCGTCACCAAACTGGGCCAGGAGAAACACACGGGTTACATCGAGATCTTCGGAAAGGACGGTAAGCGCATCGGAACCCTTTCCTTCAGAACAGGGGACCCTGTCGCGCTGCAGGTCCTTTCCGAATCAGGTCAGGCAACCCTCTTCGAAGGCGAAGCCATCCCTTCGGTTCTGGACAATGCCGTGAGGAACGGTGCCGTGTTCAACGTTTACCGAAGCTCCGGTGTTTCGATGGAGACTTTCGAAGCGGCCGGTACGGGTCCTCGGGGTCCTGAGGGGCCCGCGCTGAAGGCTCCTGCCCCTCAGGCGAGGGCCAGGAAGGAACCGAAACGGGCCACTGAACCAGCCGCGCAGCCGGAGAAAGAGGTGGAAGCCCCGGTGGGACCGGCCCCGCAGGAAGAGGCGGAAGCGCCGAAAGAGCCTGCCTCACCGGCGCTGGAGGATGCGGGCGCGGGAGTGCAGGAGGTGGATGACATCTCCGCGAACGGTCGGAAAGAGTTCATCTCCGCCCTTCAGCGGGTGCTGTCCAAGATAGAGTCCTTCATCGACCACATTTCGAAGAAGGGCGACTTCCAGAGGGTGTTCAGGCGGGTATGTGTCGACGCATCGGACCTGTTCCACTTCCTTGACCCCTTCGAAGGTCAGTTCGAGTATGATTCAGGCAGGATACGTGTTGACGACACCATCGGCTCCGATGACCTTGCCGTAGCCACGGCGTATTGTCTCAACCTCGTGCTGGCCGATCTCAACAGGGAATTCCTGAAGGGGGCCGCCCTGCCGCCGGGGCTAAAGGGGGAGATAGAGTCCGCGTTCAGGCATTACAGGGACGCCATCAAGAACTCGGGGATGAACTTCGTGGTTCCAGCCAACATGAGATGATCGCGGGAGGTTCGCGCGTCCTCCCGCCGGGCTGGCACGTGCCTTCCGGAAAGTGCTTGACAAGAATACGGGTTCATTCTACTGTGTAATTGTCACTTTGCTAATGGCTGAATCGCGCAAGAAAAAAGCAACTCCAAAAGTCGATATCTACAAAGCCTGGTGCAAGGCATGCGGTATCTGTGCCGCCTTCTGTCCCACCGGATCCCTGGCTCGTGACGAGGCAGGGTACCCCTATGTCAAAGACCCGGACAAGTGCATCAACTGCGGTTGGTGCGAGATACGGTGTCCTGATTTTGCCATCACGGTACAGCAGAGAAAAGACGAAGCGAGAAAGGTGAGGGAGTCCTTTGAAGAAGAAGCCCCTGAAGGAGCGGCTGCTCCAGGGGAATGAGGCCGTTGTCGAGGGATCTCTTAGTGCCGGATGCCGGTTCTTTGCCGGCTATCCCATAACACCGGCGACGGAGATCGCGGAGCAGCTTTCCGTCAGGCTGCCGCAGGTAGACGGCACATTCATCCAGATGGAGGATGAGATCGCGAGTCTGGGCGCGGTGATCGGCGCCTCGCTTGCAGGCGTGAAATCGATGACGGCAACAAGCGGTCCCGGTTTCTCGCTTATGCAGGAGAATCTGGGGTTTGCCATCATAGCCGAGGTGCCCTGTGTCGTGGTGAACGCCATGAGGGGTGGGCCGAGTACCGGTCTTCCCACGTCTCCGTCACAGAGCGACGTGATGCAGTCCCGCTGGGGGACCCACGGCGACCACCCCATCATCGTCCTTTGCCCGTCCACAGTCCGCGAGTGCTTCGACCTCACCATCAGGGCCTTCAACTATTCGGAGAAATACAGGATACCCGTGATCCTCCTCATCGACGAGGTGGTGGCCCACATGCGGGAAAAGATCATTATCCCCGACGACGAGGATATCGAGATAGTGAACAGGGTGAGGCCGACGATGCCGCCGGAATGGTACATCCCCTATGAAGACACGCCCCGGGGGGTGCCCGCGATGGCAGATTTCGGAGAGGGGTACCGCTATCACGTGACGGGACTCACTCACGATGTGCGGGGGTTCCCGACATCCCGGCCCGACGAGGTCGATCCCTTCATACGCAGGCTTTTCAGAAAGGTGAGCCAGAATTTCGCGGACCTGCAGATAGGCGAGCACTTCCATGTCGATGATGCAGACGTTGCGATCATTGCCTACGGGTGTGTTGCCCGCTCGGCGAAGCGTGCCGTCTCGGACTGCCGGGAAAAGGGGATAAAGGCGGGGATGCTCAAACTGAACACGATATGGCCGTTCATGAGGACCGACGTGGAGAAGGTGCTCAGGCAGGCGAAGGTGGTCATCGTGCCGGAGATGAACATGGGGCAGATCTCGCGGGAAGTGAAGCGAGTGAACAAGGGTGAAGCCAAGGTCTTTACCATCAACCGGGTCGACGGGACAATCATAACGCCGCAGGAGATAATGGCCCGGATCAAGGAGGTTTACTGATGGGGGACATCACCAAGCTGATCCATCATTACCTGCGCCATGACAAGAAATTCCCCCACGTGTGGTGTCCCGGCTGCGGTATAGGCATCATACTGGGCGCCCTTATCAGGGCCGTCGACCACAAGGGGTACGAAAAGGATGAGATCGTCCTGGTGTCGGGCATCGGGTGCACCGGCAGGCTTCCTGTGTACGTGGACTTCAACACGCTCCACACCACCCACGGCAGGGCCCTTACCTTTGCCACGGGGATGAAACTGGCAAAGCCCCGCCTCAAAGTGATCGTCGTAATGGGGGACGGCGACGCGGTGGCCATCGGCGGCAATCATTTCATCCATGCGGCGCGCCGTAACATCGATCTCACGGCGATCATCGTCAACAACAGCGTGTACGGCATGACGGGAGGGCAGTATTCCCCGACGACGCCTTACGGCATGAAGACGGCGACGAGCGTCTACTCCAATGTGGAACATTCCTTCAGTATGTCGGAGCTTGCCGTGACGGCGGGGGCCGTCTTCGTCGGCCGGGGAACGGTCTATCACGCCAAACTCCTCGAAAGCCTGATGGAAAAAGCCTTCCAGAAGGTGGGATTCTCCGTTGTGGAGATCATATCGCACTGCCACACGCAGTACGGGCGAATGAACCGGATGGGAAGCGCCGTGGAGATGATGGAATGGCAGAGGGACCACGCTGTGACGATGGAAAAGGCCGCGCAGATGAAGGAGGAAGACCTGAAGGGCAAGTTCAGGATAGGTGTCCTTATCGACAGGGACCTGCCCCCGTACCAGGATGAATACGAAAGGGTCCGTCGCTGGTCGAAGGGTGTGGGGGGGGAATAGCATGGCCTTTCGGTACGACATCAGGCTCAGCGGGTCCGGAGGGCAGGGGATAATCCTCATGGGCATCATCCTCGCCGAGGCCATAGGCATCCATGACGGCAGGTTCGTGGCGCAGACGCAGAGCTACGGCCCCGAGGCGCGCGGCGGTTCGAGCAAGGCCGAGGTCGTCGTCAGCGATGGCGAGATCGATTACCCCAAGGCGCTCCAACTCGACCTCCTCGTGGCCATGAACCAGAAGTCCTGCGACGATTACTACATGGATCTCAAACCTGACGGGATCCTCGTCGTCGATTCGACCCTGGTCAGGCAGGTACCCATGTCGAGGGCGTACCGGATACCTTTCACAGGCATAGCGCGGGAGGAGCTGAAGAGGGAGATGGTCGCGAATATCGTCGCGCTGGGGGCGCTCGCGGTGCTCACCCCCATGGTCTCCGCCAGGGCCATCGAAAGCGCCGTGCTCGGCCGCGTTCCCAAGGGGACGGAGAAGCTCAACAGGGAGGCTCTAAAGGCCGGGATGAGGGCGGCCCGAAAGACGAAAAAGATCAGATTTCCCGAGGCGATCTCGGAGCTTGTCGATGAAGATACATGAATTCCAGGCCAAGAAACTTCTTGCCGGGTATGGTGTCCCGATTCCCCGGGGCCAAATAGCGAGAACTGACGAAGAGGCGCTGAATGTGGCGCGGCAGCTCGGAGAAGGGCCGTTCGTGCTCAAGGCGCAGGTCCACGCAGGCGGACGGGGAAAGGCCGGAGGCATAAGGGTTGTGGACAGCATTGCCGACGTCGCTCGCACCGCGTGGGAGATGCTTGGAAAGACCCTCATCACCGCCCAGACGGGTCAGGAGGGAAAACCGGTCCGCACGCTTCTCCTCGAAGAGGCAGTGAACGTCGCGAAGGAGATCTACATCGGCATTGTCATCGACAGGCGAAAAGCCTGCCCCGTGATACTGGCTAGCGCCGAAGGGGGCGTGGAGATCGAGAGGCTTGCCCGGGAAAGACCGGACAGGGTGATCACAGAGGTCGTTGATCCCTCGGTAGGGCTTCGACCTTTCCAGGCGAGCAGGATATTCTACGGGCTCGGTCTCGATGAGTCCCTGGCCCGTCCGGTGATGGCCACCGTGATAGGGCTTTACAGGCTGCTCATCGAAAAGGACCTTTCCCTCGCCGAGATCAATCCCTTCGTCGTCACCGAGGATGGGGGCGTCGTCGCCCTCGACGCAAAGGTCGTCGCCGACGACAACGCCCTTTTCCGGCACCCCGACATCGCGGGTCTCCGTGACGTAAGCCAGGAGGACCCGCTCGAGGTGGAAGCGGGGAAACACAACCTCAACTACATAAAGCTTAAGGGGAACGTGGGTTGCATGGTCAACGGGGCCGGCCTCGCCATGGCGACGATGGACCTCATCAAGCTTGCCGGCGCAGAGCCCGCCAACTTCCTCGATGTCGGAGGCGGGGCGACGGCGCAGATGGTGAAGGAGGCCATGAGGATCCTCATCTTCGACAGGGATGTGAAGATGATATTCATCAACATCTTCGGCGGGATACTCCGGTGCGACACCCTGGCGCAGGGTGTTGTCGAAGCGGCGCGTGAACTGGTGATAGACGTGCCCATCGTTGTCCGGCTTGAAGGAACGAACGTGGAAGAGGGCAGAAGGATACTCGCGGGATCGGGCCTTGCCTTTGCGGTGGCCGTGGACCTTGCCGACGCAGCGAAAAAGGTGGGAGAGATAGCGAAGAGGGTGGGATAGGACGAATAGGAGAATAGGACCAATAGGACCTATAAGACCAATAGGACGCGATAGGACGAATAGGACAAACGACAAGACTTATAGGTCCTATAAAGTGTCCTATATGTCCTATATGTCCAATAGGTCCTATTCCTCCTATAGGTCCTATTATCCCTCCAGAAAGGTTTTCTCATGAGCATACTGATCGACAGCGGCACCAAAGTCATCGTTCAGGGCATCACCGGCAAGGAAGGTGCCTTTCATACCGCGCAGATGGTTGAGTACGGGACGAGGGTCGCCGCAGGGGTGACGCCGGGGAAGGCAGGGCAGTCCTTCGACGGCATTCCTGTTTTCAATACCGTCCGGGATGCCGCCGAGGCGACGGGCGCGAACGCCTCGGCGATCTTTGTGCCTCCGCGGTTTGCCGGAGATGCCATCATGGAGGCGATTGAAGCGGGAATCGAGACGGTGGTATGTCTCACGGAGGGCATACCGACGCTTGACATGATCGCCGTCAAACAATATATGAAAGGGAAGAACGTACGCCTCATAGGCCCCAACACCCCGGGGGTGATAAGCCCGGGAAGCTGCAAGATAGGGGTGATGGCGGGTTACATACATCTGCCCGGACGGGTCGGCGTAACATCCCGCAGCGGTACCCTGACGTACGAAGTGGTCGATCAGCTCACGAAGAAGGGGATCGGCCAATCGACGTGCGTGGGCATCGGAGGCGACCCCGTCATCGGCCTTGGCTTCGTGGACATCCTGAGGATGTTCCAGCATGATGACGGCACTGAGGCGGTCGTGATCATAGGGGAGATCGGAGGCTCGGCGGAGGAGGAAGCGGCGGAGTATTTCCGCGAGCACATGACGAAGCCCGTCGTCGCGTTCATCGCCGGGATGACGGCCCCGCCGGGCAGGCGGATGGGCCACGCCGGTGCAATCATATCGGGTGGTACCGGCACGGCGGCCCAGAAGATGGACGCACTTGAAAGGGCAGGGATTGCCGTGGTCAAGGACCCGGCCCGTGTCGGTGAAACCCTTTCCGGCATCCTGTCCCGTTGAAGCAGGAAGCAAGGTCCGCAGGACCCCGGAGGGTTCCATGAGAAACAACAGACTCCATTCGTGGATCCTATCGTTGTTGTGTGCGGCGTGCATCGCCGTCACCGGGACGGCGACGGGCGAAACGGTCATAGACGTCTGGAAGGACGTGAAGACTCCTCAAGCCCCAGATCTCAAGACCGTGACCCTCGACAGCGCCACCACGGCGCTCCTTCTGCTCGATTTCAACAAGCAGGTCTGCAACAACGAAAGACGGCCCCGCTGCATAGCGTCGGTGCCCGCCGTGGCCAGACTGACGGAAAGGGCGCGCGTAAGCGGGATCGCCGTGGTGTACAGCCTGACGGCAGGTTCCTCCATCGGCGATGTGGCGCCCGTACTTGCGGCAAGGCCTGGCGAACCTTCGGTCACATCCGGCCCCGATAAGTTCCTCGGAACGAATCTGGAGAAAATACTGAAGGACCGGGGCATCACCGCCGTTATCGTCACGGGAACGGCCGCCCATGGGGCGGTATTGAACACGGCGAGCGGAGCCGCGTTTCGCGGCCTCAAGGTCATCCTGCCCGTCGACGGCCTTTCGGCGGAAAACCTCTACGCCGAGCAATACACCGTCTGGCACCTCCTCAACGCCCCGAGAGTCTCCACACAAACGACGGTAACGCGGACGGATATGATAACCTTTAAGTGACGGAAGACCGTTTCAAGTTTCAGGTTCCAAGGATGAAAGACGGTTTCAAGTTTCAGGTTTCAGGTTAAAGGCCAAAGAGGGAATGCTCTGAGTCCAAACAGTTTGATTCCTTTCTTGTCTTTTGCCTGAAACCTGAAACTTGAAACCTTGTATGTTACTCCCAATGGAATATCACAGGCAGTCCATGATAAGAAGAATGAAAGTAAGGTTACCGGCGT
>MVQP01000036.1 GCA_002067235.1 Syntrophorhabdus sp. PtaB.Bin047
TATCGTTGAAAAGAAGGACGGTATAGCCATTCTGAAGTTCAACAGACCCAAGGCCCTGAACGCCCTCAACTCGGAGACGCTCGTAGAGTTGAAGGAGGCGGGTCAGGCCCTCAACGCGGACAAGGACGTCAGGGTCGTTATCGTGACGGGCGAGGGCAAGGCTTTCGTCGCGGGGGCCGATATCCTTGAAATGAAGGACCTGACGGCGCTGGAGGGCATGGCATTCTCAGCGAGGGGCCACGAGGCATTCGCCACCCTCGAGAACATGGAGAAACCGGTTATAGCTGCGGTGAACGGATTTGCCCTGGGGGGCGGGTTCGAGGTAGCTCTGGCCTGCGATATTATCTACGCCTCGGATAAGGCAAAAGTTGGTTTTCCCGAGACAGGCCTCGGCATACATCCCGGATTCGGGGGAACGCAGCGGACGGCAAAGCTCGTGGGGCTCGCGAAGGCAAAGGAACTCATTTTCACGGCAAAGACGATCGGAGCCGCCGAGGCGTACGAGATGGGCCTTCTGAACAAGGTTCTGCCAGATGACCAGCTGATGCCTGAGGTCATGGCGCTGGCCGCCAAAATAAGTGCCAACGGTCCATTTGCAGTCAGACTCGCAAAGGAATGCGTCAACAAGAGCCTCTCGCTGGACAACAGGGAAGGGCTCGCCCTCGAGGCAAAGGATTTCGGACTTTGTTTCGCGACAAAGGACCAGAAAGAGGGTATGACGGCATTCGTGGAAAAAAGAAAAGCCACCTTTAAGGGTGAATAAAACATATAAGGAGGACACTGTGAAGATAGCGGTTTGTTTGAAACAGGTTCCTGATACCGAAGCAGAGATCAAATGGGATATCCCGAAGGGGACGCTCAGCAGGGACGGAATGGATTCCATCACGAACCCCTTCGATGAGTTCGCGCTTGAGGAAGCACTGCTTACGAAGGAGAACTACGATGGCGAGATCGTGGCCATTTCCATGGGTCCCGAGGGAGCGAAGGATGTACTGCGGAACGCCCTCGCGTTGACGGTCGACCAGGTTGCCCTGTGCACCGATGACGCCTTCGCCGGCTCCGACACCTATTCGACGGCCTCTGTCCTTGCCGCAGCGATCAAGAAGGTCGGCGATGTGGATGTCGTCTTCGCGGGCAAGCAGTCAACCGATGGCAACACCGGCGTGGTCGGGGCGGAACTTGCAGCCATCCTTGGCTTCAGCCCCCTGACACAGGTTGCAAAGGTTCGCTCCATCGATGCAGCAGGCAAGAAGATCGTAGTGGAAAGGGCCGTCGAAGGCGGCACCGAAGTGGTCGAGGCTAAACTTCCGGCCGTTGTCTCCGTTATCAAGGGCATCAATGAGCCGAGACTTCCGAACCTCATGGGCATCAGGAAGGCCTCCAAGATCGACATCCCGCAGTGGAGCGCGGGTGATCTTGGCGTTGACGCCGGCAAGGTTGGAGCCGCAGGTGCCAGCACGAAGGTGGTCGAGATAGCCGTACCGCCTCCCCGCGGCGCAGGCGAGATCTTGAAGGGTGAGATCGAAGAGATCGCCAACACGATCACCGACAAGCTCATTGACTTGAAAGTTATAAAATAACTTGGAGGAGGGAGAGAACAATGGCTAACGATGTATGGGTTTACATAGAACATAAAGACGGTGCCATTGCACCGATGTCTTTCGAACTTCTTGGCATAGGCAAGCAGCTGGCCGACGCTTTCGGATCCAGCGTTTGCGCCTTCGTGGTCGGCGACAAGGTCGATGACCTTGCGAAAGAGGCAGGCGCCTACGGCGCGGCCAAGGTTTACGCCGTCGAAGGCGATGTTTTCAAGGGTTTCAGGGGCGAGGCGTACGCCAAGGCTGCCGCTTTTCTCCTCGACAAGTACAAACCCGAGATCGCCCTCTTCAGGGCCACCATCATGGGTACCGACGTGGCGGCCGGCGCAGCAGCCCAACTCGGCTTTGGCCTGTGCACGGACACCATCGGGCTCGCGGTGGATGGCGGCAAGGTCAAGATGACGCGCGCAGCCTTCGGCGGCAACTATTCAGTCTCCGTTGTCAACGAAAAGGCAGCCCCTCAGATCGCCACGGTCAGGCCGAAGGCCTTCGCCATGGGTGAAAAGGATGTCTCCAAGAGCGCCGAGGTCATAAAAGAGTCCTTCGCACTCGCCGATGCCGACCTTTCAACGAAGGTCGTAGAGTTCATACAGTCGGCCACTTCCGTCAACCTCGTCGAGGCCGACATCATCGTTTCCGGCGGCCGGGGCCTCGGGAACGAGCAGGGTTTCACGGTCCTCCAGCAGCTGGCAGACCTCCTCGGCGGCGCAGTCGGCGCATCCCGCGCGGCTGTCGACTCCGAATGGATCCCCTACGAGCATCAGGTAGGCCAGACCGGTAAGACGGTCAAACCGAAGATCTACATCGCCTGCGGTATCTCCGGCGCCATCCAGCACCTCGCCGGCATGAGGACGTCCGATTGTATCGTCGCCATCAACAAGGATCCCGACGCGCCCATCTTCAAGGCTGCGACCTTCGGCATCGTCGGCGACTACAAAGAGGTCGTTCCGAAGATGATAGAAAAGTTCAAATCCAAACTGGGTAAGTAAGGCCAAAAAAAGGGAGGGCATCGAGCCCTCCCTTTTCTGTTTCAGGTTTCATGTTTCAGGGAAGAGACGAAGGGATGAAGTGTCGTTGTCGCCTGAAACGCGAAACCTGAAGCTTTTCTATTACTCTCCGTTTTGTCATGCCTATTATTCATTTGCCCTGAAGTCCTGTTTCCTATTACAATAGGGCCATGGAAAAGCTTGATCTGAAAGGAAAGACGTGCCCGGTGCCCGTGATAGAGACGAAGAAACTGCTCGAAAGCAGGCAGGTGAATGAGATCGAGGTCGTCGTGGATAATCCCACTGCCAGTGAGAATGTGCGGCGTTTCCTGGGATCACGGGGCTATTCGACGACGGTGCTGCAGGATGGGAACGTTTACAGGATCGAGGGTTGCCTGCGAGAGGGCAGCATAGCGACAGAGAAGGCCGGCGAACAAAAGAAGGTCCTCGTCTACGTCGACACCGAGACCATGGGAAGAGGGGACGACGGGCTCGGCAGGATCCTGATGCGGTCTTTCCTCAACACCCTCAAGGAACTGGAGATCCGCCCCTGGAGGGTTATATTTCTGAACGCGGGTGTCAGGAACGTGACGGCCGATTCCGAGTACCTGGGCATCCTCAAGGAGATAGAGGAACTCGGCATGGAGATCATCGCATGCGGAACGTGCCTCGACTATTTTCATCTTAAGGATAAGGTTGCGGTGGGGAGGATAAGCAACATGTTCGAGATCCTGACCTCATTCAACGAAGCCACCAACGTGATCAGGCCTTAGGCGGGCACGTCACCCGGGCAAGGGGCCACTCATGATCTATCTGGACAACGCGGCGACATCCTTTCCAAAACCTGCGCAGACCATAGAGTATCTAAATAGCTTCGTAACGAATATCGGCGGCAACCCGGGCAGGAGCGGTCATACCCTGTCGCTTGAGGCGGCGAGGGTGATCTTTGAGACGCGGGAAAAGCTCACGGCCTTCATCGGGATGACCGACTCGGAACGCCTCATCTTCACCCAGAACGGGACCGAATCGCTCAATATGGCGCTTCTCGGCCTTCTGAGGGAAGGGGACCATGTTGTGACCACGAGAATGGAACACAACTCTGTCATGCGGCCTCTGGAGTTCCTGAGTCACGAACGCGCAGTATCATACACGGCAGTGCCCTGTTCGCCCGAGGGCTTCCTTGACATCGACGATATCCGCGCCGCCCTCAGGAAGAACACTGCAGCTGTTGTGATCAATCACGGATCAAATGTCACGGGTACCGTCCAATCCCTCGAAGGGGTCAAAGATGCTGTGGGCGAGGCGGTGCTCATCGTGGACGCCTGCCAGACCATCGGCTGCATGCCCGTCGACATGGAAACGATCAGGGCGGACATCCTCTGTTTCTCCTGCCACAAGTCACTCTTCTCCGTCCAGGGAGTGGGGGCCCTCTACGTGAGGTCCGGCATCGAGCTTACACCCCTGAAGTTCGGGGGAACGGGCAGCAAGTCTGAATCGATCCAGCATCCGACGTTCCTGCCTGACAGATACGAGTGCGGGACACCCAACACACCGGGAATCGCGTCGCTCCTCGGCGGCCTGACCTTCATCGAAAAGGAGGGGCTCGGGACGATCATGGACAGGAAGCAAGCGCTTCGGCGCATGCTCGTTGACGGCCTGAGGGCCATCCCGGGTGTTGAGGTATACGGCCACAAGGGTCCGGAAAGCGCGTCGTTCCTGGCAACCGCTGCCTTCAACATCGAAGGGCGGCTGCCTTCCGACGTGGGGTACGAACTGAACAGGCGGTCGATGTACGTTCGCATTGGCCTTCACTGTGCCCCGATGGCGCACCAGACGGTAGGCACGTTCCCGAACGGATCACTCAGGGCATCTCCGGGATATTTCACGGGAGAGGACGACATAAGGGCATTTGTCGAGGCGGTCAGGGAAATTGCCGGAGAATAAGGCCTTCATCCTTCTGTTTCGTTCGATCCACGATGTCCTGCGAGCCGAGAAGATGCTCAAGAAACAGGGCGTGCCGCACGAGCTTGTACCTGTGCCAAGAAATCTGAGCTCTGACTGCGGTATGTGTATCAGACTCGACAGCGATGCGACCGAAATACGACGGGGTCTCGGCGATATGGAGATCGACAGGAGCTTCGCTTTCGATGGTGAGAACTACGAGCAGATCGAACTCTGAGGGCCATGGTCCCCGACCTTTGCGCACCCGTCCCCGTATACCTGTCGCCTGTCCTCGGGGCACGGGACCCGCAACATCGAACGCGCTCCCCTCATTTGCGGCTATACGAATAATCTGATTAGATTCGTTCACTTACACTCCCTCCCTTCCACTTGACAAAAAATACGAGAGTGAACAGATTAATTTCACAAAATAGAAATACTCATCAAGGAGGTTGATACCATGTTGTGGACAGATGGTTTTGGCATGTTTGGCAGAGGCCTTGACCCGTGGTCCGAGTTCCAGCGGATCGAGAACGAGATGAACCGCGTCTTGTCCAGATTTGTCTCGCCGTCAACGGGTGACTTTCCCGCCGTCAACATATGGAGCGATGGGGAGGAGACCCTGGTAACAACGGAGATCCCGGGCATCGACGCAGGTGCGATAGACATCTCGGTCATCGGCAAGACCCTTATACTCAAGGGTGCCAGGGAGCCCGACCGGGTGGAGGAGGGGAATTCCTATCATCGTCGCGAGCGCTGGTACGGTCAGTTCAGCAAGGCCATCGAACTTCCGTTCACCATCGACGCGGAAAAGGTCGCGGCCGACTTCTCCAATGGCATCCTCACGATCAGGCTGCCCCGGTCGGAGGCCGAGAAACCGAAGAAGATCGCGATCAAATCCGCTTGAAGGAGGTGCACAATGGCTGACAAGACCAAAGAGATTCAGAAGAAAGAGGCCGTCGAGACGGATCTGGTGGAAAGAACACGGGCAGGCAAGGTCTACAACCCGGACGTCGATATCATGGAAGGCAAGGACAAGATCGTCGTTATCGCCGATATGCCCGGAGTCAACGAGACCTCCGTGGAGGTGACGCTTGATGACAACGTCCTGACCATCTACGGAAAGGTCGACTGGAAGATGCCCGAGCAGATGAAGCTCCTCCACGCCGAGTATGGGATAGGCGACTTTCAGAGGATCTTCACCATATCCGGCGAGATCAACAGGGAAAAGATCCAGGCAAGAGTGAGGAACGGAGTTCTCAGGCTGGTCATGCCCAAGAACGATGTTCCAAAGATGAGGAAGATCGCCGTCAAGGCGGGGTGAACCATGACATGAGAAACACAGGAGGTACGATCATGACGACAAGAAGAATTCCACCGTTGGCAAAAAGACCACAGGGCACCGCCCGGCTACCGGAAGAGTACCCCCTTTTGTCGTTGAGGACCAACATCGACAGGCTGTTCGATCATTTCCTTTCAGGCTTTGACATCAGCCCGTTCGCAGCAACACCCTCGATGTTCAACCCGAGCATCGACGTCGCGGACAGCGGCAGGGAACTCAGGGTGACCGTGGAACTGCCCGGCATGGACGAGAAGGACATCGATGTGTCCGTCACGCAGAACTCTCTCACTATTCGGGGGGAGAAGAAGGACGAGACCGAAGAGAAGGGCAACAGCTATCATCGGATGGAACGGGTGTACGGTTCCTTCACAAGGACCATCCCCCTTCCTGTGGAGGTAAATGTGGACGGCGCCAAAGCCAATTACAGGAAGGGGGTCCTCTCCATTACCATTCCCAAGACGGAGAAAGCCCTCAAAGAAGCAAAAAAGATCCCGATAAGGGTATCGGGAAAGTAGAAGACCCGCAGTACATCCCAGGTCACAGGCCCCATGTCGTAGACGGCGTTCTCGCACAGGGCCGTGACCTGCCCAACCCCCGGGGTAAACCAGCGGCCTTCGTCCCTTACGGCGACCTATTTCCCTTTATCTGTTGTCTGAAACCTGAAACCTTGAACCTGGAACCCGCCTCTACGTCCTTATCGCACCGTGGGGACACATCTCCTGGCAGCAATAGCAGCGGATGCAGGCCCGGTGGTCAAAGAGCGGTGACCCCTCGCCGAGGCGTATGGCACCTGCGGGACAAACTTCGGCGCAGATGCCGCAGAGCCGGCACGTATCCCGGTCCGCTTTCGGTTTCTTCGTGAGAACGTTTCTGAGGAGTCTCTTGACGGGACGGGGCAGGTTCCAATCCGTATCGCACGCCCTGGGCATGGTAAAGTGGGCCGGGGCAGGGGGCAGGCCGAGGTCGATCACTTCAAAGGGAGGGACAAGGCCATGACGCGCCGCGCATTCGTTGACAGGCAGGGGGGCGCCCGGCCAGAAGCGGTCCTCGATGAAGGCATCGAGAGCGAAGGCGTCCCGCGAGATTGCGACCAGGCCGCAAGCAACGGGATCGCCGTTCGACGGGCCGTCGCCACACATTCCCACGATCCCGTCCAGGATCGTCAGGGTGGGCGACACGATGCGATGGATGTCAACGATGATGGAGGCGAAGAGGTCCCTGTCCCGTCCGGCACGAAGATGCCACCGCCCCTTGGCGAACCCCCGGATGAACCCGAAGGTGTTCTTGACCCCGAGGGTCATTCCCATCATGCCGTGGGTCTTGAGCTTGGGAACGTTGATGACAGCCTCGTACCTGTCGGGGTCCTCACCAAGAACAAAGTCCCTGTAGGGGGATATCCCGCTTCCTTTCTTCGCGACCTCCCTGGTGAATGGGACAGCGCGAACCCCGAGCTCCCGAAGCATGCCCGTATACCCGCCTATCCTGAGGACCCGATCCAGGGATTCATATCCAGGGCTGTCTCCGAGACAGACCATGCAGGAATGGTCGATGAGGAGTTCGATAAGGGCCCGAAGAAAGTCGGGGTGTGTGGTTGCAGCCCTGTCGGGTGCCTTTGATGCAAGGAGGTTGGGCTTGACAAGAACGCTGCGTCCGGTGATGTCGAGGCCGATCCGCTTGAATCCACTTTCAAGGAGGCCCTTTATCTCCCGCGGGTCATAGGAGTCACTCCTTCCCGCTATCACTTTTTCCAAGTGATCTCTCCCGGGAGAAACTGACCTCGAGGAACTTCATGCACAGATCGCCCTCCGGCACCTTCCAGCAGATCCTGCTGTCACTCTCCTTCAGGTAATAGGATACCGTATACTCCGGGCGTTCCCTGACGAGGTGGTCGCCTTCGTTCCCAAGGGGCCCCTTGAGGGTAAGGTCCTCGATTATGTCTGCTATGCGCACGCGAAAAAGCCTGTAGAACTCGTTCTCGTCCGTCAGCTCCTCATCGTCCGTCTTCATGACGAAGTGGTCCCTGGACCGGTCCACGGAGAGGACCGTGTTGCCGAAAGGCCCGTAGACCTCGAGGAACAGGCGGTCCGGATAAGCAGCCCTCAGGGACATATCGCCCGTGTATTGCCGCGCCTTGAGCATCACATCGATCTCGCAGAGGGCCTCGATATAATCGAACTCCTGAGGCCAGGATATCGAAAGGGGCCTTTTTCCGATGTGCGTGCAGGCGAGCAGCAGGAAGGGCAGGATGACAAGAAGAACGACGCTCTTTCGCATCATTTCTTCTCTTTTATCATCCTGAGCTTCTGCTCTACGGAATTCTTTTTTGAGGGGTCCTTCTCGAGGGTCACCGATCTCTCGTAGTGGTGGAGGGCCTTGTCGTAATCCTTGAGGGCCGAGTAGATGTCCCCCAGATGCTCGTGTATCGTGGGATCCTCGGGCATGAGATTGTTCGCCTTGCGTATCTCCTCAAGGGCGGCCTTCAGATCGCCCTTCTTGTAAAAAACCCAGCCCAGACTGTCGATGATATAACCGTCATCGGGCCGCTTGGTCAGGGCCTTGCGTATCATCGCCTCCGCTTCGTCGAGACGGACGCCTTTTTCGGCCAGGGAATAACCTACAAAGTTGAGAGCATTCGGATAGTCCGGATCGATGGCCAGGACATCGTTCATAATTGCCAGAGCTTTCTCGGGTTCACCCTTTTTCTCATGGAGCATGCCCATCTGGTAAAGGACCTCGAGGTTTTTCGGCTCGATTCGCCGGGCCTCTTCAAGGGCACTGATACCCGCCGCGAGATCGTTCTTCTCCTCATAGAGCATGGACAGAAGGATATATAGTTCAGGTTTTTTGTCCATGCCCGGCAGGTAGCCTGTTATCGTCCTTATGCCATCGTCTATGGTCCCCGACTTGATGTAGATGAGGGTCATCTGTTTCAGGGCCGTGAGAAACTCTTCCGCCTTCGGGTCGATCTTGCCAAGCTCTTCAAGGGCTTTCTTCACATCTCCCCTTTCCCTCCAGGACATGGCAAGATATATCCTCACCGTGTAGTTGTCCGGCTTGCTGGCGAGAACCATGTTGAATTCCTGTATGGCCTCGTCGTAGCGGGCCTTTTCATAGTGAAGCAGGCCGATACGGATCCTTAAGGACAGGTCCTGCCGGTCGAGATCGGAGAGCTCTTCGAACTTGCCTATAGCCTTGTCGTACTCCTTCTGCCGTATGAATATGGTGGCCAGTCTCGAGCGTGCCTTCTTGTCGTTCGGATCGTAGGCGATGACGCCCTGGTAGAACTCTACCGCCTTTTCCAGATTGCCCTCGATCTCGTATATCGTGGCAAGATCGAGCAGGGCAGGGGTGAAGTTCGGTTTTATCTCCAGAACCTTCGCCAGGTAGGTCTTCGCCTTCTCATAATCCCTGGCCTCACCGTGAAGCCGGCCTGTATAGTACAGGGCAATGATGTTGTCATCGTCATAGGCGAGCACCTTCTCGTAGATGCTGATCGCATCGCTGTACTTCTTCTCTCCGATATAGATGGAACCGAGGTACATGTAGGCCTCCGTATCCTCGGGGTTGAGCTCTATCAATTTCTCATAGAGGGCTTTGGCCCTGTAGGTGATGCCCTTTGACGCATGGATGCCCGCGAGGATCATGAGAGCGACGCGGTTCGCAGGGGCGAGGGTGATGGCTTCATCGAGGAGATGCTCCGCCTTCTGAAGCTCCCCCCTCTTCACGAAAAGGGAGGCAAGGGAAGTTCTCAGCTCTGCGGAGCCGGGGTCCTCCCCCAGGGCCTTCTGGTAATCCCTTTCGGCGTCATCGTATCTCCCCAGGGCCTCGCTGAAATACCCTCTGAGGAAGAAGTAGACGGAATCGGAATGAACCGCTGAATGAAGCTGGGTGCAGAAAAGAAGCATGAATGAGACAAATAGTACGGGTACTTTCATCACCCTGAATAATACCACAGAATCAATGGGAAATCTAATCATAGGATGGCGTTGGAGCCTACTTTATGAGCCAGCCGATGCGCGACCACCGAACGTACTGAAGAGCGTTCATCGCACCGCTGTCCCAGGAGAAGTATATGATCAACGCCTTGCCGACAAGGTGCCGTTTTTCCACGAAACCCCAGTAGCGGCTGTCGAGACTGTTGTCCCTGTTGTCACCCATGACGAAATAGCTGTCCCCGGGCACCTTGATGGGGGGGATGTTGTCCTTGTCGATGAAGGGCAGGAAGCCCCGGGAGCCCGGCTCGGGCCTGAAGTGCCCCCAGGTGTCCTTTATCCTCTTTCCGTCTATGAATATGGCCTTGTTCCTGATCTCCACTGTCTCGCCCCCTGTGGCGATGACACGCTTGATATAGTCCTTGGTGGGGTCCTCGGGATACCGGAAGACGATGATGTCCCCGCGCTTTGGTTGTCCCGTGGTGAAGAGCACGTTGTCGATAAAAGGCATCTTGACCACGTAGCTCATCCTGTTGACGAGCAGGTGGTCCCCGACGAGCAGGGTTGGTTCCATCGAGCCCGAGGGTATCTTGTACGCCTGAATGACGAAACTCCTCACGACAAGGGCAATGAGGGCTGCGATGAGGATCGATTCGATGTACTCTCTGGTCCTGGTCTTCTTCTTTTCCATTAACGCTCCTTACGCGTTTCCGCCGGGCCTTACGACCGGTGATGACAGGGGACGGGCCCTCACATCTTCTCAGGCGCCGAGACACCGACGAGACCCAGGCCGTCCCTGATCACCCCCCGAAGGGTTGACAACAGGAGAAGGCGGGCGCGTGTCACCGCGGCGTCATTTCCGAGGACCCTCGTCCTGTTATAGTAACTGTGGAACCTGCCCACGAGTTCCATGAGGTAGAACGTGACACGGTGAGGTTCGAGGCTCCTGGCGGCGCCTTCGAGGACATTGTGATAGCGGGTTATCCACCGTATGAGATCAAGTTCCTCCTTGAGGGTCAGAAAGCTGCAGTCCGCCTCGGCAAGGTTGCCAGTATCGACCCCTGCTTCACGGGCGTTCCGGAAGATGCTCTCTATCCTCGCGTGGGCATACTGGACGTAATAGACGGGGTTTTCGTTGGACGTCTTCTTCGCGAGGTCAAGGTCGAACTCAAGGTGGGCATCACTCTTGCGCATGAGAAAGAAGAAGCGGCAGGCATCGCGGCCCACCTCGTCGAGGACCTCCCTGAGCGTCGTGAACTCGCCGGAGCGCGTCGACATGCCCACCGGTTTGCCCTCCTTGATGAGGGTGACGAACTGGATCAGCAGGAACCTCAGGTCCTCCTTGTTCCGTCCCAGGGCCTGAACGGATGCCCTGAGCCGCGGGATGTATCCGTGGTGGTCGGAACCCCATATGTCGACGAGGACGTCGTAGGAACGTTTGAACTTGTCGAGGTGATAGGCGATATCTGATGTGAAATAGGTGTTCTCTCCGTCGGACTTGATGAGGACCCTGTCCTCATCCTTTTCGAAGAGGCTCGTCTTGAACCACAGGGCACCGTCCCTCTCAAAGGCAATGCCCCGCTCCCTGAGAATAGCAAGGGTCTCATCAACGACACCCGACGCATACAGCGACGATTCGAGGAAGAAATTATCGAAGGATACGCCGAACTCAGCAAGATCGTTCCTGATCCCGTCCATGATGTGGGAACTGGCGTAGGCCGCCAGGGAGTCGATGGCCTCTTCGTCCCCGGCCGGCACGGGGATCCCTTCGTCGATGACTTTGCGGGCAAGCTCCCGGACGTAATCACCCTGATAGAGGTCCTGGGGATAGTCGACCGTTTCGCCCCTTAGCTCCTTGAGCCTCAGGAACGTTGACCGGCCGAGTGTCCTGATCTGCCGGCCCGCGTCGTTGATGTAATATTCCCTCCCCACCGTATGCCCCGTCTTCCCGAGAAGATTGGCCAGGACATCACCGACCGCCGCACCCCTGCCATGCCCGATGTGCAGAGGGCCCGTCGGGTTGGCGCTGACGAACTCGATGAGGACCCTTCTTCCGCCTCCCACATCGGGGTAGAGACTCTCGATCCCCTTCGACGCCGTATCCTTGAGAAGTTGCTGCCACAGGTCATCCCTGAGGGAGAAGTTTATGAAACCGGCCCCGGCGACGGTGACGGACTGGCAAAGATCGGATCCCTGCATGCTTCCGACGAGCATGTTCGCGATGTCGAGAGGCTTCCTCTTCAGTTGCGGAGCAAGGATGAATGCGACGTTCGTGGAATAGTCGCCGAATCCCTCCTCCCGGGGCGTCTCGATGATGAAATTCAGTCTTACGTCGGGGGGTATCGAACCGATGCGTTGCGCATCCTCTATACCATTATTTATTATCTTTGCCGCTATCGATCTGAGCATCCACTTTATCCTTTTTTATCTGAAGGTCCCGCGTGAAGTCGGGGCATCGCAGGGATACGTCTTTCCCGTGAAGGTACTTTTTCTTGCACTCCTCGCGCCATGCGCAAACCACGCAGAGGGTAGGTTCGTCGCTCACAGGTTCCCTCCAAGGATCTCCCCGTACAATCCGGGTTTAATCTCTTTAAGTATGGGCCACTCGCGCCTGATGAGCTTCAGCCGGTCAAGGTCGATGTCGGCAAGAAGGACCGTGTCGGACCTGCCCGTCGGCCCGCCGATCAACTCCCCCTCAGGATTCACGCAAAAGCTCATGCCGTAGAAATCCTGGGCCTCTTCGCTGCCCGCACGGTTGACACGCATGAAATAGACGCCGTTGGTGATCGCGTTGGAAGAGATAACGCTCTGCCATATGTGCTGGGACTTGAAAGCGCACGAGGTGGGGGCAAAGATTATGTCGGCCCCTTTTAGAGCCAGTATTCTTGTACCTTCCTGGAAAAAATTGTCCCACGATGTCTGTATACCGAACTTGCCGTGGCTGGTCTCGAACACGGGAAGCCCCGTGTCCCCCTGAGCGAAGTAGAACTTCTCCTCCCACAACGGGATGTCCGTCACGTTGAGCTTCCGGTATGTCCCGAGCGTCCTGTCGCCTTCAATGACCACCGCGGAATTGTAGTAGTGGTTCCCCGCTTTCTCGAAAATGGGCAGGACGATGACCGTGTCGGTATCCTTCAGGAGCGACTTGAAGAGCTTAACCGTATCGCCGTCGCCATCCTCGGCCAGAGCAAAAGCCTCATCGTCCCGGTCCTTCGGGAACCAGTACTGGTTGAAAAGCTCCTGAAAGCAGACGATCTTTGCCTTCTCGCTAAGGGCTACATTGAGAAGCTTCACTGCGGTGTTGACATTCTTTTCCTTGTCCCTGGTGCAGGCGAATTGTATTCCGGCTATCTTCATGAACGTTGTCTGACGACATCCCCCTCGATTCGCCCGGCAGCCCCCGCCGACTTGAGCCGCCCGTCAGGCAGGCCGGGCACGAAGATAATATCACAAAATAAGGGGTTTGTGCCGCTAATCTCCTTGATTCCTCTGGAATTTGTTCAATGCAAAGAAAGGTACCAGATGAAAATGCTCTATGTCAAGGAAAAATAAGGGGAATTAAGGGAAAAGTCCGTGTGCGCCGATGGGGATCGGCAAAGATCCTCCTATCACGCACACGGACCCGATGTCAGTAGTTCTCGGCCAGGAGTTCGTAGTGCGCCTGCGGGTGGGCGCACGCCGGGCAAAGGTCAGGAGCCTCGGCTCCCTCATACACGTAGCCGCAGTTCCTGCAGCGCCACTTGACGACAGAAGGCTTCTTGAAGACCTGCCCGGTTTCCACATTCTTCAGGAGCTTGAGGTAGCGTTTCTCATGTTCCATTTCGACCCTGGCTATCTCCCGGAAAACCTTGGCTATCTCCTCAAAACCCTCCTCGTCGGCCACCTTCGCGGCCTCGGGATAAAGGACGGAATGTTCCAGGTTCTCGCCGGCTGCGGCAGCCCTGAGGTTCTCCGCCGTGTTCCCGATGATGCCGGCAGGGTAGGCGGCGGTGATCTCCACCTCGCCTCCTTCGAGGAACTTGAAGAAACGTTTCGCGTGTTCCTTCTCGTTGTCCGCGGTATCGGAGAAAATGAAGGAGATCTGCTCGAAGCCGTCCTTCTTCGCCTGGGATGAAAAATAGGTATACCTCATCCGCGCCTGTGATTCCCCGGCAAAACTCGCCAGGAGGTTCTTTTCGGTCCGTGTTCCCTTTACGCTCTTCATCGCTTCCTCCACTCTAGTTCTTCCACAGGCCGTGGACGTTGCAGTATTCCCTTGCCGTCACGGAATCGCCCTTGACAGGGAAGAAAGCTTCAGGTGCCTGGCCGGGTTTGAGGAAACGCCGGTATACCGCCCCATCGACGACCGCCTCGATCCATTCTATATAGTGCTGCTCTTCCATGGGATGGGCGACGCTGCCCACCTTTATCGTGATCCCATCCGCTCCCTTTTCGATCACCGGCACATGCTTTTCCTTTGAAGCATCGACGGTGTTCTCCGTGAGCAGCTTCATGGGCTCGTTGCAGCACACGAGCACTCCCTTTCCGCCGTGGAGCACCTCGACAATGTTCCCGCATACTTCACACTTGTATACCTGAAGTCTTTCAGCCATGTGCGCCTCCTTTTTCGATTAATTCAACTCCATATCACGACGATGATGGATTCAGGTTAATACACGGTACCGGTCATGTCAATGCCCCCAACAGTCCGTCCCGGAGGACCGCGATCACCTTTCAAACCCCGGTGGAAGGGGTGGGGTGAGGGCACAATTCTCTTTTAAGACCGCTGTTTTTGTGATAGTTTATGCAGAATGTTTGGCATTGGTCTCCCCGAACTCATTCTCATAATGATCGTGGCATTGCTGGTGGTAGGGCCGAAGAAGCTGCCCGAGCTCGCGAGGTCCATCGGCAAGGCCCTCCATCAGGTCAAGAGCATGACCGACGACGTGAAACAGTCATTTGATGAGGTCACCGCCGAAGACGTTGAAGAGCCCCGCAAGACTGAAGAGGCGCAGGCGACGGAGACGACCGCAGACGGCAGCGAGGCGGACGGTGCGGGGACAGAGAGCGCCGGAGAGCCCTTCACCGCCGAGGCGGGGAAATCCAGCGAACATGACATGATCGAGTTCCCCGCGAGCGAGGAAGCCGGTGCAGAGGAGCAGGTGCAGGCAGCGGGAACCGGGCAAGGCCCTGAGGAGAGCCCGCAGGACCAGCCGGGTGCAGACGCGACCGGCGGACATGGTAATCTGAGGGGGTAATTGCGGACCTGATCATCGCTTCCCCGGGGCGAAATGACGATGTCAGCCTTGCTATGGCCAAGAAGATAGACCCAGACGAAAAGCAACCCTTTGTCTCACACCTCAAGGAACTTCGCCAGCGCTTGGTGATCTGCCTTCTCTCCGTGTGCGTGGCCTTCGCTCTGACCTACTTTTTCCGGGACAGGGTCAACACCTTTCTCCTTCAGCCCTTCAAAAAGGTCATGCCCCCGGGCAGCAGTTTCATCTTCACGGGGGTCACGGAGGCGTTTCTCACCTATTTCAAGATATGGATACTCACGGCCGTCACCGTGGCGTCGCCCGTTATCATTCACCAGATGTGGATGTTCGTCTCACCCGGCCTCTACGAGAAGGAAAGGAGGTACGTCTATCCCCTCATCTTCTGGGGCAGCCTCTCTTTCGCGGCGGGAGTGATCTTCTGTTACTTCATCGTCATGCCCAACCTCTACAGGTTCTTTGTAAGCTACGCCTCTGACTTCGTCATTCCCATGCCTGACCTTAAGGGATACGTGAGCCTCACACTGAAGCTTCTCGTCATCTTCGGGTTCCTCTTCGAGCTCCCCCTTGTCGCCTATTTTCTCGCGAAGGTGGGGATACTCAATCATCGGTTCCTGGCAAAGAAGCGGCGGTACGCTATCCTGGGAGCCTTCATCCTGAGCGCTATCATAACGCCCCCGGACCCGGTCAGCCAGATACTCGTCGCAATACCCCTCTGGAGCCTCTACGAACTGAGCGTCGTCATCGCCCGCTTCTTTGGAAAGAAGGAGAAAACTGCAAATGAAGGATCTTGATATTGTCATCCTTGCCGCGGGGAGGGGAGAGCGGATGGTCTCCCGCAAACCCAAGGTCATGCATGAGGTCATGGGGAAACCTCTCGTCGGGCACGTTGTCGATGCCGCGCACGCCCTCGAACCAGCCAGGATCGTGGTCGTCACCGGGTATGGACGCCACATCGTCGAGGCCTACCTGGAAGACAAGAACGTGGCCACGGCATTTCAGGAAGAACAAAAGGGAACCGCCCACGCCCTGGCATCCGCCCGGGGACACCTCGATGGGAACGACATCCTCGTACTCCTCGGTGACGTTCCCCTCATCGAGAACTCCACGCTCGTCCGGTTCCTCGAGTTCTGCCGGGCCTCGGCCTCGATCGTCTTCCTGACGACGGATGTCGACGATCCTGCCGGGTACGGCCGGATGCTGATGGATGGCGACATCATAGCTGATATCCGGGAGGACGCCGATGCGACGGCGGAAGAGAAAATGATCCGCAGGATCAATACGGGGATCTGTTACATCCCTTTCCGGGACCTCGGGCTCATCGACCTCATCGATGCCGCCAACCGGAAGAATGAGCGCTACCTGACCGACATCTGCAAGGTGGCCAGGGCCCGGGGCGGCCATGCAAAGGGCTTCTTCCATCCCCACGCCGAGGAGGTGCTCGGCGTCAACACCCTGAAGGGCCTCCTTGAGGCGAACACGGTGATGAGGCAGCGGATCAACGAGCGGCACATGGCCCGCGGCGTGACGTTCCTCGACGCCGACATCTACGTGGAGGACAACGTGGTGATAGGCCGCGACACCGTCATCGCTCCCCATTGTCACATCGCGGGGAACACGGTCATCGGGGAAGGGGTCTACATCGGGCCTTCGTCGGTCATCAGGAACTGCAGGATAGGCGACAACGTGACCATCGCGGGCCTCGTCTTCATGGAGGGGGTGGAGGCAAAGGAGGGCGTCAACATAGGCGCTCTCTCGCGGTTCAAGCAGGACATGGTCCTGGAACGAAGGATGTGAGCTTTATCAGGAGGAGGAAGCGGTGTGCGGTATTGTAGGATATCAGGGTAGGGAAGGGGCACGGGACATTCTCATCGATGCCTTGAGGCGCCTGGAGTACCGGGGCTACGACTCGGCAGGTATAGCCATCTGGAATAACGGGGCCGTAAAGCTTGCCCGCAGGCAGGGCAAGGTAAGCGATCTGGCCGAGGCCGTCAGAGAGGATGGTTTCGACGGCTCAATGGGGCTCGCCCACACCAGGTGGGCAACCCATGGCGTTCCCTCGGAGCGCAACGCCCATCCCCACACGGCCGCCGATATCACCGTGGTTCACAACGGGATCATAGAGAACTACCTGGAGTTGAGGGAAAGCCTGAAAAAAGCAGGGCACACCTTCACATCGGACACGGATACCGAGGTCATCCCCCATCTCATAGCCAGTCTGCTCGGCAAGAAGGGAAGCTTCGAAAGTGCGGTCAGGGCAGCTCTCAGAATGCTCAAAGGGTCCTACGCGGTGGGGATCATCAGGCAGGGGGAGGACACCCTCATCGCGGCAAAGAAGGAAAGTCCGCTCCTCGTGGGCCTGGGGGAGGGCGAGTACATCATCGCCAGTGATGCCCCGGCCATAATCAACAGGACCAACAGGTTCATCTTCCTCGAGGACGACGATATGGTGGTCATACAAAAGGGCGTCCTGAGAATCACGAATCTCGACGGTGACGACGTTGCGCGGGAGGTCCGGTCGGTGCAATGGTCGGGCGCCATGGCAGAGAAAGGCGGCTACAGGCATTTCATGCTCAAGGAGATCTTCGAGCAGCCGAGGGCCATATCGGACACCCTGATCGGAAGGATTGAGCAGGAAGAAGGCGAGATACTCTTCGAAGAGCTTGACCTTCCCGACATTACGAAGGCAGGCAAGATCTGGATGGTCGCCTGCGGGACGTCGTACCACGCCTGTCTCATAGGAAAACACATCTTCGAGGCGAACCTGAGGATACCGGTGGAAACCGATATCGCCTCGGAATTCCGCTACCGCGACCCCATCCTCGGCGACAACGACCTAGTGATACTTGTCTCGCAATCGGGGGAGACCGCGGACACCATAGCGGCCATGAAAGAGGTGAAAAAGAAAGGACTTCACACCCTGGCCATCTGCAACGTGCTGGGCAGTACCCTTTCAAGGGAATGCCACAGCGTCATTTACACCCATGCGGGACCCGAGATAGGGGTGGCCTCCACGAAGGCCTTCACCACGCAGGTCTGTGTCTTCTTCATGCTTATGCTCTACCTCGGCAGGCGCTTTGGTATCGTCGACAATGACGACGCCCGGCGCCTCATCGGTGAGCTCAGGAAGATCCCCCACAAGATCCAGACGATACTCGACGCCAGCTCCTCCATAGAAGACAGTGCCCGGAACAACATGCACTACCGCCACTTTCTCTATCTCGGCAGGGGCATAAACTTCCCCACCGTCCTTGAGGGGGCCTTGAAGCTCAAGGAGATCTCCTACATCCACGCGGAAGCATACGCGGCCGGAGAGATGAAGCACGGCCCCATAGCCCTCATAGACGAGAACATGCCCATCGTCTTCGTGTCTCCCAGGGACCAGACATACAAAAAGACCTGTTCCAACATGGAGGAGGTGCTGGCACGAAAGGGAAAGGTCCTCCTCTTCACGGACGACCCCAGGCACGACATGGCCGACAGGGTGGATGCCCTGTTCGTCGTTCCCGAGAGTATCTACGAGCTTCAGCCCATACTCTCCATAGTACCTCTCCAGCTCATGGCTTACTACATGGCGAACCTTCTCGGCACCGACGTCGACCAGCCCCGGAACCTGGCGAAGAGCGTAACCGTCGAGTAAAGACCTACCGGGCTGTTACGGGCGGGACGGTGAGGATCTCTCCCCATCTCTCCAGCCAGCCCCGGGAGTGGGAAACGTCCTCGAGGATGACAAGCCGCCGGCCGTCGGGATCCCCGGCCTGTTTCAGGAAGGACCGTGCAACGAGGGGTGGTATCACGGTGTCCTTCGCCCCGGCAAAATGGCGCTGCGGAAGACGCCCCAGCCTTCCCGCCTCGTCGATGGGGTTCAGCGACCCCGCAAGGGGGCTCACCCCATGATGCCTGTTCACCGCCTCGGTGTCGAGATTTCCTGCCACCGTCCTCAGGCTTGCGATATCGCCCCGCCGCGCAGCGACGAGAACGGCGATGGCGGCGCCCCCGGAATACCCGACGAGATCGATCTTCCGTGACCGGGAGGCGCCACGAAGCCTGTCTATCGCCTCGCTCATCGCATCCACGACCTCAGCAGAAAACCTTCTATCAGACCAGTAGAGAGCATCGCATCCCGGCGAGAAACCCGCTCCGTATTGACCGGGACGTGCCAGGTAAGCCACGTTTCCGGCCGGATCCGATGCGGCCATCTGCAGGACGAGCGGTCTTGCCGGGGTCGGGTCCCCCGAGAGCAGGGTGGGGGAAAGCCACGCGAATCCGTCCCCCTCGATGTAAACCGTGATGTCCTCTCCGGGTCGGGAGATGCACCCGTAGGCGGTAAGCGTAAAATCCTTCGTCTGGATATAGGTCTTTGTGAGACCGCCCGTCGCCGCAACGCGATCCGCCGCCTCATACCTGCTGCCGGGAGATCCGACGGAGACACAGCCATACGCCGCGAGGAGGCCCACGGATAAGAGGGCGAAACAGGCGCGCCTAAAAAACAAAGCGAATATTTGCATAGCCGGCATGGCTGTAGAAATCCTTCTTCAGCTCCAGATCGTAATTGAGGGATACCGTGACACCGTATCGGTTTATCAGAGTCAGCCGTGCTCCGGCGTTCAGGCTCGATCGCGGTGGATCATATCCCTCGGTGGAGAATGACGCCCCGCCCCCCGTGAAGGCGGACGTGGTCTGCTGCCGGTCGCCGATGAAGTCATAGAACCACTTCAGGTGAAATTCGGGTATGAGCCGCGAGCCCTGCCAGAGGAAGGGACGTGACAGGCTCGTCCCCAAACCGGACTGCAACATGTCATAGTTCCTGGAGTCGACAGAGAGGTTCAGCGATCCCGCCCCATCCTCCGTGTATCCGTCGAGGTGAAGATGGGAATAGCGCAGGGAGACAAGGGGCGTGATGTTCCATCCTGCGCCGGGGATGGTGTATCCTCCTTCGATATACCCGGAGTACTCGTATCCTCCGTAATCGCCTGTGGCTGTCCGGTCAACGCCGCCGAAGGCAATATGTCTCGACCCGTCGTAGCGGTTGTGCGCGCAGGAGAGGATCCCGTCGACACGCCAGCGGTCCCTGAAGTAGCTCGCGTACAGGTTTCCCTGATAGCTGTCAGCGTCGGTCCTTGTCCCGCTGTCGCTCGTCCGGATATGACTCTTCGCGAACCCGCCGCTGACGCCGAAGAGGGAATGGTCGCTCACAAGCCTGTCAAGCCCCAGCGAGGTACCCCATATGTGCGCCGTGTAGCCCATGGAGGTATCCCGGGGGTCCTGTTTCAGATAGCTGCCGAAACCCTGGGCCCACACTCCCCATTTCAAAGCCTCATCGCCCGTCGATACTCCCGTCCGCCCGCCATTCGGGCCATTGCCGGCGATGACCTGGTCTATGCGGCTCGTCGTCGTCTCCAGAAACCGGCCGACAGTCCCGAAACCCGCCTCGACAACCCCCCGGTCTCCGTCCGCCGAGGGTCCAAGCTGCAGGGCGTTGCCCGCGCTCCCCGATCTGTCAAGAGCACCCAGCACATTCGCAAGATCTCCCGTCGCCGAATTGGCAAGACCGTCGAGGGATGCTCCCAGGGAGGGGTTGCCGCTGAAGTCCCTGTAGTACGTATCATTCCTGGATGCAACGAGGTAGAGCTTGCCCCCGTCCTTCGCGGCGGAAAAACTGATCATCGGCACCGACGCGTCGCCCAGCACCACAAGATTCGCGGGAGTGGCGGTCAGGGTGCCGGCATCGACGACAAGAAAGCGGTCGTTGTTCCGGACCGCCGGCCCGGCGAGGGTGACGCCGAAGTTCGTATTGTCCGCGATGGACACCGTCTCGACGTTGATGATGCTCGCCGTGTTCATCGTGTCCCTGTTGAGGCTGAGGTCCAGCCGGGCCGCGGCGCCACCTGCCATATTCACGCTGTCTGTCCCCGTTCCCAGGTCGATGGTGCCTGCTACGCGGCCTCCGTTTATCGTTACCGTATCGTTCCCGGAACCGGTCTGAATGGCAACGGCACCGGAGATGGTGCCGCCCGGGTTGTTGATGATGACGGTGTCTCCCGCCTCGGCCCTGATGGCCGTGCCGGGGCTGGAGATGGTCCCGGCGTTCGTGAGGCGGTTGACAGCACCGGGTGTGGTGATAGGGGTCCCGTAAGTCGTGCTCGTATCGCCTTTGAAGAGGACGGCGATGTTTGACGTCCCGGCGATGCCGAACTTGTCCGCCGTCGCCCCGCTGATGGTGCCATTGTTGATAACATCGTAATTGAGGGACCACACGAGCAGGCCCTCGCCGCCCGACACGCTTCCGCCGGCTTCGATGACGATCTGGTTCGGTGTCGCTATGGCGGTGCGCACGTTCTTCTGAAAGCGGTGACCCGCCCAGACAGTATCGCAGGCCCCGTCTATCTTGAAGCCGGCAAAGCCGTTTCCATAGGAGGCGGTTGCCGCCGTGCTGAAATCGGTCCCGTCATTCCGGGTGTAGATGTAAGAACCGGTGGCGTATATACCATAGATGTCCACGGGGGTCTGGCCGAGAAGGATGAACTCCGTCATGCCGTTTATATCAGCCGGGGAAGTACCGTTGCCCCAAAAGAACGTATAGCCCAGTTGCGTGAAGGGGAAAGGAGATGCACCGTAAGCCTGGGCCAGCCAGCTGGTGTAATAGGCCTTGAAATTGTTGAAGGTGTCGTCGCTCATGCCCGCCGGCTTCTCGAAAGGCAGGTTCTGGCCGTACTTGGCGGGCGTGTAGACGCTGATGTCGGGATTTCGGGTGGGCCGCAGCAAATACTGGGTACCAACGGCATACTCGATGATGGCGTCATGGGTACCCGTCGCGTCCATGCCGAGCCCCCGTTCAAGGAGGGTGGTCACGTTGCTGCCGTTCACACCATTCGCCAGGAGGAACCGGGTGGCATCGTTGCCAACCGTTACCCATGCGGCATCCGTCGAGGCCCCTCCGAAGATCTTGTAACCCGCCTGCCCGACGTAATTGCTCTTCACGTAGCGCAGCTTCGTGGCCGTCCGCACGACGAGGTTTCCCCCGTCGTAGAAAAGCCCCTCGGTGCCTCCGCCGTCAGGTATGACGTAAAGCGACACCGGTTGCCACCCGGACGGGCTGGAGGCATTCCGGACCGCCATCTGAATGGACTCGGTGTAGCTCGGGACGAGATCGGCCGCGCGTGCAGTGAACGAAAGGCACAAGAAAGCAAAAACAATGGCAAGTGATCGCAGGAATACCTGCCCCCTTCGATAGGGCGGGATGCTTCCCAGCTCCGATCTGCAACCATCCGCACAGGTCACAGTCCTCTCGCCTCCCGGTCAATAGCGCGGTGTGGGAGAGACATGCCCGCCACGCCGGCATAATACTACAAGATTTCGTGGATGTTGTCCATTATTGAACTCCCTCGGGTGGGGTGATGGCAGGGTTGCCTGGAATATCGTTCTTCGGAGGGGAGTTCACACCGCGTCGTCTTATGTCCTACGCGCTGCCTGCTGACGAGACCTCGCCCGTGTCCACGAGCGAAGCGTCGAACTTGAGGACCCCGAAGAGCACGTCCACGACTTGGGGATCGTAGAGACCCTTTTCCGTATTCTTCCTGATCTCGTTCAGCGCCAGGCGCACGTCCCAGGGACCGCGGTAGGGACGCCAGGACGTCATGGCGCTGTAAGCTTCGGCGACGGCCGTGATGCGCGCGCCGATGGGTATCTCCTCACCTTTGAGACCGTCGGGGTAGCCATTGCCGTTCCAGAGCTCGTGGTGGTGCTTGACGATCTCCAGGAACTGATCGTTGACATATCCGAGCCGTTTCAGGGAAGCAACGCTCTCGAGGACATACTTCTCCACGAACTTGATCTCCTGTTCCGTGAGGCTGGCCTGACGGTTCAGGATGTGATGGGGTATTGCCTCCTTGCCTATGTCCTGGAGAAACCCCGCCTGCAGTATGATCCCCTTCAGGTCCTCATTGAGATTGAGGCGTTCCGCCAGGACATAGGAGAGCATTCCCACGAGAAGCCCACGCCCGATGGACCCGTCCAAAGACTCGACGGCAAGGACAAGGTCCACCGGCACCCTGATCCCGGCCTCCACCTCCCTGTACCGCTCCGATACGGCCCGGGGGATGACGCTGTGGTCATGCCAGCGGCTCTTTATGTTCTTGACCTCGTAAACGGCGATCTTGTGCAGCTTGCCCTTGAGCTGGAACTTCTCGAACTCGTCCTTCTTGAGGTTGGCGTCGGCGTAGGCCAGCCTCAGATCGGTGGAATCGGGGTCGAGGGTGAGGGCACGTTCAAAACAGATGATGGCGGCGGAGGCATCGTGAAGACCGAAGTGGGCCTTCCCCATCTGGTAGAGCAGGTCCGCGCTCTCTCCTTCCTCAGCAAGATTATGCTCGAGGACCCTGAGTTCCTCCAGGAGGGCTTTGTCGCTCTGGCGGCTGTACCCCATGTTGCGCAGCTTCTTCACGTTGACGAAGGGTTCGACGAAGTTGAACGTGTACTCGTCCACGTATATCCGTTCGGGCTCGCAAATCTCCTCGAGGCGCTTCGCAACGTTGACACGGTCCCCTATGGCGCTGTAAGCCTGTCTGTGGACACCCATCATGCCGACAATCGTGTATCCCGTCGCGATGCCGATGCGCAGCTTCCAGGGAAGCCCCATGTCCTTGATCCTCTCCTGCATCTTTATGGCAGCCAGGACAGCCATGAGGGCGTGTTGGGCATAATCCACGGGAGCGCCGAACTCGACCATGACGCCGTCCCCCATGTACTTGTCTATATGGCCGCGAAAGAGCTCTATGACGGGCTCGATGGACCCAATGAAGCGGTTCAGTTCGTCAAGGACGATGTCGGGAGGGTTCTGATCGGAATAGGCCGTAAAGTCCGTGAGATCGCAGAACATAATGCTGATCTCGCGCTTCTCTATCCTGAGCTTCCCCTCGGTGGCCAGTTTCGCCACTACGGGGTCCATAGTGGTGTAGAGTGTCTTCTCGACCTTCTCCTTCATTTCCTCGGCGACGCGGCTGCGCTTCAATTCCTCGTACAGACGCCTTGTCTCTTCGAAACCCTTGGCGAGCTTCTCCTGGAGAGACCCTATACCGGCGCTCGTCAGAACGAGAAAACCACCCCAGATGATTATCATGATGAGCGTGCTCGTAATGTTGCCGCCCACTGCGAACCATTCCGGCCTGATGACCGCCGTGACACCCACGATAACAATTATATTAAGGGACGCATAGAAGGCCTTGCGTTTGCCCAGAATGTATGCGGCCAGAAGCACGGGGAGGTAGAAAAGGTTGAGAAAGGCGAACCTGTAAGGGAGGATGAAGAATATGGCGCAGACGAGAACAGCGATGAGCAGGACGAAGACGAGCTCCAGATGCCGGATCATGAAGTTCCGGAAACGCAGGGCGAGCGTGACGCCAAAGGCATCGGCTACCTCGAAATCCGGCGCATCGCGAAAAACATCCTTCCGAGGGATGCTGGGTCCAGCATCTTTTTCTGGATCAGTGCTCATTACTTGGCTTTCCCCGTATCTGGATCAATCTCCTGTTTCCCACGCGACAAACAAATCACTTATTATCATGGGACCCGATCTTTGTCAATTATCTTATTACAGTAGAGGAGATAATCTGCGGATACTTGTCAAATTCATTTGCAATCGCCATCCATCTATGGAATATTGTATCTCACGCCGCCATGGGACTAATCCAGCTTCTATTCCGCGACCCCTTGACCTTCCTGCTTCTCGTCATTCCCCTCCTGTACTCCATCATCATTCACGAGCTCGCGCATGGGTGGGTGGCCGACAGGATGGGTGACCCAACGGCAAAATGGCTGGGGAGGCTCACACTGAACCCCATGAAACATCTCGACCCCTTCGGCACGATAGCCCTCCTCATCTTCGGTTTCGGTTGGGCAAAACCGGTGCCCGTCAATTTCCTCAACCTCCGCGACCTCCGCAAGGGCATGATCTTCGTGTCAGCCGCCGGCATCACGGCAAACACGATCCTCGCCTTCATCGCTTTTCTCCTGATGCGGCTCACCCAGGATTATGATCTGGGCTCCCTGCACACAATGCTGTATTTCACGGCACGGGTGAACATAATGCTCGCCGCCTTCAATCTCATCCCCATACCACCTCTTGACGGGTCCAAGATACTCATGGGGTTCTTGCCGGGTGAACTGAGGTATCAGCTGGAACGCCTTGAGCCCTTCGGGATGTTCATCATCCTGGGGCTTCTCTATCTGGGAGTACTCAACCCCGTCATCTCCCTGTTCCAGAGCATCATCATCTCCATCATCCGATTGTTCATACCTTAGGCGCTCACTTCTTCGGATAGGTTCTGGTCAGGTAATCCACTATGGCCCCGACATCCTCATCGGTAAGGGCCGCCCCGTGGCCCTTCATCCTGAGGACCGTGGCCTGCCACTCCACCTTTGTCTTCCCCTGCGACTTCGGTTTGTCTATGCTGTGGCAGGCGCTGCATTTCCTCTCGAACAGTCCGCGGGCGTCCTTCGGAGCCGCAACTCCAGGAACCGCCTGTGCAAGGAGGAACAGGAAGACGAACATCACCGATAAGAAGACATAATCCCTTTTCATGATGACCTCCTCAGGGTACATTGATTCCATTGTAATCCTTGTGCCTCTCCATAACAACACCCCCCCGGGTTTAACCCTTGACTTCGCGCCCTTTTTCCTATACAGTATTGCATTCGACAGCGGGGTGGAGCAGTTTGGTAGCTCGTCGGGCTCATAACCCGAAGGTCACTGGTTCAAATCCGGTCCCCGCAACCAGTAAAATCAAGGGGTTAGGCAATTTGCTTAACCCCTTTTTCTATCCCACTGTAACCTATTGCTAACCTCTTGGGACTCAGACACCAGAAATCGGGGCTCTTTTCTGAGAAAAAACTCACTTTACCGGAGCGCTGTTTCGATCCACAATAAGAAATATATTTGAGGATAGGGCAATATTGGAGCGCGTAACATCTTTTTTTGGTCCGGGATAGGTTACACCTGGGTTACACCCCATAAAAAAGCCCCCGGTTTCCCAGGGGCACGATATACGGAGCCTTAGAGCCTGTCATAGCCCCTTTTTTCGAGCCTATCCTTTTACCCGCACCTTACCCCTCATCATGCCCGAAAAATGCAACAGGACCCCCACTTTTAGGGGTCTCTTCGGGAAATAGGATAGCGCCCTTGCTGTTTTTCTACACCTATAATTTTGATTTTCACCCATGCGCAATAATCAAAAACAAGATATTTTGTGTGAATGGGATACCGGGAGGTTGCGGCTACCCG
>MVQP01000037.1 GCA_002067235.1 Syntrophorhabdus sp. PtaB.Bin047
TGATGAAGAACAAAGCAACATGGGCGGAGGCCCGTTCATGAAAAAGAAATCAATTGACATTCAACACAGTTGCTGGAACCTGAAACTGTTTTTACCTTCTTTGACCCGTGAGAGGGGTTTTTGTTTGAAAAATCCCCGTTCGCGCACTAGACTAATAGACCGAATACATCGATCAAAGGTGAGGGGAGTAGCTATGAAACGGGTAGAGTCTGTTGTTGTCTTCGTCATCGTTTTCGTCCTTTGCCTGGGCGTCACAGCTCATGCGACTGAAAAACCCCAGGCGTTCAAGTTCGGGACCATTCCGGTCCTTCAATCGCTGCCGCTTTTTGTCGCCGCGGAGAAGGGGTTCTTCAAGGAACAGGGGCTCAATGTCGATATCGTCCTGTTCAACTCGGCGATGGAGAAGGACATTGCCTTCACGTCTGGACAGATAGCGGGATACTTCGGCGACATCATGACCCCGACGGTCCTCGTTGCCAACGGGACGAAGATCAAGATGGTGGCCGTGAACTTCAACACGACCGCCGACCGTCGCATGTTCGCCGTCCTCGCCTCATCGAAGGCGAAGGAGCAGGACCTCGCGTCCATCGCGCGCGCCGGCATAGCGACGGGCTCCAACACCATAGCGGAGTATCTCATCATCCGCCTTCTGACGGAGAAGAAGGTCCCCCGCGAATCCATCAAGCTCGTGGATATCAAGAGCATACCCATCCGTCTCCAGATGCTTCTGTCCGGACAGGTTCCCGCGGCCCTTCTGCCGGAACCCCTGGCGACACTGGCGGAAACAAAGGGAGCGAAAGCTCTCGCCGACGACAGGGGCCATGGCATCTCGGCGACGGTCCTCGCATTTCACACCGACTTCCTCGGCAAGAACGCCGCTTCCGTCCGGTCCTTCCTCGCGGCTGTCGACAAGGCCTCGGCTTACATAAGTCAGCACCCCGACGAAGTGCGGGTGATAATGAACAAGTCCTGCAAGGTGCCGGAGGCGCTCCAGAGCTCCTTCCCCATACCGCGCTTCCCCAAAGTCTACACGCCCTCCGAGCCCCAGGTCATGGATGTCTACCGATGGCTCAAGGAGAAGAAGATCGTAAAGAAGGACCTTACGTACAAAGACCTGGTGGCAGATGGGTACATCCGGTAAGTTCCTGGCCCTCGAGGGACTGGGCAAGACCTTTCAGAACGAGAAGGAGTCGAAGACGGTCCTTGAGGGGGTCGACCTCGAACTGGCCTTTCGTGACTGCCTTGCCATCGTCGGTCCTTCAGGATGCGGCAAGACTACCCTCCTGCTCGCCATCGCGGGACTCATTGCGCCGACGGCGGGAACCATCACCTTCCGGGACGGTCCGCTCGCCGCCCCGGAACGGAGGATCGCCCTTGTTCTTCAGCATTACGGGCTCTTTCCGTGGAAGACCGTGGCGGCCAATATCACCCTCGGGGCCCGGCTGCAGAACATCGATGTGCCTGAAAAGAGGTTGCGCTCCGTCAAGAAGGAACTCGACATAGAAGGTCTCGACCACCTCTACCCGGCGCAGCTCAGCGGGGGCCAGCGCCAGCGGGTCGCACTGGCGAGGGCGCTGCTTCTCAGCCCCCTGCTCCTTCTTCTCGACGAACCCTTCGCCGCCATCGACACCGTCACGCGGGAGAGACTCCAGAACAACCTCCTCGATGTTTTCGCCCAGCGGAGATTCAGCTTCATCATCGTCACGCACAACATCGAAGAGGCGGTGTTCCTGGGAAAGAGGATCGTCGTCCTCGACAGCAATACCCGCGGCGTAAAGGCGATCGTGGAGAATCCCGGCATGGGCGGCACGCAATACCGCAACGACCCGGTCTTTTTCGAGCGCACCACGGAGCTCAGGGGCATCCTGGAGGGTCTCGAATGAAGAGGCGAACCATAGTCGTTTACGCGGCCACCATTGTTCTCATCTATTTCGCGTGGTACGCCCTTTCCCTCATGCTCGGCAGCAACATCCTGCCCGACCCTTTCCGGGTGTTCGCCCGCGGCTTCGAGGAGATAGCGACAAACGCTTTCTGGGTCCATGTTGAGGCAAGTCTCCTGAGGCTTCTCGCAGCGCTCTTCTTCGCCTTTATCCTCGCCGTGCCGGCGGGTCTTATCCTCGGCAGCAACGAAAGGCTCGACAGGCTCTTCGCGCCGCTCATCTACCTCGGCTATCCCATCCCCAAGGTGGTCCTGATGCCTGTCATCTTCGTCCTCTTCGGCCTCGGGGACCTGGGCAAGATCGTCCTCATCACCATGATCATATTCTTCCAGCTCCTTATTACAACCCGTGACAGCGCGCGCAAGATCGACAGGGAGATCACGTACTCGCTGAGGTCGCTGGGAGGAGGCAGGCTCGACTTCTTCTTCCACGTCGTCTGGCCGGTCAGCCTGCCCGGCATATTTACATCCCTTCGCATCGGTGTGGGGACCGCGGTGGCGGTCCTCTTCCTCGTCGAATCCATCGCGACGAGCGAGGGCCTCGGATTCTACATCATCGACTCCTGGGGACGCGCCGAGTATGCCACCATGTTCGTGGGGATCATCGCCCTGTCGATCATCGGCATCGTCATGTACGAGATATTCGAGCTTCTTGAAAGGAAATTCTGCAAATGGAAAAGCCTGTAGACAGGAAATACCCTTCGGTGCGCACGGTATCGGAGGCAGAGCGCATCGGCATGGTAAAGGAGATGTTCTCCACCATCACGGGCAGGTACGACTTTCTCAATCACTTCCTGAGCCTGCGCCGCGATATCGCGTGGCGCCGCTTCACAGTGAAAAAGATGCGCTTCTTCAGGACCATGCGCTTCCTCGATGTCGCCTGCGGCACTGCCGACCTCTCCATTGATGCGGCACTGAGGCACCGCGGGATAAATATCACGGGCGCCGATTTCGTGTTCGAGATGCTGGAACCCGGGAAGGTGAAGGTCGAAAAGAAGGGGCTTGACGCCCGCATCACCCTCATGCAGGGCGACGCCCTCGAACTTCCTTTTCGAGATAATTCCTTCGATGTTGTCGGCATCGCCTTCGGTATCAGGAACATCCCGGACCGCGAAAGGGCCCTGAAGGAGATGCTTCGCGTCACCGTCCCCGGGGGCGCCGTGATGGTCCTCGAAATGACCTTCATACAGAACCCCCTGTTCAAACTGGTCTACAACGTCTATCTCAACCATATCCTCCCGCGGCTGGCGAAACGGTTCTCACCCAACCCCGCGGCATATCACTACCTTGCCGACTCGATCATGAACTTCCCTCAGCCCGACGCTTTTGCGGCCATGATGGAAAAAGCGGGGATGGTCAACGTGACAAAGTATCCCCTCACCTTTGGGGTCACCTATCTCCACGTGGGCATCAAACCCGAGGGAGGCGCGTGATGACGGGCGGCACCCTGAAGGCGTGGATCCAGGCAAGCAGGATGCCTTTCTTTGTTGCCACCTTCATACCCCTCTTCATCGGCTGGTCAATGGCCGTCAGGGCGACGGGCGCCGTCAGGCCCGGGCGCTTCCTTCTTGTCCTTCTCGGCTCGCTCATCGTCCACCTCATAACGAACCTGGCCAACGATTACTTCGACCATCTCGTGGGGGCCGATGCCGGGGAGTCGATTGGAGGCTCCCGCGTCATCCAGGAGGGGAAGATCAGCCCGCGGGTGATGCTGAAGGTCATAATCGCTCTTTACGTCATCGCCTTCTTCATTGCCTATATCATCGTCTTTCACTTCGGGCTCCATCTCCTGGCCATCCCCATCCTCTTCTCCGCCTTCAGCAGCTACTTCTATGTCGCCCCTCCGATACGGTACGGTTATCACGGGCTGGGTGAGCTCTTCGTGGGGATCAACATGGGACCCATCATGGTAGCGGGGACATACTGGGTCGTGGCAGGCAGCCCCGCGCTCGGACCCCTTCTCGTCTCAATCCCCGTCGGGATCATGGTGGCATCCATCCTCTACTACCAGAGCCTGCCGGATATGAGGACCGACGAGGCCTCCGGGAAGATGACCCTTGCCGTCAGGCTCGGCAGGAAAGGCGCCTTCCGGGGGCTCATAGTCTTCTTCATCCTTATCTATGCGAGCATCCTCTGGCTCATCCTCGTGGAGATCCTGTCTCCTTGGGCGCTTGCGTCGATCGTCAGCGTGCTCCTCGTGATAAAGCTCATCCGTATCGTTCTCGGCACGGATGACTGGGTCCTGCTCGACCTCCACGGCAAGTACGTCAGGATGGTCTATTTCATCTGCGGCCTCGCCATCATGGCCGGGATCGTTTTCAGAACCTAGTGCACGGGCCGTACGGACAGGTGTCTTTGCGGGCTTGACATATTGTTGCTGCGGAAACTACAATAGAACCATCGGTGAATGAATCGCATGCAAGAAAAACTAAACAGGGAGGAGTCCATGTCTTCACAGCGCACATTCCTGCTTCTTCTCGTAACTGTGTTTCTCGGTGTAAGCTGCATTATCACAGGCTGTGCCCAGTTTCCCCAGCAACCGCGCCGGCAGGCCCCCGAGCAGCCGGGGCAGACAGACACTGCCACCCCGAGGATCGCGGCGACGATGATGAAGGCACAGCCCGAGTCTTATTCCGGCGCATGCCCCACGGTCATCACCTTCAAGGGACATATAGCAGCCGCGGGAACAGCGATCAGTCCTTCAAATCCCGTCACCGTGAAATATGCCTTCATCCGAAGCGACGGCGCCACCGGGCCGGTCAGGACAGTGACCTTCACAAGTCAGGGTGCCCAGACCGTTTCCACCACGTGGCAGATAGGGGGCCCGGGTTTCTCCACCTCCGGGTGGCAGGCCATACGGATCATCTCGCCCGATCCCAAGGATTCCAAGAAGGCCTATTTCTCATTGCACTGCAATAACTAGCGACAGCTCCCCGCCGGGGTTGTGCGACAACTCCGGGGAGATAATCCGACAGAAACACAAGAGCATCCGGCGGCATTGATCCCACTGGCCTCCGGATGCTCTTGTGTGCGGCTATTACAGGGCTACTCATCTCCAGTGCGGCGGTGCCTTGCCGGCGCACTCGGGACCGCTCCCCTGGCACGTTTCGATACCCTGCTCGGTCCTGCATTTCCATTTGCAGGTCTTGCCTTCCGACTTTTCAGTGTACACCCCTTCCTGACCGGAGTACCTCCCGGCCGGGGCAACCCTCTGGCAGAATGTGACCCCGCTGCGGTCCTTCGCGCAGTTGAACCTCTTCATCGTCTGCTGTACCGAGGTCTGGGCGGCCCCGTGAAATGGTGCGATGAGGACCGGCAGCAAACATGCGAGAATGGCAAGGCAATAACGGGCAGATCTCATGGCGTCCTCCTTCTCCGTCACTGTTGCAGAGGGAATTATATCAGGTCAGAGCGATATGCACAACCGTTCGGCCTGGCCCGTCATGGTCCCTATCCCCGGGAATGGGATATCCTGTGTGGTCCCCGGGAATGGACCGATAGCTGATGAAAATACAGGAAAGACAGCGACGAAGAATGGTTCGTTTACACGGCCAGGTACTGCCTCTTTATGACATCGTCTCCCTTGAAGGTCTCTATATCGGACTCGTATCTGATATGGCCTTTGTCGATAATGACCACGCAATCGGAAACGGCCATCGCGAATTTGATGTTCTGCTCCGATAGAAGGATGGTGGTGCCGGCCTCCTTCAGTTTCAGGACAAGGTCTTTCAGGGTGTTCACCATCACCGGGCTCAAGCCCTCGCTGGGTTCATCGAGAAGGAGCACATCGGGGTTTCCCATGAGGGTCCGCGCGATGGTGAGCATCTGCTGCTCACCGCCCGAAAGCGTTCCTCCAGCACGGTTCTGGAACTCCCTGAGCACGGGAAAGTACTCATAGACAAGGTCGAGGTTCCATATCCCCTTCTTTCCCGTGGTGGTACCCAGGATAAGGTTCTCTTTCACGGTGAGGGGGCCGAAGATCTTTCTGTCTTCCGGCACGAGGCCAAGGCCCAGCCGGGCTATCCTGTATGGCTTCAGGCCGCCCATATCCCTTCCATTGAATATGACCCTGCCGCTCTTTGGGTGCATGACCATGACAAGCGTCTTGAAGGTCGTCGTCTTTCCCGCCCCGTTGCGCCCCATGAGACAAAGGGTCTCCCCCTTTCGGACATCAAAGCTGACGTCGAACAATATGTGACTCTTGCCGTAATAGGAGTTGATCTTCTCAACCGTCAGGACTGCGGACATTCTACACCACCTCTTTCCCGAGATAGGCTTCGATCACCGCCTCGTGATTGCGGATATGGTCAGGCGTGCCTTCGGCGATGAGCTCTCCCTGGACAAGCACCCGGATCTTCTGGGCAATGCCGAAAACCATGTCCATATCGTGCTCGATGAACACCGTCGTGAGCTGGAAATACTGATGGAGGTCCTCGAGCAGGGCCATCATCTTGACCCGTTCATCGGGGGCCATCCCGGCCGTGGGTTCATCAAGGAGGAGGATCTTCGGGTTCAGCGTGAGCGCTATGGCGATATCGAGGATCTTCTGGTCCCCGTGGGACAGTTCGGATGCCTTGAGGTCCCTGCAACCGAGCATCCCCGTCCTTACCAGGATCATCTCCGTGTGTTCCCGGGCATCCCTGTAAGACAACCTGTCGGCGAACATCCCGATGTTCTTCCCGAAGTTGGAGAGGGCCGCGAGATAGACGTTATCATATACCGTCTCTTCGAGAAAGAGGCTGGACACCTGAAAGGCCCTGACCATTCCCATCTTCACTATCTTCTCAGGCCGGGTCCCTGTTATGTCCTCGTTCTCGTAGACCACGCGGCCGTTGTCGGAAGGTATCGACCCGGTGATAAGATTGAAGAAGGTGGTCTTCCCCGCTCCGTTGGGGCCGATTATGGCTGACATCTCCCCTCTTTCGACGGTGATGTTGACGTGGTTTGTGACATGTATCCCGCCGAAATGCTTGTCGAGGTCCTTAATCTCCAGTATTGCAGGCAACTTCCGTCTCCTTTTCCTCAGTTGTGCTCTTCCTGCCCCATGGCCATTTTATTCCCAGCAGTCCCCTCGGGAAGAGCAAGACCACGACAAGCACCACGACGCCGATGCTGAACGACCAGTACTCGGTGTATTTCCCCACGATCTCCTCGAGGCCCGTGAGTATGGCCGCGCCGATAACAGGCCCGAAGAAGGTGTTCATGCCTCCTATGGTGCACATCAGTATGGCGTTGCCTGATGTCGGCCAGTGCAGCATATCGGGATGGATGCTGCCGTCGAGCCCAGCGTAAAGCCCCCCGGCGATGGCGGTGAAGAAAGCAGAGATGATATATGCAACGAGCTGGTTCTTGTACACGTTGAGCCCCATGAAGGTGATCCTCCCCGGATTCTGCCTGATCCCTTTCAGCACCATACCGAACGAGGACCGGGAGATCCTCCATATGACGAACACGCAAATGGTGACGACAACAAAGCTGAAGAAATAATACTTCCAGACGGGACCCGTCAGATACGCCGGTTTCGGGATCGCCTGGATCCCGTCGTCACCGCCCGTGAAGTTGTAGAGCTTGAACGTGATGCCCCATGCGAGCTGCGCGAAGGCGAGCGTCAGCATGGTAAAGAACATCCCCGTCAGGCGCAGGGAGAGCAGGCCGATGAAAACGGACACGATGGCGGCGCCTATCCCGCCAAGGAGTATGTAAAGCAGAAAGAGGTCTGGCCCCGATGCCTTCGCAAGCATTCCGGTGATGTACGCGCCAATGCCGTAGAACAGGGCATGCCCGAAGGAGACGAGCCCCGTCCTTCCGAAGAGAAGGTTGAACGCTACGGCATAGAGGCCGAAGATGATGACCCGGGCGAGCAGGTGCGTGTAATGCGCCCCCGGGTTCACCGCGAGGACCCCGAGGAAGAAGACGAAATACAGTATCCATGGCAGATATTGTCTGAGACTCTTCACTGTACTATTTCCTCCCCGTCGCTTTCGGTGAGAGCAGGCCTTCAGGCTTTATCACAAGGACGACGATCATGACGATGAAGGTGAGCACTGTGGCCATCTCAGGCATCCAGAGTATGCCGAAAGAAAGCACTTCGCCGATGATGAGCGCCCCCAGGAGCGCCCCCCAGAAATTTCCGAAACCGCCGATGACCACGACAATGAGAGAATCGATGATCACCTCCACGCCGGCACCGGGCGTGACGGTTCTGAGGGGGGCCGCCATAACCCCGGCAAGCCCCCCCATCGCCGTCGCCACACCAAAAACAAGGGTCATTATCATGGGGACATTCGTCCCGAGCAGGCCAAGCATCTCCCTGTCGAGAGACGAGGCCCTCACCATCTTTCCCTTGTCGGTCCTCATGAGGAAGTACCACGCGAGGAGCACAACGACAAAACCGACTACAATAATGAACAGGGTGTACAGCGGCACCACGACGGACCCGATGTTGAAAGAACCGGCAAGAAGCTCGGGCTTGGGTATGGTCTTGTATTCCGGGCCCCAGATGAACTTCACCATGTCATCGAGGATGAGGATGAACGCGTAGGTCATGAGGAGCTGGAAAGCCCCTTCCTCCGCCCTTCCATAAATGCGCTTGAGAAAGAAGAACTCGACGATCATGCCGACAACGCCGGCACATACGGTACCCACGATGAGCCCGAGCCAGAAGTTGTCGAAGAACTGCATGGACTGGTAGGCGAAGTACGTTCCCAGCAGGTAGAAGGAACCGTGGGCAAAGTTGAGCACATTCACCACCCCGAATATCAATGTCAGACCACTCGCAATGAGGAAGAGAAGCATTGCGACGGAAAGACCGCTTATGAATTGGGAAACAAAGGTGGTAAGGTCCATACCCGGGCCCTTGCCTGTCTTACTTGCCCTTTTGTTTCGTCAGGTAATCGATGTATTCGAAGCTGGGCCACAGTTTGTCCGCCGGGTACACCTTGAGATTGCCGAGCATGTACTTCGCCGGAGGGAACTTGGCGTTCTTGACGGTCACGCCGATGGCCTGCACCTGGACGATCTGATGCGTCTTTGGATCGATATAGGAGGTGAAACCGGACGGGTCTTCGGGGCACTGTACCTTCATCCCCTCCATCGCCTTCACGAGGGCCTCCGTGTCGTTGGCGTTCCCCACCTTCCTGATCGCCTCGGCGATCATGTGGATACCGACGTAAGCGCCCTCTGCGGCATATGAGGGATACCTGCCCGCCGCCTTGTAGAACTTCTGCACGTATGCCTTGTTTGCCTGGGTGTCGGGCCAGTTGTTGTGATGACGGGCGGAGAGGATGATCCCCGCGGGCATATCCCCTCCGAGCGCGGCCAGGGCTTCATAGTTCCCGCCCGCGTCGACGTGGAAATACTTCATTTTCTCGAAGAGCTTGTACGGTTTCGCCTGCTTGATGAAGGAAACGGTGTCGCCCCCCCAGAACCCGCTGACCAGGATGTCGGGGGCCGCTTTCATGATCGCAGTGATGTACGATGTGTAGTCGGGCTCGTAGAGTTTCGGCCAGTATTCCCCGACGACCTGGTACTTCACGCCCAGTTTGTCAAGGCCCCACTTCAATTCCATCCACTGATCTCTTCCGTACGCGTAGTCGGGGCCTATATAGGCGATCTTCTTCCACCCCTTGACCTCGTCCTTGAGATACATGGCCCCCGCCATCATGGACTGGAAGGTGTTGTTCGCGCTCCTGAAGTAGTACTTCTGGAACTTGTTCGCTGTGAGGTCCGTAGCCGCATGGTCGGTACCGATGAAGATAACCTTCTGCTCCTTGCTCACCTCGGTCACGGCAAGCCCGATGGCCGAAGAGATTATGCCGAACAGAAACTTCACCTTCTCGTCCGATATGTAGCGTTTTGCAACGCTAACCGCGTACTGCGGGTTCTTGTCGTCCGTGATGATGACCTCCAGTTTGGCCCCTCCGGGCAAGCCCTTGGCGTTGACCTCGTCGACGGCCATCTTGATGGCAACCTCGGAATCCTTTCCGTACTGCCCACCCCTTCCCGTCATGGTGTAAAGAGCGCCTATCTTGATGGTTTCCGCGCCATACGCCACGGTAAAGGAACAGAACAGCATCACGACAACAATGAGGAAAAGCCCACGTCGCTTCATAAACCCCTCCTTTTTGTAAAACGAATATTGGATTTAAATGGAACTAAGCAATTTATATGCCATTTTCACCCCCAATGCCGACACCTGCAACATACGGACTTTACGGGGTTTTAAGCTCTATCCCCGGAGGCGGCATTACCGCTGACGGCAGAAGTGATGCATAATCGCATCAATATGATGCCATACCACATCAACATCCCGCTTCACCCGGTCCCTTGCCGTGCACGGGTGACACGGCCCGGACCGCCATTCAGGTTCCCGGCATGAAGGGCGGTGTCGTTTCAAACCAGCACATGATATATCTCGTAAGCCTGTCTGGCGAGTTCCTCGCGGGCGGCGGGGCTGGCAACATTGATGAGGGCCCTCATCCTCTCCCGGACGGCCCTTCCCTTCAGGGCGGCCACTCCCTGATCGGTGACGACGTAGTCCACGTCATTGCGGGAGGTGGTGACCGCCGCGCCCTGCTTGAGGACCGGGACTATGCGGGATACACCGCCTTTCGCGACCGACGGAAGGGCGATGACAGCCTTGCCCCCTTCGGCCATGCCGGCGCCCCTGACGAAATCAAGCTGCCCTCCTACGCCACTGAACTGTTTGGGCCCGAGTGTATCGGCGCAGACCTGCCCGAGCAGGTCCACCTCCAGGGCGGAGTTGATGGCAACCATTTTCTTGTTCTGCGCGACAACGTAGGGGCTGTTGGTGTAGTCCACCGTGTGCATCTCGATGATCGGATTGTCATGCACCCAGTCATAGAAGTTCCTGGAACCCATGAGGAAGCTGACCACGATCTTTCCCTTGTGGATGCTTTTCTTCCTTCCCGTGATCACGCCCTTCTCGACAAGATGTTTGACCCCGTCCGAGACCATCTCGGAATGGATGCCAAGGTCCTTGAAGCTGGTAAGATACATGAGGACCGCATCCGGTATGCCGCCTATGCCCAGTTGCAGGCAGCAGCCGTCCTCTATGAGCTCCACGACATGCCTGCCGATATTCTTCTCGACATCGGTTAGTTCGACGGCCTTCAGCTCATGGATGGGCGTATCGACCTCTACAAAGCGGTCGATCTCGTCCACATGGACAAAGGAGTTCCCCAGGGTACGGGGCATATGGGGGTTCACCTCTGCAATGACCGTTCCCGCCGTCTCCACCGCCTTCTTTGTATAGTCGACGGAGATGCCGAGACTGCAGTAACCGTTGTCGTCGGGTGGGGAGACGGTCACCATAGCCACGTCCACGGGCAGGAGCGTTTCGAGGAGGTAAGGGATGCTCCCGAAGTTTATCGGGATATAGTCGCCACGGTTGTCCCATATGGCCTCCCTGGTGGGCGGACCGCCGAAGAAGGCAACGTGACGAAAACTGTCCGCGTATTCCGGGCGGCAGTACAGGGCTTCGCCCATGGACACCATGTGGACAACCTCGACGTTCCTCAGGGAATCAGCCCTTCTCACAAGGGCCCCCGGAAGTGTTCTCGGTTCCCCGGCAGCATGGGAGAGGATCACTCTGTCACCCGAAGAAATGCCCTTGACGGCCTCGTCCGCACTGCAGAGTCTCTCCTTGTAGCGCATGGTCCATGGCTTCATCTTTTCATCCTCCTCATCACCTCCCTGGAACTCACAACGATCACTCCGGGATCGTTCCTCGCGTCCCGCTCCTTCTTGCTCAGACAGGCCCGCGAACAGCCGTCGACGAGAACGCTCGCCGCGTCTCCGTCAGAAAAAAGCTCCTCCAGCGCCTTCTTCACTTCCCCGGGGTCCTCGTCGGGGTTGCAGTTGCCACAGTACCGTATGCCCTTCATTCTCAATTCTTCTTTATGCCGGCCAGTTCCCTCGCCACCTGTTCCTTGTATTGAAGATTGGCGAGTCTGCCTATCATGATCTTCTGCGCTTGCGGCGAACCGGCGCCGTGCATCGATTCCGTCAGATATCCCACGGCTCCCATGCCGAGGGTCAGGTTCTCTATGAGCCTCTGCATGCGGCAACGCTCTTCGGTCCCGTAAGCCGCGTCGGAGCGCAGGTACTTCTCGAGGTAGGGCCCCGCTTCGGGGTGACTGAAGTCCTTCTCTGAAGGAAGGGTGACCAGGAGGCCTCCGGCCACATCCTGGGCGAGGCGCGATATCTCGTAAGGGAACCGGGTCACGTTCAGTTTGCAGATGTTGGCGAGCATGAGATCGATAAGATAGGTCCCCGAAGTAGTAGGTCTGCCTTCTGCGGAGCAGGCGATGCCGCAGGAGTATATCGTTTCGTTCAGGTGGATCATCTCAACGATCTTTTCCTTGATGTGAGAGGCCTTCTCGAGACCCTGGATCTTGGCGATGGCCTGGGCGGCGCCTATGAGGACATCACCCACGCCGCTCTTGCAGCCTCCGTAGCTCTGCCGGTGGTAACCGGCGAACCGCTCCACCAGGGCCCCGCTGTACTGAAATTCTCCGCACATGAACACCCTCTCCCAGGGAACGAAGACGTCACTGAAAACGATGACCGCCTCCTGCCCCCCGAACATGGCGTTGCCCACGTCCACGCTTCCGCCCTCCAGGCGGCGGGTGTCGCAGGATTGCCTGCCGTAGATGTAAAGAATACCCTGCGCGTCAGCGGGAGTCGCGAAGCAGACGGCGTAATCGGCGTCCTCCGGTCTCATCGTCTGGGTGGGCATCACGAGGATCTCGTGAGAGTTGACAGCACCCGTCTGGTGGGCCTTGGCACCCCTGACCACGATGCCGTCGGGTCTCTTCTCCACCACATGGACGAACTGGTCGGGGTCCTCCTGCTGGGATGGGGCAAGGCGCCGGTTGCCCTTTGTGTCCGTCATGGCTCCGTCCACTATGAGGTCCTTCTCCTGCACGTATTCGAGATAGCTCCTGAAGCGTTTGTTGTACTCGGTCCCCAGTTCCTGGTCCATCTCGTAGGTAACGGAGTCGACGGCATTGAAGCCGTCAAAGCCCACGCACCGCTGGAAGCAACAGCCCGTCTTCTGGCCGAGCAGGCGCTGCATCTTCACTTTCCTGACGAGGTCCTCCGCGCTCTGATGGAGATGGGTGAAGCGGTTCACGGTTTTGCCGGTCAGACTGGAAGTAGCGGTGAGGAGTTCCCGGTGTTCGGGCTGGTGGCTCAATTCGTACGTCATGGCACAGGCGTTTATGGAGGGGCGTATAATGGGATGATCCACGTAATTGTCTATCGTCTGACCACCCAAGAATATTCTCTTCTTCTGCTGCCTGAGACTTTCTATGTACTCACTGCCGGTCATCAGGGACATGGTTCGCCTCCTTGAATAATTGTTGGGCTGCACCTGACTTCTAAGCAATTCGCATGCCAGTCGGGCAGCTCGGTAAAGGGATAACTATTCCGATTACTTACAGCTACAGCAGGGCGTACCGTACCGCGTTCCACCCGCCCTTTATCTCCGACATTGCATCGTCCGATGCAATAATGCATCACAGCCGGCCGCGGCACGCCCCTTTGCAGCACGGGCGTACCGCGCACGTTGGAATGCGTTCCATCAGCAAAAAAACTAGTAGGCGGCTCTGTAAATGTTCCGAATATCCTCTTCGGTAATGTCCTTGGGATTGGGCACGAAGAAGCGCGACTGCTGAAGGGCCTCTTTCGTGAGAAGGGATATCTTTTTCTTCTGCACGCCATAGTCTGAAAGCCTGCAGGAGATCCTCACGGCGCCGAGCAGTCTCATTACCGCGTCCACCGCCTTTTCCGAAGCCTCATAAGGGGAAAGGTTATCGGTGTTCTCACCCATCAGGCGGGCAACACCGGAGTAGCCCTCAAGATTGCCGGTCAGGTTGAACCGCATCACGTGAGGAAGCATGATCGCATTTGAACGCCCGTGAGACATATGATACTGGGTTCCCAGAGGGTAGGCCAATCCGTGGGTTGCGCCAAGGCCGCCGCTCGTGAAAGCCATCCCCGCGAGATTGGCGGCAAGGAGCATGTTGTAACGGGCCTTGATGTCGCCGCCTTTTCCATAGGCAACGGGCAGGCTTCTCGATATCAATCGTATGGCCTCGCCCGCCATTATCACCGTGTAAGGCGTCCTGTTGACGGACACATAGGATTCGATGGCGTGGACCAGCGCATCGAAACCGGTGTCGGCGGTCACCGAGGGCGGCATGGATACCGTGAGGACAGGATCGAGTATCGCCACGTCGGGAAGGAGCATGAACCCGTAAAGAGATTTCTTCTCGTTCTTTTTCTCGTCCGTCACAACGCATACCCAGGATGCCTCGCTTCCCGTTCCGGCGGTCGTGGGAATGAGTATCTTCGGGATACCCCTTTTGGGGAACATGTTGAGGCCCACGTAGTCCAGGATCGAGCCCGTATTGGCCACCATCATGGCAACACCCTTTGCCACATCCAGCGAACTGCCCCCGCCCAGGCCGACAATAAGGTCGTAGCGGCCGCTGCGCGCGATCCTTGCCGCCTCGTCCACTATCCCCGAGGTGGGTTCCGGCCGTACCTTGTCGTACACACCGATCTTCATCCCTTCCGACTTGAGCGGATCGACGATGGCGGGAACAAGCCCCGCTTTCACCACCCCCGGGTCGGTGACGACAAACACCTTGCTGCCACCCAGGGTCTTGATCTCGCCGCCAAGCTGACTGGTCACTCCCTTGCCCAGGAGATGCTTGTTGGGGGCAAGGAATGTGCTGATCTTCTCAGGATCGTAGACGCTCATAGCTACCTCCTTCAGATATGCGCAGAAATGCTCGACAGGCCATCAGATGTCAGGATAGGTGCATCTGATGTTCTCATCACACAGGATATCATTGCCCTGGCCCTTCATCGCCATTTGCCGTTCTCTATCACAAACTCTTTTTTTATATTCCTGAAATAGCGCGAGCAATTCATGTGCCGCGCAGTGCAACGCCGGAGAGAAGAAAAAGAGTGCCTATTTTATTGGGTAGTTATGTTTTCTGCGGCAAAACAATTGACCGCAGTCGCTTCCACGTATGATGCAGAAGTGCATCATACGTGATGCTAAATGTCATCTCCAACCTTCATGTTCAGCTTCTTCATCTTGCGTACTATGGTGCTCTGGCTTATCTTCAGGTTCCTCGCTGCTTTGTGCGTGCTCCCGTATTTCTCCAGCGCCCGTTTCAATACCCTGTATTCCATGAGGTTTATGATCTCGTTGTAGGATTTGTTCTCCGCGTCGACCATGAGGTCCTTCGAATCGAGGATACCCCTGAGATGGAAAGGCAGGTCATCCACTTTGATGCTGCTGCTCTTGCTTATGAGAAAGGCCTGCTCCACTATGTTCGACAGCTCTCTTGCATTCCCGGGGAAATTGTACATCATGAGGAACTGGGCGGCCTGAGGCACGAATTTCTTCTCCATGTGGTATCTCTTGTTGAGAAGTGCCGTGAAATGATGCACGAGAGGCATGATGTCCTCCGTCCTCTCCCTTAAAGGGGGTATGGAGAGGAAGATCGTGTTCAGCCTGAAGAAGAGGTCCTGCCTGAACTTTTTCTGCGCGATGAGGCCCTGCAGGTCCTGATTTGTTGCGGACAGGATGCGGATATCAAGCTTCACCGTCCTTGTCGAGCCAAGGCGGGTCATCTCCTTCTCTTCGATGACGCGAAGAAGTTTTGCCTGGAGTCGCAGGCTCATGTCGCCAATCTCGTCGAGGAATACGGTCCCTTTGTCCGCCACCTCCAGGAGGCCTTTCTTTCCTTTCGCGCTTGCCCCGGAGAACGCCCCCGGTTCATACCCGAAAAGCTCGCTTTCAAAGAGGTTCTCCGGGATTCCCGCACAGTTTATGACAACGAAGGGGCGGTCCCTGCGCTCGCTGGATTCATGGATAAGCTTCGCCAGAAGCCCTTTGCCTACCCCGGACTCGCCGGTTATCAATATGCTGGAGTCGAACTGGGCGGCCTTTATGGCAATCTCCATGATCTCCAGGACCTTTTTGTTCTTTGTGATGAATGTCTTGTTCTGCCCTTGCAGTGTCTTTATGTGGTCGAGCTCAGCGAGGTAGCGGTTCACCTCCAGGGTCCGCTCGTGCAGCTTGTTCTTCAGTTCCACCAATTCCGTGATGTCCCGAACGCTGGTGACAACGAGGGCAATATCCTTATCATCGTCGCCGAACAGGGGGTTGCCGGTCACAAGTATCTTCTTACCGCTCCTGAGCTCCTGCATGATGGTGACGGGTTCCTTCTTCTCTATCACCTCGAGGCTGACGGAGCGGTCGATGATCCCCGATTTGACGAGGTCCCTCATGTTCCTCCCCAGCACCTCGGCCCTGTTTATCCCTGTTATGCGCTCGTACGCCCTGTTTATCATCAGGGTGTTCGCGCTCTTGTCGGTGATATAGACGCCGTCGGGAATATTCTCGATTATGGCCCCGAGGTCCCGGGCAAGATCCTTCGTGAATATCGTGGATTTCCCCATCTTCCTACCTGCACACCCCTCGTTGTTCATTTTACTTTAGCTGAAAAGATGGTTTTTAGCAATCCCAATGACCCGGGCGCCCCTCGACCCGGCCGTTCCATTGACATCATCTTCTCCAAAGTGATATAAGCGAACTCATATGGACACGGCACGGTCTTCAGGCGAACGATTTGTCATGACAACCCACCGCATCGAAAGCCTGTCGGACTGCATCTTTGCCTTTTCAATGACGCTTCTCGTCATGACCTTCACATTCCCCGGCGCGGGTCTTCAGGACGAGGCACAGGTGACCGGTGTGTTTCTGAAGGAGATCACCAAGTTCGACCGTTACGTCCTCACATTTGCCCTGCTGGCAATCTTCTGGATCACCCATCACCAGCAGTTCCACCACATAAAAAGGACGGACCGCCGTTTCCTCTGGATACAGGTGGCGATCCTGATGTTCATCGTCATGGTGCCTTTCACCGCTGCCTGGATGTCAGCCTACAGCCACCTTCACATCACGAATCTGATCTTTGACGTGAACCTCCTTGTCCTCGGGCTTCTCTTTCTGCTCAGCTGGTTCTACGCGACCCAAGGGACACGACTCGTCGACGAGAACATCGACAGAACGATCGTAGTCCGGGGCGTGGCAAGATCGCTCGTCACGTGCTTCGTTGCGCTCCTGGCAATCGCCATGTCCTTCTATCACCCCGGATGGAGCAACTACGCCTTCGTACTGACACCACTGGTCCTCTTACTGAAGACCTTTCGGGATACGGGAAAAGGACCGGGTCGGTCACAGGGCCGAGATTGAAGGGAAGCGAAACACCCCGCCCTCACTCACCGCCTCCTCGCCTGTCCATACTGCCGGAATAGCTCAAGCCCGCACCGATGGCCTCGGAGGCAATGCGGTAGCTCCTGAGGAGGAATACAATGGCCGGAACGCTCAGTACCGATGGCGCCAGGACGCTCGCTATGAAGAGCCGGAACACAAACCCGTACATCTCCGACGCCACCGGGAACACACCGGAATCCTCGAGCGAAGCGATATTGCTGAACAGATAGCCCTCCACCATCCCGCCCGCGAGACCTCTGCTCATGAACAGATCATAGGCCATGATGAGGATCTTGAGGACGTTGACCGCAACGATCGGGGTGAGCGCGATGGCAAAGGCCCTGACGATGCCCTGAAAGAACACTTCGCGCCGGGAGTCGAAGGCCATGGTGATGATGGAATAAGGAAAGGTGACGCAGAAGACGGCAGCCCTTACGGCGGCGGTGATGATGACCCCCGTGAAGGTGAATACGAGGAGGGTTTGAAAGAGGAACGCGGTGATGGCTCCGATGTGGCTCAGCACCAGGTTGCGGACGGCCTCAAGAACGAACACCATGTTCGAGGTATCCAGGTTCACCCCGATGCCGCAGGTGATGACGGCCATGTATTCCGACACCACGTAGCTTATCATCATCATGAACGCGCCCAGAGCGGGATGGAAGAGGGCGAGACAGGAGGAGGGAGGGATGAGGGGCAGAAGAAAGATGAGCTGGGCCAGCCGCACCTTTATGGCATCCACCCACTTGATCTTCACCCCCGTAAGGGGAGAGGCCTCCTTGATATTCGCCAGCTTTTCGGAAAGCTCCCCGGAACCCATCTCCTTTCCCAGTTTCGCCTTGACGCTCTTGAGGTTGTCGAAAACCTTCTCATTGCCCGCCTGCGCGAATCCGGCAGATATGACCATCCGCGGGAATGTTCCGATGAACGTACCGGCTTTGCCGTCGGTTCCGCCCAGGAACGGAAGGGGTGTGCACAGCGCGCAGATGATCATGAATCTGCCGGTCTGGTCCTTGAGATAGGGGACAATGTTCTCGTAGCCTTTCCTGTAAAGGGTGAAGACCGTCCGCATGCTCCCCATGAAGAAGGCGATGGCGGTTACAACGGCGGCTGCCTGCTCCTCCACCTGTGTCACAAGCTTTGCGGACTGCACGAGAAGATCCGTCGGGTTCATGAGACGAACCCTGATGTCCTCTTATTGTTCATACACGATATATAGCGTCGAAGACGACAAGGTATCCGGCCGACAGGGGACCGGGATCGATGGAAGCATACGGAACGAGCCGTCAGTCCCCAAAACGGGGCGTCCGAGAGAGATCTCTCTCCCTGTAAGCTATCGTCTCATGGTAAAAGAGCGCGGCGGGTTGCCGGGGTGTGTTTCACCCCCCTGCCATTTTCGCTTCACGATCACCGTCTTGCCGTCGTCGTTCCACTGAACATGGAACGGGTACAGGGTACCCTGAAGCTCGTTGTTGTTCGAGCCGATGGTGAAGGTGGCCTTGGCCGTGATGGAGCCCACCGCCTGCGATACCCTCATGTCCTGGAGGTACTGGTTGATGACCGCCGGGCTGCCGAACGTGAGAATGACGGAAACGGTGTTCCCCGATATCGAGCCGGAAACCGGGATCCCGCCCCCGGGTGTCTGCATCGTGCCGCTGACGCTGGAGCCGGATTGGCTCAGGCTCATCTTTCCATTGAACCTGCCCCTGGAATCGACGGCATTCCACGTCCCGCTGAGCGATAACTGGTTCGCGGGAAGCTTCGCCGCAGTGTATGCCCTGCCCACGGGAATCTTCGTGTCCGGCTGTTTGGTTGGGGCCGTCCCGGTGGATGTGCCGGGTTTGTCGCTTCCGCCAAGGATCGCCGCCATGAGGTCACCCAGGGGGTCAGGCTTATCGCCCTTCTTCACTATCGTTACCGTGTGGAAGGCCTGGGCCAGCTTGACCGGTTTCGGCTGGTACTTCATCCACAGTTCCGCGGTGACATTATACGTACCGGGAGCATTTGCCGGCAGGGCTATGGATTCCCTGTAGTTGTATCGCCTGCCATTCACGATCCAGCTGTAGTAGAGCGCCGATGCCGGCACGTTCGTGTCGCCGACGCTGGCACTGAGTTCCACCCGGTCTCCGACCTCAACCGATGAGGGGCCGCTGACGGAGACGGACCCCTTCGCGGGGTCCGGACCGGCCGCGACGAAGGTGTGGGAGGCATCACCCGCCCTCACCCATTTGCCGCCGACCGCCTGCCAGACGACCACGCGGACTGTGTTCCCGCCTGCCCGCGTCACTTTCAGAGACTGCGTCTCTGAGTTGCCTCCGGACTTCACGCCGTTCACCGACCAGCCGAAAGTGTACGTCGCCTCCTTGTCGCTGGCGCTGAGCTGTTTTATCTCCGCCCTCAACGTCACATCGTCGCCCACCTTGCTCTCTCCGGGCCCGCTTAAGCTCACAGCGATCCTGCGCTGTTCGGCGACGATCTTGTGGACGGCCTCCCCGACGAGCACATTTCCCGCGCCAGGGTGGTGCACGTAGACGACGATGCTCACCACGTATGTACCCGGATGAACCATGGTCCGTTTGAACTTGGCGGTGGAGGCAAGCACCGTATTGTCGCCCGCAAGACGCCACGCGTACTTGAGGGCCGGCTTGATCGACTCCGTGGCCTCCACCTCGGCTTCGAGCTCGACGACATCGCCGGTGAAGGCCTGCCCTGTCCCCTTGACCCTGACCGTTATCCGCGGCTTGAGATTGAAATTGACCGGGACGGGGGTCGCGGCACTCTTCTCGTCCTTCGGCTTCACCGTGATCTTCCGTGTCTCCTCCGCGAACCCCTCGGCCTCGGCGGTGAAGGTATAGGTCCCGGGAGGGATCTTCTCGAAGAGGGCATCTCCCGTTTCGCCCGTCGTCTCGGGGGACCGGGACGACATGCGGACCTTCGCGTCCGCAACAGGTATGGAACCCGACCTCACCCTCGCAACGACGCTGCTCAGGATCGGCTCCAGCGTCACAGAGTACCTGTCGTCCTTCATCGGGGCTAGTTCCGCAGTGTCCGAGAAGGTCAGGTACCCTTCCGCCGTCACCCGGACGGCATACCTTGCCGGCTTGATCCCTTTTGCCGTGACGGACCCGTCCACCCCGGTCGTCCCGCTGTACCTCGTCTCCTGTGTCAGCGTTACATGTGCACCGCTTACGGGCTTGCCGTAGCCGTCCCTGACCTCGATCCTCATCGCCTTCAGGTTGGTCTTCGTCTTTTCTACGAGTTCCTCGTTTGCGCCCGCGAGGTCTTTCTTTGTGATCCCCTCATCGGAAGAAAAAGCGTTGTAGCCCTGATGCTTGTGCATCAGCTCTCCCCAGCTTTCCGTCTTTATGCCGTTCCACGCGCTGTTGCCGAAATCCTTGAAACTGCCCTCGGAGCCTCCATGCGCCCAGAGGTCGAAGGAGTAAGGCACGCCGTCGATAACGACAACAGGCGCAACATGGTTGATGTTGACGTCGAAGATGTAGCCCCTGTTCAACGCCTGCCAGCCGTCCTTGTATCCAACAACGGAATGTATCTGGCCGGCATCGAACCCCGCTCCCTTCAGGCTTGCCGTGACGGCGTCGTTGAGGTAGCCGCACGTGGCAGCTTCGCTGTTGCCGTATTTCATCGACGCTCCGATCCGGCCAATAAGAGACGTGTTGGCGGTGATACCCTTCCTGTCCAGTTCCTTTGCCACTTCGGCAGCGACAAAACGCGCCTTCTCAAGCTCGTCCGCGGGCGCTCTTGACCGGAGCTGCTCTCCGAATTTCTTCCAGTCGTCGGCGGTCGGAACTGCATTCTTCGTACCCTGTGTATCCGGCGTCGGATACCCGTGGTCCTTGCGGACATCGCTCGGCAAAGGTCTTTCGGCACGGGACAATCCCGGCACGATCAGGGTCAGAAATGTGGTGCAGATGGTGAACGCGATGAAATATCTCAGAGTCTTCGCGGTGTTCCTTCTGTGGCGGGTCTTCATTGCTTGGCTCCTTCTCGCGGCGTGTCTCCTGATCGCCGTCTCAATGCTTCGATCAAGGGAAATCTGTATCGGTAGAGCGTCAAAACCTCAGCGGGGCGCCGATCGATGCGGTCAGACGACCACGGGGGTCGCGGGCAGAAAGGAACATAACACGCTAACATGACGGTCTGGGCCGGAGCGGATTCCGGCGGCCCCGAATACATTTATTTAACCTACGCGTCAGAATCCGTCAATATTATCCCCTTCACTCCCCGCGACGCCTTGACCTGCCTGCATTCTTTTCCATCCGGTGCGGGTACTATTCCTCGGCCGAATATGCTACGCTCTTTATCAGTATGACCTCGACAAACCCGGCAGGCGGTGTTTTCCGCTCCATAATTGGGCGACTGCGCAGGTTTCATGTTCTGTTGATTGTTCCCGCATTTCTTTTCCTTGCCAATTGTTCGGTAGTCAAGGCGCCCTATTACGTCGTCAAAGGGACGATAAAAGGCGGCTATTATGCCGTCAAGGGAGCCTACGAGCTCACTGCGGGCACGACGAAGATCGTTTACACCATTGGAAAGTACACCTTCAAGATTACGAAAGCGCCGCTGGATTGGGCCTTCGCCAACGAAGATATCGAGGACATCGACGACCTGCCTCCCCGCGAGGCCATCCGCAAGGGCCGGGTCAAAACAGCTCCGTACACGGTCAAAGGCAAACGATACTATCCCATGTCCGTAGAACAGGCGAAATCCTACGACGAGACGGGAATGGCCTCCTGGTACGGCTACGAAACCCTGCGCCACAATTCCTCGCGCATGACCGCCAATGGTGAGGTCTTCGATCCCCGGCAGATGACGGCGGCGCACAAGTACCTTCCCCTGCCGACGCACGTGAAGGTGACCAACCTCGAGAACAACCGTTCCGTCATCGTGAGAGTCAACGACAGGGGGCCCTTCCCGAGCGACAGAAACCCCTCGTCAGGCGAGAGGATCATTGACCTGTCCGCCGGCGCTGCCAAAAAACTTGGATTCTACGACAAAGGGCTGGCACGGGTAAGGGTCGAAACGATACAACTGGAAAGGGAGGGTTGACCCCCGGAGGTCTTATTCCTGCGGGATGCCGGGTTCGATGGGCCGTCCCGTCCTGTAGGAGACGCTCTTCATGGTCGCGATGAGGGTGCGCACCGGGCCGTCATCGGAGTACACGCTGAAGACGTAAGCGGCGGTCCGCCGGTTCAACGAGAGCGTCTCTCCTTCCACGACAAGCATTGCCCTCGGGTCGGGGCTTGCGTGGTAGGTGATGGAGCAATCGAGGGCGACACAGATGGTGTTCCTGTTGTTCCCCAGGACGGAAAAGGCAGCATCGGCCAGGGAATAGATGACGGCCCCGTGAGGCCGCTCGTAAAAGTTCATCATGCCGGCCGTAAGGGGCATGTGCATCCGGATCGTGGTATCCGTCAGGTCGTCGAGGACGATGCCCAGCGACCGTGCATACTCATCCCTCTCAAACTGCCTCCGCGCGATCTCGAGATGCTCCTTCATCGCTCCTCACCTCCCGCATCATGACAGCTCTCTCGTGCTCTCAAAGTGCATATGCCTTCCCGTCAACGGGTCAGGGAAGGAAACCGACCGGGCCAGCAGCTTAAGGGGCCGCGAGAGATCATCACCTCCGGCGGGCCCCGCCTCGGGATAGAACCTGTCATTGATGATCGGGATGCCGAGAGCGGCCATGTGCACCCGCAACTGGTGTTTCCGGCCCGTTGCCGGGATCAACCGGTAGAGGGTCATATCTCCCCGGACCTCAATGATCTCAATACGCGTTTCCGAGTTTGCCGGCCCATCGACCTCCTCCATCCGAAAGAAGGGCTTGCCTTCTTTCAGGCAGCTGCAATGAATGAGGGGAAAGATCATGCCGGGAAGGGTCGGCGCAAGCGCCTCGTAGACCTTTTCAACCTTCTGTTCCTGGAAGAGTGACGCGTACCTGCCCCGGGTAGCGGGATCGTGGGAGAATATGACCACTCCCGCCGTTTCCCTGTCGATGCGGTGAATTGGTACAAGGTGCTCAAGAGAAAGATCATTCTTCAGCCGGACGAGGAGGGTCTCCCGCAGAAATCTGCCCGAGGGCACCACGGGAAGGAAATGGGGTTTGTCGACCGCCAGGATGTGCTCGTCACGGTACAGGATCCGCTCTTCGAAGGGGATTGGGGTCTCCTCTTCCAGTTCGCGGTAGTAGAAAATGTAGCTCCCCCGGCGGCCGCGACTCTCCGGGGTGAGGGGATTTCCGGATCCGTCGACGACCCTGCCCCTTCTCATCCGCTCTATCCAGGTCTTCGCTTCCATCCTGGGGAAGCGTTCCCCGAGATACTCGAGTATATTCCTGTCCTCCGGGCAGGACATTCTGAGGCAGCTCGGCGCCACGCCTTCGATGGTGGGCAGAGGCGGCTTCAATTGAAATCTCTCGTTTTCCTTGACATATTCACGCCTTTCACCGGAAAGGCCACGCTCTCGGGCGGCCTCCGTCATGGCTTTTCTGTTTCCCCATTGTACCACAGATCTTCACGGCTGCCCAAAAAGCGCCAGGAAAGCGCTTGTATAAGTTCACGCTTGAATAGATAATGAGCAAAAGATGAAGGAGGCGCGAGCATTATGAACCATGTCATGCGATCCATATCCATGTTTCTCGCAACGTTCATTCTCCTTTCCGGGGTGGCCAATGCGCAATGGGTCTTTGTGGGAAGGAAGGCCCTGGGGAAGATAAAGCAGATCACCGGTGAAGCCACGGAAGGCGCGTCGTCGCAGCCTGCCGATGCGTCAAAGAACGTCCCTCAACAGGGATACGATGCCGCCACCGTCCTCCTCGAAGCCCCCGCCGACAAGGTCTACAGCACCGCCGTGAGGGTGTTGCAGGCCAACAAAGACGTCAGGATCAGCAGGAAGGATGACAGGGCCCTCAGCATCGAATTCATCGACGGCAGCATGGCCGCCGGGATGCAGGTAACCGCCCTCTCGGAGACGGTGAGCCAGATTCTCGTGGTATCGACATCGTCGGGGAAGCAGGACACGTCCATCGTGCTCAAGGGAATACTGCGGGTCTGCAAAGAAATGGGCGCACACTGCCAGCCGGCCGATTAGCGAGCAGCCTCCGGTCAACACGTGGCAGAGGGTCAGGCCCCGCGGACAGGCGATCCGCGCGCGCTCCGGAACGGGCGATCTCCCGCAGATTGTATCTTTTGTGAAAATTCAGGTTGATTACACGCCCTCTTTTAACATATCCTATCGTCGTTGAAAGGAGAGCATAGTGAAGCTACAACAGGTGAAAGACATACTTGACGCAGACGTTATCGTCGGCAACGATCAGCTGGAAATGGAAGTGAAAACGGCCTTCGGGGCCGACCTGATGAGCGACGTCCTGGCCTTTGCGAAGCCAGGAAGTCTTCTGCTCACGGGCCTCACGAACCCTCAGATTATCCGCACATCCGATGTTCTCGACATCGCAGCCATCATCCTGGTGCGCGGAAAGCGCCCTTTACCGGAGACGATCCAGCTTGCGGAGGAACTGCGAATACCCCTTTTATCAACGAAGTACATCCTCTTTGAATCCGTTGGCCGGCTCTATGCAAAGGGAATTCGCGGCTGCATAGAAAAGGTCGGCGACGCACGTGACCTCTCGTGAACCCCTAGTCTACGAAAAGTCATTTCCCGTGGAAGCGGGATTCGACTTCGCCGGGCGCGTCTCCGGCGAGGTCAAGGCCATCCTGACAGGCATGGACCTCCCGAAAGAGACCGTCCGGAGGGTCGCCATCGTCACCTACGAGGCGGAGATGAATATCTGTTCCTACGCGGACCACGGCTCGATAACGCTCCGGGTGAAACCCAATTTCATTATCGTCGAGGCAACAGACGAAGGCCAGGGCATAGAGGACATCGGCCTTGCCATGAAGGAAGGCTACTCCACAGCCACGGACAAGATCCGCAGCATGGGATTCGGGGCGGGGATGGGACTGTCCAACATGAAGAAGTTCTCCGACACTTTCCGCATCATCTCCGAGGTCGGCAAAGGCACGTACCTGAAAATGCTCCTGCGCATCCGAAAGGACCAGGACAGCAACCAAACCTCACCCGGTGCCCGTTGACCCGTAAAATAGCCCTTGACGGGCAAAAGTATCTTTCCTATACTTCGGAATAGTCAAGAACAATGCCGTTCCGAGGGAAAGACCGCGCCTGTCGCAGGCTTTCCGCACTCCTATCGGGACCGGAGGGAGACCATGCTCCAGAAAGAACGCTATTACACCGAACAGGACCTGCAAGACTTCGGATTTGCCTCTCTCGGTCACAACATCCGCATTTCATCCGATGCCAGGGTCTACGGGGCAGAGCGCATATCCATAGGCGACAATGTGCGAATTGACGATTTCGTCATGCTGGCAACCGGGGAAGGCTACATTACCATCGGAAACTACTGTTACATAGCACGGTGCTGCAACCTGACGGGTACCTTTGGCATCGAAATGCGCGACTTCTCCAGCATGGCGGCAAACACTGTGATCTACAGCGCGTCGGATGACTACTCCGGAGAGTACATGACCGCTCAGGCGATACCGAAAGAGTTTACCCGATTCGTTGGAGGCAAGGTCACACTCGGCCGCCATGTCATTGTCGGGGCGAGTTCCGTCATCATCGGGCCCGCTGACATCGGGGAAGGCTGCAGTCTGGGCGCGGCGACCGTGGTAGTGAACAAAGACCTCGATCCCTGGGGTATCTATGTTGGCAACCCCGCCAGGCGGGTCAGGGAGCGCAAGCGCGGACTCCTGGAACTGGAAAGACGGCTACTCGCCCGGGAAGCTTCGAAAACCACAGAATAGCACAGCCCGCACGAACCCCGACGGGCCTGAAGGAGATTGCGTTCTGCCCGTTCACCTGTATTCCGTTTTTACCTGAACAGCTGCAGCACGGACTGGGCCGCGTCGGCGGAGAGGCTGAGGACGTTCATGCCCAGGGACTGGCGGGTCTGGAGCATGAGCATGTTGGCCCCCTCCTCGCTCGTGTCGGCAAGGGTGAGCCTGTCGGAGCCCTCGGTGAGGATGTTC
>MVQP01000038.1 GCA_002067235.1 Syntrophorhabdus sp. PtaB.Bin047
CGCAGGTCGCAGGTCGCAGGTCGCAGGTCGCAGGTCGCAGGTCGCAGGTCGCAGGTCGCAGGTCGCAGGTCGCCAGAGAAAGACGGTGAAAGGGGGGTGGGCTGTCAACAGAATTGTTGACCCGGCGGTGAATCTTTTTGGCCTTTAAACCTGTGACTTGAGACTTGAGACCTGTGACGGTCTTTTCGCCAGAAAAGACCTTGAGACCTGTGACGGTCTTTTTGAGTTGACAGGAATGTGTCGCTAGTAGTAGAAGTACAGAAAAATAAGATTCTTGTCCAATAACATGCGGCGGGGGTTGCGATCGATTTGGAAGGTCCTTTTGTCCTCAATATGGATCCTTTGCTTGCCGAGGTCTGGGGGGTAAGGCTCTGGTATTATGGGCTTGCCTGGGCCCTTGGATTCTCCGCCGTTTTCCTCTGGATGATGCTGCGGCGCAGTTATGCCCGCCTGTCTTCGAGACAGGTCTGGGACCTTTCTCTCATCTTCTCCCTGTCCTGCCTTGTCGCTGGACGCGCCTTTCAGATCCTTGTCTACGAATGGGAGATCTTCCGCGGCAGGCACTCCGAGATCTTCGCCTTCTGGAAGGGGGGCATGGCGTACGAAGGCGTCATAGTCGGAGCGCTGGCAGGGGTGGTCCTCTTCTGCATCATCCACAGGAAGAGCTTTCTTCTCCTCGCCGACGAACTGGTCATACCCTTCGCCTTTCTCCTCGCGCTTGTGCGCCTCGGTGGCCATTTGAACGGAGAGGTCTATGGCTACGTGACCACGGCGTGGTGGGCGGTGAAATTCCCCCACGTCGAGGGCTTCCGGCACCCCGTCGCCCTTTACGAGGTGTTCAAATACTTCATCCTCATGCTGATCCTCCTTGTCGCGGGACGCCGGGGCACCCAGGGACAGGGCAGACTCCTCGGCCATTTCATCTTGTGGTGCGGGATCTTCGATCTGGCCATAGATATCTTCCAGGCCCCCGGGGCTCTCTTCAGAGGGGTCGGTACCGGCTGTTTCCTGAACGCTCTGGTGGCCCTCATCGGCCTTTTGCTGATAGCCGGGTCGGCGCGAAGGGGATCCAGGAAGACCACAGAGCTCAGCACCCTGCGTTTCGCACCGGCGTCGTTGATTGCAACGATCCCCTCCCGTCTCAATGCGGGGACCTGGTTCAGGATACTGCTTTTCCTGGCGATCCTCCTTTTCTGTCTCACCATCCCCGGCGGATGGAGCCGGGAGTGGCTCTACGATCTTGCCTTGCTGTAAGAGAAGAGAATGACCAATGGTCATTGTCTTTTTCATTGGTCATTGTCTTTTTTTCTTCACCGGTTACCAGGATCTGAAATCCTTTGAAAACGCTTGACTGACTGCCACTCTTCTGTTACGATGCAGAGCAAATCCGAAAGGAATCCCCGGCAATGAAAAAACCTCCCAAGATCAAAGGCATCGACAAGGTCCTCATCATAGGCTCCGGTCCCATCATCATCGGGCAGGCGTGCGAGTTCGACTACTCCGGCACCCAGGCATGCAAGGCCTTAAGGGCCGCCGGGTACAAGATAGTCCTCGTCAACTCCAACCCCGCGACCATCATGACCGATCCCGGGATGGCGGACCACACCTACGTGGAACCCCTCACCATCGACGTCATAGAAAAGATCATAGAAAAGGAGAAACCCCAGGGGCTCCTCCCCAACCTGGGAGGGCAGACGGGCCTCAACCTTGCCGCGGAGCTGTCCCGCAGGGGGATACTCGAGAAACACGGGGTCCGCATCATAGGGGTCCAGGCGGATGCGATAGAGCGGGGCGAAGACCGCGACGAATTCAAGAAAACGATGGCAAAACTGGGCATTCCCATGCCCGAGAGCGCGCTCGCCTATTCCGTGGAGGAGGCCCTCGGGATCGCGGACAAACTGGGATATCCCGTCGTCATCCGTCCCGCGTACACCATGGGGGGTACCGGTGGCGGCATCGCCTTCAACAAGGAAGAATTGAGGACGATCGCAAGCCGGGGCATCTCGGCAAGCCTCATCGGGCAGATCCTCATCGAGGAGGCCGTGGTGGGCTGGGAAGAGCTGGAGCTCGAGGTCGTCCGCGACGCCGACAACAGGATGATCACCGTCTGCTTCATCGAGAACATCGACCCCATGGGCGTTCACACGGGCGATTCATTCTGCTGCGCGCCTATGCTCACCATCTCCGAAGAGGTCCAGAGGAAGCTCCAGGACTACTCCTACCGCATCGTGGAAGCCATAGAGGTCATCGGGGGCACCAATATACAGTTCGCGCACAATCCGGACACCGGCCGCATTGTCGTCATCGAGATCAATCCCAGAACCTCCCGGTCATCGGCCCTCGCGTCGAAGGCGACAGGCTTCCCCATCGCCTTCATCTCGGCCAAGCTGGCCGGCGGCTACACCCTGAAGGACATTCCCTATTACCGGGGGAATGGCCTCGACGAGTATGTCCCCTCGGGAGAGTACGTGGTCATCAAGTTCGCGCGGTGGGCCTTCGAGAAGTTCAGCGAGGCCGAGGACAGGCTCGGTACCCAGATGAAGGCCGTCGGCGAAGCGATGAGCATCGGCAAGACATACAAGGAGGCCTTTCAGAAGGCGATCCGTTCCCTGGAGACAAAGCGCTACGGACTCGGTTTTGCGAAGAATTTCAACCAGCTGCCCCTCGACGACCTCATGCGCATGCTCAACGAGCCCTCCTCCGAACGGCAGTTCATCATGTACGAGGCCCTGCGCAAGGGTGCCACCATCGACGAACTCTACGAGAAGACGAAGATCAAGCGGTGGTTCATCGGGCAGATGAAGGAGATACTCGACCTCGAGGAGGAGATACTCCGCCACAAGGGCGCCACGCTTCCCGATGCACTGTTGAAGAAGGCAAAAGAGGACGGGTTCTCCGACAGGTACCTCTCGTTCCTCCTCGACATCCCGGAAACGGACATCAGGAAGAAACGGCAGGCAATCGGAAAGAGTGAGACCTGGTGCCGGGTACCCGTCAGCGGTGCTGATGCGGCCTACTACTACTCGACCTATAACGCCCCCGACGAAGTGGCGGTGAGCGACCGGAAGAAGGTGATGATCCTCGGTGGCGGCCCGAACCGCATCGGCCAGGGGATAGAGTTCGATTACACCTGCGTCCATGCCGCCTTCACCCTGCGCGACGAGGGATACGAGTCCATCATGGTCAACTGCAACCCCGAGACGGTCTCCACCGACTACGACACCTCGGACAAACTCTACTTCGAGCCCCTCACGGTGGAAGACGTCCTGAGCATCTACGAGAAGGAAAAACCCATCGGCGCCATCGTGCAGTTCGGCGGGCAGACCCCGCTCAACCTGGCACGGCAGCTTGAAGACGCCGGTGTGAAGGTCCTGGGAACATCCCCGGAGAGCATCGATATCGCGGAGGACCGCAAGCGCTTCAGCCAGATCATAAAGAAAATAGGCATCCCCCAGCCCGAGAGCGGCACCGCCGTCGTCCTCGAAGAGGCACTGGAGGCTGCGCACAGGATCGGTTATCCCCTCATGGTGCGCCCCTCTTATGTCCTCGGCGGACGGGGCATGGAGGTCGTCTACGATGACGAGATGCTCAAGGCCTACGTGAACGCCGCCGTGGATATCTCTCCCGGCAGGCCCATCCTCATCGACAAGTTCCTGGAGAATGCCATAGAGGTCGAGGCGGATGCCATCTCCGACGGGGTGGACGCCTTCGTCCCCTCCATCATGGAGCACATAGAGCTCGCAGGCGTCCACTCGGGGGACAGCGCCTGCGCCATTCCCCCCAGGACGCTGTCGGAGAAGCACATCGCCACCATCAACGAATACACGAAGAAGCTCGCCATCGAACTCAAGGTCGTGGGCCTCATGAACATCCAGTACGCCATCGCCAATGACACGGTCTACATCCTTGAGGCAAACCCCCGGGCATCGAGGACGGTGCCGCTCGTCTCCAAGGTGACGGGCGTTCAGATGGCCCGCATAGCGACACAGCTCATGGTGGGCAGGAAACTGAAGGACATGAACCTCACGCAGAAGAGATACCCCCACGTGGGTGTCAAGGAGGCCGTCTTCCCCTTCAATATGTTCCCCGAGGTCGACCCGACCCTCGGCCCGGAGATGAAGTCCACAGGCGAGGTCCTGGGCATGGCCAATTCTTTCGGCCTTGCCTTCGCCAAATCCCAGGAGGCGGCCGGGCAGAAGCTCCCCCAATCGGGCAATGTTCTCATCACCGTCGTCGACCACGACAAGGGGGACATCGTCGATGTCGCGAAACAGCTCGTCAAGCTGGGCTTCACGATCGTCGCCACCGAGGGGACGCACCGGTTCCTCACCGAGAAGGGCGTGAAGAGCACCCACATCAAGAAGGTGCACGAGGGCAGGCCCAACATCGTCGACGCCATCCACAACAAGGAGATCCACCTCGTCATCAACACGCCCTCGGGCAAGAGCAGCATGTATGACGATTCCTACATCCGAAAGACGGCCATCAAATACAAGATACCCTACATCACCACAACGGCCGCCGCAAAGGCCACCGCCGAGGGCATCAAGGCATCCGTGGCCAGGAAAGGCGAGATCAAGGCAAAGTCACTTCAGTCCTACCACAGGGCAATAAAGTAAAAAAGACAGCCCCTGGCCATCCTTCGGGATGCGCAGGGGCTGCAGCTTCTTCTGGAATAGGACCTATGGGACATATAGAACCTATAGGACGCATGGGACTTATAGGATCTGTGTTTCTTCCCAACATTCAAACGATTCAAGCCATTCAAGCGGCTGCTAGCCGTCTTTCTACTCCCCTATGATCTTGACGAGCACCCGTTTTCTTCTGCGGCCGTCGAATTCGCCGTAGAATATCTGCTCCCAGGGGCCGAAGTCGAGGCGGCCTTCCGTGATGGCCACGACCACCTCCCTGCCCATGATCTGGCGTTTCAAGTGCCCGTCGGCGTTGTCCTCGCCGACGTTGTGCCTGTAACCCGAGACGGGCTCGTGGGGGGCAAGTTTCTCAAGCCAGACATCGAAGTCATGATGGAGGCCCGATTCGTCATCGTTCACGAAGACCGACGCCGTGATGTGCATGGCGTTAACGAGGACGAGACCCTCTAAGACCCCGCTCTCGCGCAGGCACTCCTGAACCTGCGGCGTAATGTTCACAAACCCCCGCCGGGCGGGCACATTGAACCAGAGTTCTTTCCTGTAGCTTTTCAAGCCTTCCCCCCTCCTCAAGTCCTGTAAGTCCTATAGGTCCTAAGTGTCCTATAAGTCCTATTCGTCCTATAGGTCCTATTCGGAAGCGATAGGATTCTTATAGGACCTATAGGACATATGAGACCAATAGGACGCTTAGGACCTATAGGACACTCTAGGAACCCTCGGGTTGGTCTCTCTTTCCCGCCGCGCACCTGGATTCCAGGTAGGCGTATATCTCTCCCAGGTTCGCGAAGAGAGGGTGCTCTTCGGATTCGTTCCAGGGGTTCTTAAGGCCCGCGCGGACGATGCCCGCCTGTCTCGCCGCCTCCAGGGTCACGGGGCTGTCGTCGACGATCGCCCAGCAGTCATCGAAGAGAACCGTCTTGTCATAGCTCAGGTGGATCTCATCGAAGGGCAGATCGTGTTTGCGGAGCCACTTCTCCGTGGACGCGTAGGTCTGGCTCTCCCGGTGGCTGGCGATGATTATGTGAAAGCCCTTTCGGCGCAGTCTTTCGAGAAAGTCGCGGGAATCGCAGTATGGTTCGAAGGCCTCCTGTTCCATGTGGACATCCCGAATGATGCCGTACAGACGGTCCGCCGGGATGAGCCCTTTCCAAAAACTCCAGTTGTGCCACTGCGAATGGTGAGGGAACCCGGGACTGGCCGCCTGCAGCCGCTCACAGAGCACGGGAGCCAGGTCCCAGAGGGTGTTGTCTATATCGATGACGATCCTTCGCATGAGCAAGCCATTATATCACAAAACAGGTGACATCTGAAAAAGGCCAGGGAAAGATGAAAAGGGGAGAATCTCTTCTCCCCTTTCGTGAAACAGTTTTCCGGGTATTTGCTCGCTTGCCTACTTCGTTTCAGCCGGTTTCTCCTCGGCGGGAGCTCCCTTGGCCTTCTTCGTCTTCTTCGTCTTCTTTACCTTCTTCTCTTTCTTCGCCGGCTTCTCTTTCTCAACCGGAGCCGGAGCCTCTACCTTGGCGGCAGGTGTCGCAGGCGTTGCCGGTGTTGCCGGTGTTGCCTTCTTGTCCTGCGCAAATCCTGTCAGGGTGAGGGAAAGACCGATCACCACTGCAAAGAACACTACCAGAACCTTCTTCATTCTTTTTCACCTCCTTCCACTTGTATTGGGAACATTAGAGAGATATATGAACCAAGTCGAAAATAAAAGATAGAAAAAAATACAGGTGATGGGTCATAGGTCATACGTGATGGGAGAGCATGCTTTCCCGGGGTCTTTCGTTCCTGCCTGAGACTACTTTTCCCCTATTCTTCGAAAGTAGTTGTCGCGGATCCGGTTGCGGATCTTGAGGACCATGACGTGGGAGATTCCGAGGCGTGTCCCCACTTCTCTCACCGACAGGTCCTCCATGAGAAGCGTGAGCACCTGGCGGTCCCGGTCCGAACTGCATGCGTCGGCGATCGCCTGGAACCTCATTTTGTCCTCAAGACGCGCGAAGGACGAGGATTCGTCGGAGGCTATCATCTCCTCCCAGGAGATGCCGTCTTCCCCCGCCGGCTCGTTGAGGCTCACAAAGACCGCGTTCTCTCGCACTTTCCGGAGATGGTTCTTAAGGTGATAGTAGCAGCCCTGAAGGATGTAGCTGTCCGTCTTGTCGTCGATGGAACCCTTGCGGAAGGCGCCCCACAGGTGGGTCAGCGCCTCCTGGTAAAGATCTTCCTCGTCAAAATACGCGTGATGGCCGTTCAATCTTTTCGTTATCCTTTTCAAAACCGGTGAGAGCCTTTTTACCATGAACTCGAATTTCATTGCGAACCCTTGTACTTGTTGGTGATAGGCATCCTCCTGTCCTTGCCGAATGCCTTGGGTGTTATCTTGATCCCCGGCGGGGATTGGCGGCGCTTGTATTCGCTCAAGTCCACCATTCTCAGCACGCGGGCGATCTCCTCCGCGGGCAGGTTGGGAAAGTCGGCGGCGGAAGGCTCCTTGTCTTCCTCAACGTAGCTTTTCAGCACCTGATCCAGATGGTCGTAAGGCGGAAGGCTGTCGCGGTCTTTCTGATCGGCCTTGAGCTCCGCCGTCGGCTCTTTCGACAGTATCCTCTCGGGGATGACCACGCCACGGGCGTTGCGCCAGGCACAGAGCCGGTACACGAGGGTCTTCGGCACGTCCTTGATGACGGCGAAACCCCCGGCCATATCGCCGTATAGCGTCGCGTAGCCCACGCTCATCTCCGATTTGTTCCCCGTCGTGAGCACGAGCCACCCGAACTTGTTCGAGAGTGCCATGAGGATGTTGCCCCGGATGCGGGCCTGGAGGTTCTCCTCCGTAACATCCTCCCCGAGGCCCTGGAAGAGCGTCGCGAGGCTCGCCTTATAGGCGGAGAATACGGGGTCTATGGGCACCTCGATGATCCTCACGCCGAGTCTTTTCGCGAGGTCGAAGGCGTCTTCCGACGATTCCCGGGATGTGAACTTCGAAGGCATGAAGACGCACACGATGTTGTCCCTGCCGAGAGCGTCCGCCGCAAGAGCGGCCACAAGCGCCGAGTCTATCCCTCCGGAGAGCCCGATCACGGTACCCCTGAACCCGTTCTTCCCCACATAGTCGGCAAGGCCGAGCTTTAATGCCTCGTACACCTCCTCCACGACGCCGAGGCGCGTGACGGGACGCACGGCGAGCGGCTTCTTGACCGCGGGGCGGGCTGCGCCGGGCCGCGCGGCCACGGTGGTGACCCGTCCTCCCGCTACACCCGCTGCCCGGGTCTTCCTTGCGAGTTCTTTTTCCGGTATGTCGACAACGAGAAGGTCTTCACGGAACGCGCCCGCCGAGGCGACGACCGTGCCCGAGCGGTCCATCACGAAGCTCTGTCCGTCGAACACGAGCTCGTCCTGGCCGCCGACAAGGTTGCTGTAGGCGACCCACACCCGGTCCTCCCGGATCCTTCTCCTGACGACATCCTCGCGGACGTATATCTTCCCCGTATGGTAGGGGGAGGCGTTTATGTTGAAGATGAGCCGGGCGCCCGCCCGGGCCATGGCACGGATGGGGCCCTCTTTGAACCACATGTCCTCGCAGATCCCGATGCCGAAGAGGACGTTGCCGTAGCGGAACACCCGGGGACGGGTGCCGGGGAGAAAGTATCTCTTTTCGTCGAAGACACCGTAGTTGGGAAGGAGCTCCTTGCGGAAGACGCCCCTTATCTTTCCTCTGTAGATGACGGCGGCCGCGTTATGTATGCCCGACGGGGACCTGTCCACAAAACCCACGATCGTTGCCGGAGAGTCGATCCGCGACGCTATTTCGTTGACGGCCCTGATGTTCGCGTCGACGAAACCTTTTTTCAGGAGCAGGTCCTCAGGGGGATAGCCCGTTACGGCGAGTTCAGGCAGCGCAAGGATGTCCACGTCCTCGGCCTTCGCCTTCTCCACCCACTTGATGACCTTTTCTGCGTTTCCTCTTATGTCGCCCACTGTTGAATTCATCTGCCCTAAACCGATCCGCACCATCTTTTCCATATATGCACCGCCCCTCCAAATGTAAGAAGGGCGTCCAAAGCAGTTTTAAGCGCCCTGGACGCCCTTGTCCAATCATTCTTAGCAGCTCTGCTAAAAATCCAAATAATCTGTCAATATGATAGTGTGCGGGCACACCGTTGTCAAGTTCTTTTCTGGATATCGAAGGCAAGGATGATCGCCTCCGCGACTTCCTTCATGGTCTTTCGCGTATCCATGCTCTTCTTGTGGATCTTCCGGTAGGCCTCGTCCTCGTTGAGTCCCAACTCCCGCATCAGTATACCCTTCGCGCGCTCGACGAGCTTGCGCGATTCCAGCGCCTCCTTGGCCGCAAGTATCTCGTGGCTGAGGTTCGTGTTCTCGATGGCAACGGCCGCCTGGTTCGCCACGGCCTGGAGTATGTCGATCTCCTCCTTCGTGAAGACGTGCTCCCTTGTCGTGTAGCTGTTGATGACGCCCACGACCTGGTCCTTGATCATCATGGGAACGGACAGGAGCGAGACGAAGCCCTCCTTCCTCGCCACATCGGGGAACATGTAGCCCGGTTCCTTCGTCACGTCGAGGACCTTGAGGGGCCGCTTTTCCAGGACCACCCTGCCGCTTATGGACTGCCCGACCTTGAGGTTCGGCTTGTTCACGTACTCGTTGCTCAGGCTCTGCGTGGCGGCGATGACAAGCTCCTCCTTCTTCTCGTCGAGGAGCATGACGGAACAGATCTTCGAATCCATGACCTTCGCCGTCATGGTCACGATGAGGTGGAGGATCTCCTTGATGTAATGGTCGGAGACTATGGTCCGGGAGACCTCGGAGAGAAGGTCGAGTTGCCTGGCCTTCTTCATCACCTCGTCGTAGGTGATGGCGTTCTGTATCGCGCTGCCGAGGTACCTGCCGATGGTGAAGAGGAGTTTTATCTGGGCCTCGGGGTAGGCATGCTCTTTCTTGTTCTGGAGGTTCATGACGCCCACTATCCTGTTCTTCGCGAGGATGGGTATGGAGAGGAGCGCTTCGTACCTGTCCTCCTTGAGGGAGGTGAACGCCTTGAACCGCTTGTCGCGGTAGGCCTCCTTCGCCAGGTAGACGGGCTGCTTCTCCTTTGCCGCCCAGCCGGTGACGCCTTCGCCGAGCTTTAAGCTTATCGACCCCACGGACTCCGTCTTCGGGTCGCTCGAGGCGGAAAGGACGAGTTCGTCGTGGTCTTCGTCATAGAGGTAGACGAGGCAGGAATCGGCCTTCACAAAGGCCGTCACGGTATCGACGATGCGGTGCAGAAGCTCCGAGAGGTCGAGGTTGTCGCTGATATCCTTCGCCACCTCGTGAAGGATCTTCAGCTCCTGTTCCTTCGCCTCAAGTTTCTGATTAAGAGTGGAAGCCATGAATGGATAGCCCTTTTTTAGATGTTATCTTAGAGAAGAAGATGGCCGTTGTCAACAAAAGAGGCGGGAAATAGAGACAGGTGATAGGTCATGGGTGATGGGTGATGGGGAGAAGAAAAGGATGTTCGTCAGGGGGTAACGTCTTTCCTATGACCCATAACCTATGACCTATCACCTCTCTTCTAAAAGGTTCTTGTTCCCGGGTATAGCGTATACTGCCGTCTCCTCACGCTTATCACGCCCTTCTTCACCAGCGACGAGATCATGCGGGAGACCGTTTCCCGGGAGCAGCCGCAGGAGTTGGCTATCTCTATCTGCGAGGGGCCCCTCTCGATGATGATGTAGTCCTTCATCTTGATGCCGAGGCGCGCCCCGAGCTCGAGGAGGTACTTCAGGATGCGGCCTTCGACGTTGAGGAAGGCGAGCCACTTGATCCTTTCGTCGGCAACGCGCAGTCTGCCGGCGAGGACCTTGAGTATGTTGATCGAGATGGAGGGGTTCTCCATGAGAAGTTTCGTGAAGTCCGCCCTGCGCACGATAAGCAGGTCCGACCCTTCCATGGCAATGGCGTTCGCCGAACGGGGAAGTTCGTCGATGAGGGCGAGTTCACCGAAAAAGCCGTCCTTTCCGATGACGTCGAGGACGTATTCCCGTCCCTCCTCATCGTAGAGGCAGACCTTTACCCGTCCTTTCAGAACGACAAAAAGGGCGTTGCCGTCCTCGCCCTCCTGGAAGATGAGCTGGCCCCGGTGGTACGTGTTGACGTACAGGATCCGGGAGATCGTCTCCAGCTCGTTGTCCTTGAGATCAGCAAAAAGGTTGACGCTCCTGAGATTGTCCGCGTACCGCTTCATCTCTCCCCCGTGGTTTTTTCACATGATACTAGGTGTCGATGAATTGTTCAACTTTTTTGAGGGATTCCGGGACTTTGTCGCCCGGTATGCCGCCCTGCGCAATATTGGGTCCCCCGCCGCCCTTTCCGCCGTAGTGCCCGGTGAGGCTCTTGATGATCTTCCCCGCGTTGTAGCGCTTCTGCAGGTCACGGCTCACGGAGGCGACGACGAGCCCCTTGTCCTCGGCCCCTGCCGTCCCTACGACGACGATGCAGTCCTTCACCTTCGACCGCACGACGTCCGTCACCTTTCTCAGGTCGTCGGGGGAGGCATTCTCTACGAAAAGGGTGACGATCTTCATCCCCTCTCTGTCGATCGCTTCCGCGATGGCGCCGTCGACCCTGTGAGCAATGATGTCCTGTTTGAACCGGTCAAGCTCCTTTTCTTTGAGGGCGATCTCCCCAAGAAGGTTTTCGACGCGCTCTTCAACGCGGTCAAACTCGGTGTTCGTCCGCTTTGCGATGGCCCTCAGGGTCCCTTCCATCCTGCGCTTGTACGCGAGGGCGCCCCTGCCCGTTGTTGCCTCGATCCTGCGGACGCCTGACGCGAGAGAGCTTTCACTGAGGATGTAGAGGCTACCGATCTGGCCCGTATTGGCCACGTGGGTGCCGCCGCAGAGCTCCCGGGAAAAATCGCCTATGGTGATGACGCGCACCGTCTCGCCGTATTTCTCCTCAAAGAGGGCCGTCGCTCCCTCCCGAATGGCGTCCTCGCGGCTCTTCACGTTGACGACGACGGGCACGCATTCCATGATCTTCTCGTTGACAATGTCCTCCACCGCCCGTATCTGCTCTTCTTTCATGGCCTCGAAGTGGGTGAAGTCGAAGCGCATCCTGCCCTCCTCGACGAGGGAGCCCGACTGCTTGACGTGGTCCCCGAGGACCCTTCTCAACGCAAACTGGAGGAGGTGCGTCGCCGTGTGATTGCGGGAAGTGCCCTTGCGCCTCTGCTCATCGACGGTAAGGGACACCCTGTCCCCCTTGTGGAACGCGCCCTTTTCGACGACGACACGGTGGGCAAAGAGGTCTTCCTTCACCTTCGTCACCGCCGTCACGTGCGCCGTGGCGGCCCCGCCGGCAAGGGTGATCGTCCCCGAGTCGTCGACCTGGCCGCCGCTTTCGGCGTAAAAGGGCGTCGTGTCGAGAAAGAGCTCGCCCTCTTCCCCTTCCGATATCTCAGCCACCGTGTCGTTGCCGACGAGGATGGCCCCGATGACGCCTTCGTCCTTCAGTGTGCCGTAGCCGGTGAAGGTGCTCGCGAGGCCCTGGCCGAGTATGGTGAGGTGGCCTTCGTTCCATTCCTCGCCCTTGATCTTCGAGCCCGTCTTGGAACGCTCCTTCTGTTCCGAGAGGGCCTTCTCGAAGCCCTCCCTGTCGAGGACGAGGCCGTCCTCCAGGGCCATATCCGTGGTTATATCGACGGGGAAGCCGTATGTGTCGTAGAGTTTGTAGACGAGCTCGCCGGGGATGACGGCGCTTCCCTTCTTCTTGAGATCGCCTGTGAACTCCTCGTAGAGCTTCATCCCCATGCCGAGGGTCTCGATAAAGCGCTCTTCCTCGCCCCGTATGACCCTCACGATGTAGGAATGGTTGTTCTTCACATCGGGATAGGCCTCTTCCATGATGTCCACGACGCTCTTCGAAAGGTCGTGGAGGAACTCCTTCTGTATGCCCAGTTTCCTGCCGTAGCGCAGCGCCCTCCTGATGATCCTCCTCAGCACATACCCCCTGCCCTCCTTCGAGGGAAGGATGCCGTCGTTGATGATGAAGGTGGCGCCCCGCGCGTGGTCCGCGATGACGCGGATGGCGATGTCGTTCTTCTCCGATTCGCCGTAGGCGCAGCCCGCGATGTCCTCGATGCGCCTGATGATGGGGACAAAAAGGTCCGTGTCGTAGTTCCCGATCTTGCCCTCAATGATGGACGTGACGCGCTCGAGACCCATCCCGGTATCGATGGAGGGCTTCGGCAGCTTCGTCATCGTCCCGTCGGCGCTGCGGTCGAACTCCATGAAGACGAGGTTCCAGATCTCGAGGAACCGGTCGCAGTCACACCCGACGGCGCACGTCGGCCGCCTGCATCCCACGTTCTCTCCCAGGTCGTAGAGTATCTCCGAGCAGGGGCCGCAGGGGCCTTCATCGCCCATGGACCAGAAGTTGTCCTTCTCGTCAAGGCGCACTATCCTCTCGGGCCTCACACCCGTTTTCCTCCACAGCTCGTCCGCCTCGTCGTCCTCGCGAAAAACGGTCACCCACATCTTCGACGCGTCGAGACCGAGCTCTTTCGTCAGGAACTCCCACGCGAAGGCGATGGCCTCCTTCTTGAAATAGTCGCCGAATGAGAAGTTGCCCAGCATCTCGAAGAAGGTGTGATGCCTGAGGGTCTTGCCGATATTGTCGAGATCGTTGTGCTTGCCGCCGGCCCTCACACATTTCTGGCACGACGTTCCCCTGACGTAGGGCCTTTTTTCCAGGCCGAGAAAGAGGTTTTTGAACTGCACCATGCCGGCGTTCACGAAAAGGAGCGTCGGGTCCTTCTCTGGCAGGAGCCCCGAGCTGGGCACTACCGTGTGGCCGTTGCGTGCAAAATACTCGAGAAACTTACTTCTGATCTGTTGCGATGTCACCCGTCTCTCCCTTCTTCAGCCCCGCCTGCATCATGATCCTCTCCTCGACTTCCTTCATCGTCTCAGGGTGCGTCTTGAGGTATTCTTTCGCGTTCTCCCTGCCCTGGCCTATGCGTGCGTCGCCGTAAGAGTACCAGGTCCCCGCTTTTTCCACGATGCCCATCTCGACGGCGAGGTCGACGACATCTCCCTCGCGGGATATGCCTTCGCCGAATATGATGTCAAACTCGACTTCCCGGAAAGGCGGGGCGAGCTTGTTCTTTACGATCTTCACCCTCGTTCGCGACCCGATGACCTCCTGGCCGTCCTTTATCGCGGCTATCCTGCGGATGTCGAGACGCAGCGAGGCATAGAACTTGAGGGCGTTCCCGCCCGTTGTCGTCTCGGGATTACCGAACATGATCCCGATCTTGTGGCGGATCTGGTTTATGAAAATGACGGTGGTCATGGATTTGCTCGTGATCGCCGTGAGCTTCCTGAGGGCCTGCGACATGAGTCGCGCCTGAAGGCCCATGTGGGAATCGCCCATTTCCCCTTCGATCTCGGCCCGGGGTACCAGGGCGGCGACGGAATCGACAACGACCACGTCGACACCTCCGCTGCGCACGAGTATCTCGCTGATCTCGAGGGCCTGCTCACCCGTGTCCGGCTGCGATATAAGGAGGTCGTCGGTGTTGACGCCGATCCTTTTCGCGTAGCTGACGTCCAGGGCATGTTCGGCATCGATGAATGCGGCGCTGCCCCCCGTCTTCTGGATCTCGGCGACGACCTGGAGCGCCAGAGTCGTCTTGCCCGACGCCTCGGGCCCGAAGATCTCCACCACCCTGCCCCGGGGGATGCCGCCGATGCCGAGAGCGAGATCAAGGGCAATGGAGCCGGTGGAAATGACGGGAACGGCCTCAAGCGCCTTTGCTCCGAGTTTCATGATGGCGCCCTTGCCGAAAAGCTTCTCTATCTGAGATACGGCCATGTCTATGGCCTTGCCTCTGTTATCGTCCTCTTTCACGTCGATGCCTCCCTTCAGCGTTTTCGGGTTCATCTTTCTCCTTTATCTCCCCCCTGCATCGGGTCTTTGTTCGTTCCGCCCTGCGGCCGTTTCACGTCGTGCCGCCCAATTTCTTCTCGAAAAGCGCCTCGTACGTCGCGCCTTCCCTTCCGAGGATGCTCTTGTATAGAATGATACGCTCGATCGCGAACCGCGGACATTCCAGGGGAGGGGTGTCTCTTTCCAGAAGAGGTGCGGGCATTTTCATCCTCCCGAAGGTGATATGAGGCGTGAAACCCCGTTTCTCTCGTTCGTAACCCAGGGCTGTGAGCCGGTTCTCTATATCATGGTATATCGAGCGGATGATGTCAACTCCTTCATCGAGGGTGGCGACAATGACCCGGGGCCTTCGTCTGTCGGGAAAGGCGCCAATTCCTTTCAGCGTCGCCTCGACCCCCGGGTAGGGCCCGGCCGCCCCGAGGACCTCCGATATCTCCCGCGCCCGTGCCTCCGATATCTCCCCGAAGAACCTGATGGTGATGTGCTGTCCCTCCGGCCTCACCCATCTCACACCGGGGACGTTCTTTGCCATGGCCTTCGACACCTGCGAGAGGTACGCCTTGACCTCGGGGGGAATCTCGAAGGCAAGAAAGGACCTCATTCGCTCACCTTTCCGTCGAGATGGTCGAGCACGAAATTGAGGGCCTCGTCTCCGGAGCGCCTGCGTATCTCACTTCTTGTGCCCTCAAAGCGAAACCCGCGGGCAGAGGTCATCCCCGGCGCCGCCAGAGAGATGAAGACGGTCCCCACTGGCTTCTCCGGTGAGCCGCCGGCGGGCCCGGCTATCCCCGTGACGGCAACGGCGATGTCGGTGCCAAGTCTTTCCCTCGCCCCTTCAGCCATCGCCCGGGCGACCTCTTCGCTCACGGCCCCGTGATGCTCTATAAGCTCCGCCGGGACACCGAGAAGGATCGTCTTGGCCCTGTTGCTGTACGTCACGATCCCGCCTTCGAAGCACGCCGACGCACCGGGTACGCTCGTTATCCGGCCGGCGATAAGCCCTCCCGTGCAGGACTCGGCGGTGCACAAGGAAAGGGACCTCGCCGTCAGGGTCCTGACCAGTCTCTCCTCAATCCTCATATGAACCTCGTCCACAGGAGAACAAGGATGTTCGTGAATATGCCCGCAACCACGTCGTCCCCCACGACGCCCCAGCCCCCTTTGAGCCTCTCCATGCGCCCGACGGGAAAGGGCTTGAGGATGTCGAAGATGCGGAAGAGAACGAAGGCGACGGCCACGTTGAGGAGCGTCGCCCTGTGGCCCGCCATGGCGACACACATGCCGGCGAACTCATCGATGACGATGTGCCCGGGGTCCTCGCCCTCATACCGCTCCATCGTGACCGAGGCAACGGCAAAGACGATGAGGAGAACGGCAAAGACGGCGTCGCCGAAGACCGCCGGGAAGAGCCAGATCAGTGCGGCTGCGAGAAGCGACGCGTAGGTCCCCGGCGCACCGGGGATAGAACCCACGAAACAACAGGTGTTGAAAAAGGAAAGGACCCCGTCAATGGGTCTTCTTTTCACCATAGACTTCTTTTTCGTCAAAGACCTTCTTCCCGATGATCTTCCACCCATCCGACCAGGCCCGGTAGAAACAGCTCCAGTACCCGGTGTGGCAGGCCGCCCCTTTCTGGTCCACGAGAAGAAGGATGGTATCGTTGTCGCAGTCGATGCGGACCTCCTTCACGGCCTGCGTGTGGCCCGAGGTCTCGCCCTTGAGCCAGAGCTTCTGCCGCGACCTCGAATAGTAGTGGGCGGTCTTTGTCTTCAAAGTGAGCTCCAGTGCCTCTTTGTTCATGTAGGCGACCATGAGGACATCCTTTGAGCTTGCATCCTGCACGACAGCGGGCATAAGACCCTTTTCATCCCATTTCAGATCATCCATGGCGACTCCTCGTTTCTATGCGTATTACTTGTCATGTCTCTTTTTTGACCTGTTTTTTTTGGCCGACGGGTATCCTAAAGCCTCACGTTCACGCCGCGGTCCCTCAGGTAGCGCTTCGCGTCGACGATCGTGTGCTCCCGGTAGTGGAATATCGACGCGGCGAGAACAGCATCCGCCTTTGCCGAGGCGAGCCCATCGTACAGGTGCTCCAGCGTCCCCACTCCGCCCGAGGCTATAACGGGGATGTTCACGGATTCGGCGATGGTCCTCGTCAGCTCGATATCGAAGCCGATCCTCGTCCCGTCCCGGTCCATGCTGGTAAGAAGTATCTCCCCGGCGCCCAACTCCTCCACTCTCTTTGCCCACCCGATGGCATCGACCCCTGTCGGCCTGCGGCCCCCGTAAGTGTAGACCTCGAACCCTCCGCCTTCGCGCCTCTTGGCATCGATGGCGACGCATATGCACTGGCTCCCGAAGATCCCGCTCGATTCCCTGACGAATTCGGGGTTCTCCACCGCCGTCGTGTTGACGGTCACCTTGTCCGCCCCGGCCCTCAAGATGTCCCGGATATCGTCTATGGAGCGGATGCCGCCTCCCACCGTCAGCGGCATGAAGACCTCGTGTGAGACCCGCTCGACGACGTCGATGATGGTCCGTCTCTTCTCATGGGAAGCGGTGATGTCAAGAAAGCACAGCTCGTCCGCCAGCTGCTCCTCGTATGCCTTCGCGTTCTCCACGGGATCGCCGGCGTCTTTGAGCTCGAGAAAGTTGGTCCCTTTTACGACCCTGCCTTCCATGACGTCAAGGCAGGGGATGATCCTTTTAGTCAGCATAACCCATGGCCTCCTCGATGCCTATGAACCCCTCGTAGAAGGCCTTCCCTATGATCGCCGCCCAGACGTCCATCTCTTTCAGGTGCCTGACGTCGTCTATCTTCGATACGCCGCCGCTCGCTATGACGGGCAGACGTGTCATTCCCGATATTGCCTCGAGACCGGCAAGATCGGGGCCGGTGAGCATTCCGTCGCGCTCGATGCTCGTACACAGGACAGCCATGATCCCGATGCGCTCGGCGGCCTTGAGGATGGCTGCCGGGTCCCTGTCGACGGCGCTCTTCCATCCCCGCGACATCGGCTTTCCGTCGAGAAGGTCGAGGCCGAGGACGATGTTGGAAAAACGCGAGAGTCCCTCGAAATAGTCCTCGTCCTCGAGGGCGCGGGTACCGACGATGACGCCGTCGATACCGAGGTCGCTGTAGTATTTGATGGTATCGTCGGTGCGGATACCGCCACCGACCTCCATATATCCCTTCACCGTGGCGCGGATCCTCTTGATGATCTCCCCGTGGACGGGCTCGCCCGTCCTCGCGCCATCAAGGTCGATGATGTGGAAATCCCGGGCGCCGCGGCGGACCATCTCTTCGATAAGCGAGGGCGGGTCGTCACTGTACACCGTCACCTCCTGGAAGTCACCCTTCCTGAGACGCACGGTCTTGCCGCCCATCAGGTCCATCGCAAAGAGCGCTTTCACTCCGCGGGCTCCGTCGTCTCCTTCGGCTCGACGAGTTCGTCGAGGCCCGCGTTGATGCCCTCCCCGGCAAGCTCTTCCGCCGTCACCCAGCGTGCCCCCCTGCTAAAGAACTTCCCCACCGTAAGCAGGTTCTGCGTAAGGGCCTTCTGCTCCTCTGAGTAAGCGAATATCTTGCCCACCATCCTGTTCTTCATGAGGTGCATGTGGAAGGCGACCGAGGCGGGTTTGTCCACGGCGAAATTGCCTCCCTTGCGCTCCTGGAAACGATAAACCAGGACATGGATGTAGGGCTGGTCCTGTTTCATCCCGTCGGAGTACCCGATGTTCCGCTCCGTGAGCGCCGTCTTGAGCTTTTCCCTGATGATGACCGGGGCGTCGGTATGTACGACGCCGGGATTGATGGCCCTCCCGCATACGGGACAATACATCTCCTTCCCGGGATCCGTGAGCGTCTCCACAACAATGCCGAGGTCGCCCATGGCATGAACGGACGAAACGCCAAAGGCGACGACGAACATTCCGACGAAAAGAAGCCTCGATACTCTCGCCAACGTTATGAACATGTATAAATTCTATAGGAAAACCGCACCAAAAGAAAGACAAAAAGAGGATAAAGGCGGTCTCAGGTCTCACGTTTCAGGTTTCAAGCTAAAGACCGGAAAAGCATATCCGCTTTTTCTGTTCTTGCCTGGAACCGGAAACCGTTTTTTGTCTTTTGCTTGAAACGTGAAACCTGAGACCGATCTGGTTTTCGCGAATGCGAAAACTAGATCATGAGGTACTTCCGTTTCACCTCTTCATTCGCTTCCAGTTCCTGAACGGTGCCTTCGAAGCGGATCCTGCCGTTGTCGATGACGTAGGCCCTGGTGATCATCTTCAGGGCGGACCGGACATTCTGCTCCGACAGGAGGATGCTGATGCCGGCTTCCCTGAGCCTTACGATCTGCTCTTCCAGGTCCCGCACGATGAGCGGGGCAAGGCCTTCCGTGGGCTCGTCGAGGAGCAGGAGTTCAGGGCTGCCCATGAGCGCCCTCGCGATGGTGAGCATCTGCTGCTCCCCGCCGGAGAGGTGCCCGGCACGACGGGACCTTATCTCCTTCAGGGAGGGGAAAAGACCGTACACCCTTTCCTTGTCCCATTCGCTGCTCCGACGATGGACTATCTCCAGGTTGTCGTCGACGCACAGGTCGGCGAAGACCCTGCGGTCATCGGGGACATACCCGATGCCCTGGCGGAAAAGCATGAAGGGCTTGCGCCCGGCGATCCCGGTTCCCTTGAAGGTGATCGTCCCCTTTCGCGGCGGCACGATACCCATGATGCTCTTCATGGTGGTAGACTTTCCAGCACCGTTGCGCCCGAGAAGGCCGACCACTTCGCCTGCCCTGACGCTCAACGTCACGCCAAAGAGGATATGGCTTAGGCCGTAGTAGGTGTCTATGGCGTTCACATCAAGCATGCGTCACTCCCGCCGAGATATGCGTCCTGCACCTCCTGGCAGCACCTGACGTCCTCGCAGGTGCCCTCAATGACCGTCGACCCCCGGACCATGACCATGATCCGGTCCGAGATGGAGAAGACGATCTCCATGTCGTGCTCGCAGAACAGGATGGTGATGCCGAGCTTCTCCTTGAGCTGCTTGATGAGGTCGATGCAGCGCGTCGTCTCCTCCGGCGACATCCCCGCCGTGGGTTCATCGAGGATGAGGAACTCGGGGCTGCCCCCGAGGGCAATGGCTATCTCGAGGACCTTGCGCTCACCGTGGGAGAGGGCGGCGCTCGTCGCGTCCTTTATATCCACGAGACCCACGTTCTCGAGGATCCTCTCCGTCTCGCCTATGGCGAGCTTCGCGGAAGGGGCAAAGAGGTTCCACGTCTTTTTCTGCTGCGCGAGCACGGAGACCTGGACGTTCTCGAACACGGTGAGCCGGGGAAAGACGTTCACCACCTGGAAGGACCGCGACATGCCCCGGCGGCAGACCTTGTAGGAGGGAAGCCCGGTTATGTCCTCACCCTTGAAGAAGACCTTTCCACCATCCGGCTTCAATACGCCCGTGATCAGGTTGAAAAGGGTCGTCTTGCCGGCCCCGTTCGGCCCTATGACGGCGACGACCTCGCCTTCCTTCACGGAGAGACTGGCATTGTTGACGGCCTTGAAGCCGTCGAAGGATTTCTGGAGCGACGTCACTTCCAGCACGTAACACCCCTTGCGTGCATCATCCGCCCCTCGCTTTCTTCTTCACGAACCTGTCGAGGTATCCGAGGACACCGTTGGGCAGGAAGAAGATGACGAGCATCATGATGATGCCGAGGATGAAGGCCCAGTACACGGTGAGGCCGCTGACATAGGTCCTGAGGAGAACTATGATGCCGGCTCCCACCATGGGGCCGAGAAACGAGAACCACCCGCCAAGCAGGCACATGATGATGAGTTCCAAAGAGAGCGTCCAGAACATCATGTCGGGAAATACCGTGTTGTCCACGACGACGAAGAGCGACCCCGCAACACCCCCGAAGAATCCGGCGATGGTCAGCGCGATCAGCTGCTGAAGCTTCACGTTGACGCCGATCATCTCGGAGCGCACCGGGTTGTCCCGTATCCCCTGGAGGGCGCTCCCGAAGGGGGACCGTATCATCCTGTAAAGGACGAACATGGACAGGGCGGTGACGGTCAGGGTGAAGTAGTATGCGCCGTTGGGCGAGGAGATGATGTCGGGAAGGGGTACGCCGTGGATGCCGTCATCACCCCCGGTGAAGGAATACCACCGGTAGACGATGGCCCACACGAGAGACCCCAGCGATATCTGGAGCATCCCGAAATAGAGCTTGGAAAGACGGATGCAGATGACCCCGATGACGAACCCCACGATGCCCGCGGCGACGGGCCCGACAACAAACCCCAGCCAGGGTGACAGGCCCGACTTGATGATCATGAGCGCCGTGCCGTAGGCCCCGATGCCATAGAAGACGGCATGGTGGAACTGGAAGACCCCCCCGTAGCCGAGGACGAAATTGAGGCTTGTCGCGCAGAGACCCGTAAGGAGGATGATCGCCGCCAGGTAGACGTAGAACCTGTCCAGGAAGAGGGGGAGGAGGAAAAGGACGATAAGCGCGGCAATGACCCAGGGAAGCTTGCCGCGAAGAAGAGGGTTCTTCATGGACGGCCCCTCACCATGTTGACCTCAAAAGCCCCGTGGGCCGGAAAAGGAGCACGACGACCACGGCCAGGTAAGGGAAGACGATCCCGAACTGGGGCCATACGAGTATGCCCAGGGACTGGGTAAGGCCGAAGATGAGCGAGCCGAGAAGGGCGCCCCAAACGTTTCCGAGACCGCCCATGATGACGATGAGGAAGGCCTCCATGATAAGGGTATGGTCCATTCCCAGGGTAACGCTCACCGTGGGGGCGACGAGGACACCGCCGAGACCGGCCAGCAAACAGCCGATGATGAAGACGGTGGCGAAGACCCAGCTCACGTTGATGCCCACGGCGCCCACCATCTCCCTGTCCACGGCGGCCGCGCGCGATATCTTGCCGATCTTCGTCTTGTTCGTGAGAAGCCACAGCAGTATGGCAATGACGGGCCCGATGACGAGAAGGAAAAAGCTGTAGATGGGAAAGGGGAGCCCGCCGAAAAGGTTTATGTAACCCTGAAAGACGGAGGGTACGGGGACCGAACGGTATTCGGCCCCCCATATCATCTTGACAAGGTCCCCGAAAACGAGGGACATGGCGAATGTGAGCAGGAGGAGCATCAGGTGTTCGCGCTCATAGAGGAATTGAAAGAGCGACCTCTCGGCGGCGAAACTGACCACCGCCACCCCGAGGGGAGCCAGCACGAGAGCCATCCAGAAACCCATGTTGCCCCCTCCGAAGAGGTGCGACACCGTGTAGGCCATAAAGGCGCCGATCATGTAGAGGGAACCGTGCGCCACGTTGGGGATCCTGAGGACCCCCAGGATCAGGGACAGACCCGACGAGACGATGAAAAGTATGACCGTTCGGGACAGGCCCACGAGTATCTGGCTCAAGATCTTTGGGCTTATGAAGCCAAAGATGCTCTCCATTCTTCTCCCTTGCCTTCCTTCTTCCTATTTCTTGCGGTGTTTCAGGACATCCTCGCAGGACGGGACGTAGTCCTTGCCCTGAATGGTCTCGATGCCGCTGGCGGTCAGGAACTCATACTTCGCGTCCTTTTTCGTGACACCGAAGTACATCGGGAGCAGGAGCTGGTGGTCGCACTTGCGGATCTCGAGCTTGCCCACCGGGCTGTCAAGGGCCATGCCCTCGAGGGCCGTGACGAATTTTTCCTTGTCGATCTTGCCGGCCTTCCTGTATCCCTCGGCGATGAACTGCGCCGTCATGTACCCGTAGAGGGCCCCGATCCGGGGGTTGCGGTTGTACGCCTTTTTGAAATCGGCCACAAAGGCCCTGTTCTGCGCCGTGTCGGGGTAGTAGAAGAAGTAGTTGGCGGTGCCGAAGACGCCTTCAGGCGCGTTCTGGCCCTGGGGCGCGAGAACGGAAAGCTCCGTTGCCGTGTGCTGGTAGAAAGGCACTTTCTGCGAAAGGCCCGTGGCCTTCGCCGCCTTCTGGAAGTTCACCATGCCGGAGCCGCCCGTGGCGACGATGATGAAGTCCGGTTTCGCGGCAAGTATCTGGGTGATGTAGGGGGTGAAGTCCGCCTCGCCCACCTTCCACCACGTCTCTCCCACCTTCTGGACGGAGGGTTTGAGCTTCTTGAGGTTGTCCCAGACGCCCTCGGCGATGGCATGGCCGTACTCGTAGTCGTCGCCGGCTATCCAGTACTTGACGTAGGGCTTTTTCGCGAGCGCGATGGCGGCCGCCCTGCCTGCCATCTCGGTGTTCTCGTTCATGTTGAAGATGTAGCGGTGTCCCTTCTCGGCAACGATCTTGTCGCTCTTCGCGAAGGTGACGAAGAAGGGTATCTTCTCCTTCCTCACGAAGTCGGAGATGGCGAGTGTGGTGGCGCTGTTGATGGTGCCCATCAGGATATCGACCTTCTCCTTGAGGACGAGCTCCTTGGCCATGGCAAGACCGATATCGGGCTTGAACTTCTCGTCCCTCGTGGTGAACTCGATCTTCTTCCCCAGAACGCCGCCGGAGGCGTTTATCTTCTGCACGGCGAGCTTGAAGCCGTCGAGCACGTCATTCGTGAAGGTCGTCGCGGGTCCCGTGTAGGTGTCAACGATGCCCACCTTGATGGTGTTCGCCGCCTGGGAGACGGAACATACACACAGGACGGACAGAAGCAACACCGACGCGAGCGCAAAGAAGGAATACCTCTTCATACCAGCACCTCCGTTTGGTTTTATGCGTTATTCTGAGGTTTGCACAGAAACCCCTTTTTGTCAATCGAAAGTCCGCTGCGGGGGTTATCGGCCGACGTCGCCGTCGGATTCGCGAAAGACGTAGTAAAGGATGTCGTCCCTCGCCTGGATAAGGTGTGTTTTCACCGCGGCGGCGATCTCCTGAGAGTCCCCCCGTTCGATGGCGGCCACGATCCGTTCGTGGCCGTGCATCGATCTCTCCGCCGTCTCGGTCATGTAGATGCACTGGATCCGGTACCTCAACATATGCCTGCGCAGGGTCTGCGTGAGCTCCAGCAGGCGGTCGCTGCCGGCAAGGCGCGCGATGATGTCGTGGAACTGCGCGTCCAGTTCAACGTAGCCGTTGAGATTGCCTTTCGATATCTGTTTCTTCTGGTTCTCGATGTTCTTCTTGAGGGCCTGAATGAGCCTCTCCCTTTGCTTCGCCGTGGCCCATGCGATGGCAAGGCCTTCTATTGCCGCCCTGATCTCGCATATCTGCTCCACTTCTTCCATGTCCATGCCCCTGACCACGTAACCCACCCGGGGGATGGAGACCACAAGCTTTTCCAGTTCGAGGTTGTGGAGCGCCTCGCGCACGGGAGTCCGGGACGTGCCTATCTGCCCGGCGATCTTCGCCTCTATGAGCCTCTCCTTGGGGGCGATGGCACCTTTGAGGATCTCCTCGCGTATGTGATGATAGACCTTCTGCCGTATCGTCTTATCTTTTTTTATTACCAGTTTTCTCATTAATTTCGTATACTGTACCCTAGTTGTTGTTATCATTACAAGTTCTAAATTTATGAAAATATCCCTGCCCCATGGCCTCTGGAACGGCGAGCACACCATCGAGGCGGACCTCCCCTCCCGCTGGGACGTTGATGTGCTGTCGATGGAGGGTGACGGGGCGCGGCCCATCGGCGAGGAGGAATACCTGGCCGCCATCATGCCTCTCGTCCCGCTCATGAAGGGCGCAAAGGAGGTCTGTGTCCTCTTCGACGACCTATCCCGGCCCACACGGACCTACGAGATAGTCCCCACCCTCCTCGAGGCCTTCGCGAGCGCGGGCATCGACGACTCCCGGGTCCGGTTCCTCTGCGCCCTCGGCACTCACTCCCCCCACAACAACGCCGATTTCAGGAAGAAGCTCGGGAGCGAGGCGCTCGAGCGCTTCCCCGTCTACAACCACAACTGCTATGAGAACTGCGAAACGCTGGGAAGGACGGCCCTGGGGACACCCGTTGCCATTAATAAGGAATACCTGAGCTGCGATCTCAGGATAGGCATCGGGTCCTTCATACCCCACCAGTTCTGCGGTTTCGGCGGCGGATACAAGATAGTCTTTCCCGGCATAGCCCACATCGACGCCATCGAGTATCACCACGGTCTCCTCCTCCAGCAGAACCTGCAGAGCTGCTGGGGCCTCGGCAACCACTCCTGCAACGCCATCCTGGCGGACATGCGCGAGGCGGGAAGGATGGCCCGGCTCGACATCAAGATCGATGTCCTCGTGAACAGCTCCTCCCGCGCCACCCGCGTCTTCGCCGGTCATCCCGACTCCCTCTATCCCGCGATGATAGAAGAGGCGCTCGCGCACTACGCAACGAAGACGGCCGGGGGGTACGATATCGTCTTCGCCAACACCTTCGGCAAGGCCAACGAGGCCATCATCGCCGCTTCCACATCGGAGGAGATCCTTTCCCCCGACGGCGGCTGTCTTGTCATCCTGAACGACATCGAAGAGGGGCAGGTCATCCACTACCTCATGGGAAGGTTCGGCAAAGACCTCTGGGGCAGGCTCGGAAGGGGCGAAAGGCCGATCCATGAACGGGTGAGGAAACTCTACCTTTACTCTCGCCACAGGGACCATGCCGGCTCCTACTGGTTCGGGAAGAAGGAGGACATCACCTGGGTCGACGACCTTCCGGTCCTCATAGGCGAACTCGACAGGGAATACACGGGCAGACCCGTCCGGGTGGCCGTCATACCGGACGGGACGGTGCAGATGATAGGATAAGGACGGTCCCAGGTTTCAAGCTAAAGGCCGGGACAGCATATCCGGTTTTTCTTTTGTTGCCTGAAACCTTGTATGTTACTCCCAATGGAATATCACAGGCAGTCCATGATAAGAAGAATGAAAGTAAGGTTACCGGCGT
>MVQP01000039.1 GCA_002067235.1 Syntrophorhabdus sp. PtaB.Bin047
CTCTTGAACCTCGCCCAGGGGAACACCGAGAGGCACAGGTCGATGGTGGTCGCATCGATGCTGTAAAGGGGATTGTTGAACCGGAACCTGTGCCGTGGCGTCAGGTCCCTGCACCGCGCGAGGAGGTGATAGAACATGTCCTCGAAGATCCGGTAATCCCTTTTCGTGTTGGCATCGGAGAGCGTGCTCCTGTGGACCCCCTTCAGACCCAGATGATACCAGCGACCCGATTGTGTGCCAAGCCCGGTCTCGATGTCCCGCAGGCTGTCCTTGAGGGTGATCTGGGAGTACAGGACGGCGATGTACTGCTGCCACGTGGTGAAGGTCTTCACGTACCTGTTCCCTCCGTAGCGTTCCGTGGCCTTCTCAAACTCGTATCTCGGACAAAGCTTTAACAGCTCCGCGAAGATGGTGTATACTCTGTTCATGGTCTGTTCCCCCTTGCAGGTTTTGGGTTTGCGCAAATTCATTATCCTACAGGTATAAAGAACAGGCCATACTTTTAATAAGTTTTACCGGACACTACTGGTTTCAGATTTCAAGTCCCAGGTTAAAGAGAAGGGCGCAGAGGTTCCAGGGGAAGGTCGCCTTACATGCAGGAACCTCTGCGCTGCACTCTACATTTACATCTTTGGCTTTTCCTTGAAACCTGAAACGGTCTTTTCACGGATACACCTGACCCGTCGGACGGATTGCTATTTCGTTGATGTTGACGTGGGCCGGCAGGGTGAGGAGCCAACGGATGGTTTCAGCGACGTCCGAGGGGTCGAGGAGTTTGCCAAATGGGGCGACGGCGTTGCCGAAGTTCTCGGCGTTGTATCCCGCTACCTCCTGGAAGCCGCTGAGGACTATTCCGGGCATGACGGTGGTAACGCGGACACCGGACGGGGCCAGGTCACGGCGGAGAGCTTCGGCAATGACGCTGACCGCAGCCTTGCTGGAGCCGTAGAAGGCGCCGAAGGGGGAAAGGTTCCTTGCGACGACGGAACTGATGGCGACGATGTCTCCTCCCTTCTTTTCGACCATGTACTGTCCGGCGCGGCGCATGATGTAGGTGGCGCCGATGACGTTCACCTGGTAGAGGTCCTGCCACTGACCGGGGTCGCTCGTGAGGATGCCGCCCACAAGGCCGCGGCCCGCGTTGACGATTACGATATCGTACGTGCGGCCCCCGTTCTCCCAGGAGAGAGTCTCGTCGAGGAGCCGGTCGATGTCCCCTTCCAGTCCCGCGTCGCCGATGACGGCGAGGACTTTTCCACCATGTTCGGATATCTCCCGGGCCAGGTTCTCGAGCCTGTCCGCCCGGCGGGCCTGGATCACGACGGCCGCGCCCGCTCCCGCCAGTGTCAGTGCGGTGGCGCGTCCGATGCCGGAGCTTGCGCCCGTTATGATGGCAGTCTTTCCTGAAAGCACCTGTCCTGATGCCGCCTGTGTGGTTGTGCCTGTCATGTCCATCTTCCCTCCGTATTCGGTCTTTTGGGGATGATGCGCTGCGCGCCCCTCTCCCGTGGAAGAAACGACTATAGTCTATCGCGCCGAAAGGCGAATGACAACAGGCGTTCCTCTTCAAGGCAACTCCCCTGGAAACCGACGGGGCCGGGGGGTTGCCTTCTTCGACGGAATGCTTATAGTGTCGGAAGGTTGAATATGGGACACTTATCTAAGGCGGCGGTTCTCTTCTTCCTGGCTGTTGGTTCGGCCATGATCCTGTGTGCCTGTCAGCCCGGCAGCGAGGCTGCAAGGAAGGAAACCATGAAGAGTGAAGCGGCAGTCCGGCGGGATGTGGTCATACCTCCCATCGACCGCGAGCAACCGGCGCGATTTGAGACGGCGACCTTTGCCCTCGGGTGATTCTGGGGACCCGATGCCCGGTTCGGGCTCACACGGGGAGTCATAAGGACGCGTGTCGGTTATGCCGGCGGAGTGAAGGATAACCCCACCTATCACAGTCTCGGAGGCCACGCGGAGACTATCGAGATCGACTTCGACCCGTCCGTCACATCTTACGAAGAGCTTCTCCGCATGTTCTGGAAGATGAACGATGCGCGAATGCAGGCGCCATCGACGCAATACCGGTCCATCGTGTTCTATCACGACGATGTTCAGAGAAAGATCGCCGAAAGGTTGAAGTCACAGGAAGAAGCCCGCACCGGGGCAACAGTGTTCACGGAAATAGTGCCGTTCACCCGGTTTTTCCTCGCCGAGGGATATCATCAGAAGTACTATCTCAGAGGGGCCGGTGACATAGCCGCTGAGTACCTTGCCATCTACCCCGATCTAAGGGATTTCATCGGTTCCACGGCGACCTCCCGGGTCAACGGGTACCTCGGCCGTCAGGGAACGAAGGCAAAGCTCGAAGAAGAGATCGACTCGCTGGGCCTGTCGGAGGCGGGTCGGAAAAGACTTCTCGGCATTGTCGCGCGGTGAGGATACACTGTCCTTTCACCTGAAGATCTCGTCGAGCCAGTCAAAAAGAACCTGACCTATGATGCTGCGGTTCTCCATCACGCAATGGTTCGTTGCACCTTCATTGGAGGGGGTGATGACCATCTTCTTCCTCGGATTGGTGAACCCGTCTATGGCGACCTTTTGCTGGCGCTGCACCTCGGCGCTCTTGTATTCGCCCTCACCGACGATGATAAGGGCAGGGACCGCCACCTTCGCGGGATCGAAGGTATAGCCCTTGTTGGCGGGAGCAAGACCGGCGGGGTTGTCCATGGCCACTCCCCAGCGCCAGCAGATGGCCTTGACGATGTTGCCGTGGAAGGTCGTCCAGGAGGCGATCTCCTCCTTCGTTGCTGCCACCACGGGCATGGTCGAGAAGAGGGGGTAGGCGTCGACCACGGCGGAATTCATGGCGATGGCCCTGATCCTCGGGTCATGCATGGCGGCCTGGGGCACGAACCCTCCTCCGCCGCTGTAGCCGTAGGCAGCAAGCCGCCTGGGGTCTACATCGGACCGGCTGAGCACGTAGTCGATGACGGCCTTCATGGGGACGTTCATGTCGGGCCTGAAGGTCTTTCCCTCGAGGGGGAGCATGCCCTGGCCGGGGAGGTCCACGGTCATGAAGTTGTAGCCCCGGTCGTGGGTCTGGGGCATGATGTAGAAATAGAGGTCCTCGGCAAATGTCTCTCCTCCCCCCACCATAATAAGGGTCTTCGCGGGGGTCTTTCCGGCGGCGGCCTTGCGGAAGTATCCCGGAAGCACTGTCCCCTCGAAGGGGATCTCGAGATACTCGACGGGCGGGTCGAAAAGGGGCCCGGCCTTCTTCATGATGCCCCTCAACTTGATGCCCCTCTCCTTGAAGCGCGCATCCGCCGGGAGCATGGAGACGAGGGATATGCGTATATAGTTGGCGGCGCGCTGGTACTGGTCGCGGGCACTCACCCTGTGGCCGCCGGCGAGCGACGCGTTGCCCCGGGCCTCGGCACGGGTCCCGAGGGCGTACCACTCGTCCTGCCAGCTCGCCGCGTCGCCGTCCTTTATCCTCGAGGCTGCATAGAAGGCCTCACCGATCTCGATACCCCGGTTCACGGCGGCACCCAGGACGAGTGTGCCGAAATGGAAATCCATATCCGTATCGTTGAAGCGGAACCTGATACCCGTGTCGTGGGCATCGAAGGATTTGTTCTGTTCGCCGGCCTCAGCCGTCTTCTTGCCGGCAGCCCCCTCGGGCGCGGCGAGGCAATAGCTTGAGGTCAAAGTACCCGCAAGCAGGATGGATGCAAGGAAGACCATCGTTGCCGGACGGGGTCTTTTCCTCATTTCGAAAATCTCCTCCTTCTCTGTCCGGCACAATGCCGTTTTTTTGCTCACCCTCTCACGGGTCCCCTGGAGGGACCCCTCAGGATGTACCGGATGCCGCCCGTCTTCTTTTCCTTCCACCCTTACCGGCCCGCTGGCTGAGCGCGAGACCAAGCTCATCGAGGCCGACGAAGGGCTCGGGTTCTCCCGATCCGTCGACGGGCTCCAGTATCCCCGTCACCCTTCCTGGGTCCTTCGTGTCGATCCGGTAGACACGGATGATGAAACTCTCCAGGATTGGCTGCTCGGTCATGGCGGAGAGATTATACCTCGCCGACACCCACAGATTGCCTACAGATTGCAAAAAAGCGATGGTCCGCGGTCATATTCCATGATTGTCATCGTTGTCTCATGGGGTTACGGAACTGATGCGGGGAAGGGACGGCGGCATTTTCCCATCCGTCGGTTGAAGAGACTCCGCACCGTTTTCCACTATTGTCCCTGCACCATTGATGCGTAGAGCGCCTCGGTCTGGCCGGAGGGTCTTATGCCAAGGTTTTCCCCGAGCACCGTCCGGCAGCGGCGGTAGGTCTTCGCGGCCTCGGCGTTGTTGCCGAGATGGTGGTAGCAGACCATGAGGCGCTGGTAGAAAACCTCCGCGAGCTGGTCCGTCTCCACCCCTTTCATGTAGTACTCGACCGCTCTTTCCCACTGCCCGGCCTCTTCGAGAGAACGGCCCGCCGTGATGACGGCGCGGAGAAAGCCGTTCTTGAGCACCTCCCTCCTGTGGGCGGTGAAGGTGACCCCGGCGTCTGACGGAAGAAAGTGTCCTTTGTACAGGCCGATTGCGGCCTCACAGAGCGTCGCGGTCTTACGTTGTCCCGACTTGAAGATCCTCTCGAGCACGTCCTCCAGTACCAGGCTGTCAACGCGGCAGAAGAGGGGATCGATGCTGAGCTGTCCCCCGCTGTACCTGATCGGGTTTCCCGGGCCGAGGAGCTGGCGCAGGCGGCTCAATGTCACCTCGAAGGATTTTCGGGCAAGGTCGCCTTCCGTGTCGGGCCAGAGCGTGTCCGTGACCTGTTCGGCGGGTACGTTGGCTCCGCCGAAGGCAATGACGGCCTTGAGCATTTCCAGGGGTTTCTTCTGGACCTTTCCCGAGAACACCAGTGCCTCATTGTTCGTGAGTATCTCGAAACGCCCCAGGGTGTAAACCTTGACCGGATAGGGCCAGTCTTCGGTCGAAAGCGTCAGGTCGCCGGGAGCGGCAGGCGGCAGGAGGCCAAGCTTTCTGATGAGTTCCTTCACGTATTCCGGTTCTATCTTGTGCTCCAGCGCCTTTGCGCAGAGAATGCCCATGAGGCCGGGCTGATGGAATTCGAGATGTGCGTATCCGTTCCTCCTGCCGAGCTCAAGGGCGCGGCGAAGAAGCGGCAGCCCTTTCCCATCTTCACCTCTTCTGAAGAGGAAATAGGACTCCACGAGAGAGCTATACCACTCGATGGCCTGGCTTTTCATGCTCATGCCTATCCGGCGAGCGGTCCCGGCATGGGTCGCGGCATCGCCTTCGTTGCCCTCGATGAATCGGGCCTGGGCCATGCCGATATGCCACAAGGCGTGATAATAGGGATTGCCCATTCTGGCCACCTTGGCCGTTATCGCCTCGAGGTTCTCGATGGCAAGGGATGGGTTATTCTCGAGGATGGCCAGCCACGCCGCGTTGATATGGTAGAAGGAGATGTCCAGTGATCTTCCTCCGGCAAAGGCGGTCTTCATCTGGTTCTGAAGCGAGACGGCGGCACTCTCGAGATTTCCGGAAGCCATTTCGGCCGCTGCCCTGAAGCTCCACAACAGGGAATCAAAGATGTGCACCCCGCTTTCCCCGGAGATCCGGAGCCCCTCCGATAGTGTCTGCAGCGCCGGCCCGTAGTTGGCCGTGACCCAGTGATGGATGCCCTTCATCAGGTTGATGCAGACGACGGCCAGAGGGGGCGTTTTTTTATGAAGGACAAGGGCCTGCGCGTCCTCGAGAAGAACTGCGTTCTTGTGGTAATCACCTTTCCAGAGATAGTAGACGCTGGTGAAGAATATCGTGTCCATATGGTCCTCAGGAGACGGATCCGCCTGGAGGAGTTCCATGACGTGCCTCGACCAGCGGAGTATCTCCCTGGGCCGGTCGGTTCTTCTCAGGATAAGAGCTATGAGCATCCGGGAGGATGCAATGAGGTCGATCTCCCCCGTCGGAAAGGAAGGATACCCTCTCCTGAGTTCCTCGAACACGCCGAAGCAGTCATCGAGACGTCTCCATTCATCGAGCTCGTAGCCGTAGGTGTCCACGATGCGGGCCCAGCAAAGGTACTGGCCCGCCGCGTCATCGGCTGCCTTGAAGGCCGCCAGCGCCTTTTCAAAGACCTCCCTGGCGAGGGGCATATCGAAGGGGAAGGAGCACATCGCTTTCCAGTAGAGAAGCCAGGGGTTGCCCGCGGCCATCTCGGCGGGGATGCCCGCTATCCATTCGGCCACTGTCCTGTTCCTGCCCTGGCGGAGGAACTCGCGGGCGTGGCGGATGACCATCCGGGCGAGGTACTGTCCCTCCGAAGCGTCGAGATAAAGTCTCGCGGCGTCCTCGATCTGTCCGAGTTCCTCCATGAGCAGTGCCGCCTCCTTCCTGATCGCGGCGAGCTCGTCGGGTCCGTATCTTACCTTCGACCGGTTGAGAAGGAATTCCCTGAAGAGGGGGTGGAACCGGTAGTCCCGCCCGTCTCCGGAAAGCCTTTCCGTGAAATAGTTGTGACGGTTCAGCATGGAGAACACCTCTCCCGCGTGTCCCGTCCTTGTGAGCCTTTCCGCGAGGGGGACGCTGAGAGTGGGGAGGAAGACGGTCTTGAGCAGGAAGTCCTGAACGCCTCTGTCGGCTTTGTCGAATATCTCTCCCGCAAAATAGTCGAACACCCTCTCGTAACCGGTATCAGGCGACGACAGGGCCACTCCGCCTTCAAGCCTTGTCCTTTCAAGCATCAGGATGATCCCCGCGGCCCAGCCCTCGGCGTTCTCGTGCATTGTCCGTATGGACCCTTCGTCAAGGCCGGGTATGTGTTCCCTGACGAGTTCCTTCGACTCGCCGAAGGTGAAGCGCACTGCGTCGTACCCGATGAGGGAGACCCTGCCGTTCGCGGCGAGACGGGCCATCTGCGGCGGAGGATCGCTGCGGCTCACTATGATGACACGGATGCCGTCGGGGATGGTGTCGAGACCGCCAGCTATGATGTCGTGAAAGGGAGAATCGGAAGGCACGTCCTGGTAGTTGTCGAGGACGATGGCAAAACTCGCGCCGCTGCCTCTTGCGACGGGGGAGGATCGTGCGGCCGGCAGGTCGGCTACACGGCCATAGAGGGCTTCGAAGTACCGCCTGGCAAAGGTGTTCGCGCCGGGGAGGTACTCCGGCCTGAAAAGGGGCAGCGGTGCCTTGCGGCTCGGTGCCGCATTTCTGGCGGCAAGTCCCATGTAGTAGAAGAACGTTGCCGGGTCCGAGTCCCCTTTGTCGCACTGGTACCAGATGCACGATGACCCGCGTGAAGCGAGATAACTCGAAACGAGGGTCGTCTTGCCCGAACCGGCAGGAGAGGACAACCAGGTGACAGGCCTTTGCATGCCGGCGTCCAGGATGCCGAAAAGCCTCGTACGTTCTACCGGCCCCGACAAACCGGGGCGGGTTATCTTGACCGATACCGTTCTCTTTGCCATGCCACCCGCAAACCCCGGACATAGTGTACCTTGCTTTGGAAGGAAGCACAATAGAGAGGTGACAGGGACCTGTTATATCTCTATTCTCGTGGTGACTCCGTGGAGCTTGTTGGATGGCAGATCGTGGAACTGGACGAACGGGGGCGCCAGCTTTTTCATTATGGAGAACACCTTCCACAGGACGTTTCTCGTGTAGATCTCCTCGAGCCCGTAAAAGATCCCCTTTTCACCGGTTATGCCGGCTTCTTTCAGTATCCGCCCCACGTCGACCACTTCCATGTATCCCATCTGTATCTCGAAGGACCTCAGGCCCGGGGCGAGATCGTCCTTGAAGAAGCTCTTGAGCCCGAAGGGTTCATCGAGGGTTGTGATGGAGACGAGGATGTTTTCCTCGTAGATAATATTGTTCATGAACATGGTGTGCACGATGTAGGCGGGGATCTTCTTCGTGGTGCGGGCAAAGAAGAGAGCCGTGCCTTTTATCCTGTTGACGGCCTGATAGACCTCGTTGTAGCTGTGGAGGAAGACATCCAGCTTCAAGGGACGGACATTGCGGTAAAGCTTCCTCTGACCCGCCGTGTAGATGAGGATCATGACGAGGGGAACGGCGGCAATGACGAGCGACCAGTAGCCCCCGTGGGGTATCTTATACACGTTGGATGTCAGGAAGACAACGTCGACGACGGTGACGAAAAATGCTATCAGGGATTTCCAGTAATCCTTTCTCAGCCAGAAAATGGAGGTAATGAGTATCCCCGTGATCGTCATATCCCCGGTAACGGCAAGGCCGTACGCGGCGGCGAGCTCCTTTGACTCCCCGAACTGGAAGATGATGAAAAGGACGGACAGGAGCAGGAACCAGTTGACGAATCCTATGTATATCTGGGACCTCAGTTCCGGCGATGTGTACTCAACCCTGAACATGGGCATGAGCCGTGTGTTGATCCCCTGATAGACGATGGAGAACATGCCGCTGATTATCGCCTGGGACGCGATGATCGTTGCCAGGATGGAGAGCACGAGAAAGGGTATGTAGAGCAGGGAGGACTGTTGGAATACCACGCCGAAGAGGATGGTCTTTGACTCCGCGGGATTGCTCAAGATGAACGCGCCCTGCCCGAGGTAGTTGAGTACAAGGGCAAGAAAGACGAAACACCACGCCTGGATGATGGGTTTTCTCCCGAGGTGGCCCATATCCGCATAGAGTGTCTCTGCCCCCGTCGCGCAGAGGATGACCTCGGAGAGCACGAAGAAGCCCGCGGCACCGTTCTCGTACAGGAAGGTGACGGCATACCAGGGGTTGATGGCCTTCCACACCGAGGGGAACCTGATGATGGAGGCCACGCCGGAGACGGCCAGGACCAGGAACCACAGGAGCATGAGGGGCCCGAAGGCTCCCGCGACCTTCCCCGTGCCCTTTCTCTGGAAGGCGAAGAGCACTATGGCGATCGCTCCTGCGATGAGGGTAAGCGTGGTCTGCTCCGTGTTGTGCAATCCGGGAATGAGAAGAATGCCCTCCACGGCGCTCAGTATACTTATCGCGGGAGTGATGACGCCGTCGCCGACAAGGAGGGATATGCCGATGAAGGTCAGAATGGTGACGAAGACCGCCCCTCTTCCCCTCTTCAGAAGTCGGATAAGGTGGCCCCTGAGGATGATCGTCCCCCCCTCGCCCTTCTCGCCGAGGCTCATGGCAAGCCACGCGTACTCGACGGATACCAGGACTATCAGGGTCCATACTACAAGGGAAAGGACGCCCATGACGTTGTCGACCGTCGGCTTGAGGAGGAGGAAGATGACGGTAAGCGTGTAGATGGGACTGGTACCAATGTCGCCGAAGACAAGGCCCAGGGACTTGATCACGGACCTGATATCGTCGACGGCACGGTGCCGGCGTGCGACGGCTTGAGGCTGGATGGCGTTGTCTTGCATTCAGGTGACTTATGTTACCCAATATTGACGGGAATTTCAATGCACACAAGGTACGGACACATCAAGAGGCGGTTCTCTGTCTCCGGGGACCGGTTCCTGGCCCGGATCCAGAGTCTGACGCAGACGTGGTACCCCGCCCCTTCGACTCTTTCAGCCTTTTGGGCCTGGAACTTGAGGCCTGCGACCTGCGACGTTTCTATTCCCTTCCCTTCGGCTTGGGTCTGTCCTTCTTGTTTTTGAACCATCCCTCCGTCGCGTGCGGGAAACAATCGAAGCGGGCGACGTAGGGCTTGATGTCGACAAGCGGCGTGCCGTCGAGGACGTCTATGCCCGCGACCTCGAGTCTGCTGCCGTTCCTGCGGAGGAGTTGCACTATGGTGAGTCCGAGACAGTTCGGCCTCGCCGGGTAGCGGCAGGCGAATATCCCGTGGGGTTCGTCGTCGAGAAGAACAGGCCGCACCAGTTCGACCTGACCCGCCCTGTCGAAGGGGTAGATGAGGAATATATGGGAGAACCCCTCGATATCCTTGAGGCCTTCCCTGTATTCCTCGTAGATCTCTATGGAACCCACCGCGTCGGGCCGGAACCTCCCCTGTATCGGTGCCTCCTCCTTCGTCCTGAAAGGAGAATGGATAACCCCGATGGGCCGTACAATGAACTGCAGTCCCGTGTCTTTCATCTCTGTCCTTGCTCCAGAACCCCCGGCCTCAAGCCTTTATTTGAATAGCACATTCCGCAATTACCATTCAACGGTCTCCAACGGCTCTAACGGTTCCAACCGTTTTCAATCCTTGAAGAACTTCAGTCTCAACGAATTGCTCACCACCGATATGGAGCTTACGACCATGGCCACGGCACCGAAGACGGGCTCCATCCTTATGCCGAACAGGGGGTAGAGCGCTCCGAAGGCAATGGGTATGCCAAGGACGTTGTATATGAACGCCCAGAAAAGGTTCTGCTTGATAATGCGCATCGTCTTCCGGGAAAGCTTGATCAGGCTGACGAGCCGGGACAGGTGGCCTTTCATGAGGACCACGTCCGCCGATTCGATGGCGATGTCCGTTCCTTTTCCCATGGCGACGCCGATGTCGGCGGCTGCAAGGGAAGGGGCGTCGTTGATGCCGTCCCCCACCATGACGGTCACGCCCTTCTTCCGGAAATCCTCGACGATGGCCGCTTTGCCGTCAGGGAGAACACGGTGAAAGTAACGCTCGATGCCCAGCCGTCCGCTTATCGTCCTCGCCCCGTTCTCGCTGTCGCCGGTGATCATGACGGGTTCCACGTTCATTTCCCGGAGCCTTCTTATCACGTCAACTGATTCTTCCCGCACCCTGTCGCTGAAGGTGAGGATGGCCATGGGTCCCGTTTCGCTCCACAGGATGACCGGTGAGGCGGCGGACCGTTCCTTCTCCTCGTAAAGGTCCCTCGTCCTGTCGTCGAGGCTGTGCCCTTCCTCTTCGTAGAAGGTCCTGTTCCCCATCCGGTAATCGATTCCCCCGATCTTCCCCTTGATGCCTCTGCCGATGACAGCCTCGAAATCCGTGACGCTGAGGGAGGGTATGTCCGATTCCTGGGCCTTTTTCCTCAGGGCCTCGGAAAAGGGATGCTCGGACTGTTTCTCCAGGTTGAATGCGATGCGGAGGACCTCCTTCTCATCGACGGACGCAAGCGGTATGATGTCGGCAAGGACAATGATGCCTTCCGTAAGGGTCCCCGTCTTATCGAAGAGGACGTTCGCTGCCTTGTTTGTGAGCTCCAGCGCCTGGGCGCTCTTGATGAGTATCCCCCTTTTCGCGCCGGCGCCGGTGGCGACCATGATGGCGGTGGGGGTGGCGAGCCCCAGCGCGCAGGGGCATGCGATGATGAGGACGCTCACAAAGGAGAGGATGGCATTGGTTATCCTCGGTTCGGGACCGAAGAAGAACCAGACCAGGAAGGCTGAGATGCCCACGGCGATAACGCTGGGGACGAAGACACCCGCCACCCTGTCCGCGAGGCGCTGCACCGGTGCCTTCGTGAACTGTGCCTCCTCGACAAGGCGTATGACCCTGGCAAGGACCGTATCGGAGCCTATCCTGGTGGTGGCGACGGTGATGGAACCCTTGCCGTTGATGGTTCCGCCTATCACCTCGTCGTCAGGCTTCTTGTGCACGGGCATGCTCTCGCCTGTTATCATCGATTCGTCGACATAGGTGTTGCCGGTAAGGACGACCCCGTCGATGGGAACCTTCTCCCCGGGCCGTATGAGGACCGTGTCGCCGACCTCCAGGGAGTCCGTGGGGACCCGTTTTTCGACACCGTCCTTGAGGAGCGCGCATTCCTTGGGCGAGAGCTCGTAGAGGAGCTTGATCGCCGTGTAGGTCCGCGTCTTGGCCTTTGATTCAAAGTACCTGCCGAGGAGGATGAGGGAGATGATCATGGCGCTGGAATCGAAATAGGTCATCGTCGAGACGCCGGCCGCGCTTATCACGTGGGGAAAGAAGGTGACGAAGGCGCTATAGAAGAACGCTGCCGACGTGCCCACGGATATGAGTGTGTTCATGTCGGCGGTGAAGTGCTTGAGGTTGATGAGGGCCGAGGTGTGGAAGCGCAGCCCGAAATAGAACTGGACGGGGACGGTTAGCGCGAGAAGGACGAAATTAGTGTAAGGCACGACCATCCACATGGAGAAGACCATGATGGGGATGGTGAGCGATATCGCCCAGGTGAAATCCCTCCTCAGTTCCGCCTCTTCCTTGCGAGCCCGGACCGTGATGTCGGCCTCCATATCGACGTCATACCCGATGTCGCGGATGAGGGCAACGACATCCTTCAGTTCGAGATCGGTCCTGGGAAGGATGACCGCTTTCTTGAGGGGGAAATTGACGCGGGCCTCCTGAACGCTGTCCATCTTGTTGAGCACCCTCTCGATACGGGCGGCGCAGGCGGCGCAGTTCATGCCGGTAATTGGAAGTTCTATCTTTTCGGGCACCTTGTCTCTCCCTGGTCTCGCGCGCAACGCGCGCAACGTAGTAGATAGTATAAGGCAGAGTCCCGGCAACCACAAGAAGATGGCCGTGGTGTCCGGGGCGCCGCATCAATTCATTGACGCAAGAGGGCGCAAAAGTGTACTATACAGGGACTTTTTCCGGCCAAACCGACCCAGGAGGGATGTAAAGCGTGTTCGAATTCGCCAAGATGGTGCTCGATTTCATCATCCACATAGACGTCCACTTAAGCGAGCTCATACGAAGCTACGGTCTGTGGACCTACCTCATTCTTTTTGTCATCATATTCTGCGAGACCGGTCTTGTCGTTGCGCCGCTGCTTCCCGGAGACTCTCTTCTGTTTGCCGCCGGGACCTTCGCAGCCCGTGGTGATTTCAACATACTCTGGCTTTTTGCCCTCCTCTCGGTAGCGGCAGTGATGGGCGACACCGTCAATTACTGGATAGGGAGCTACGTGGGGCCGAAGGTCTTCCATAACGAGAATGTGCGTTTCCTCAACAGGAAATACCTCGACAGGACCCATGAGTTCTACGAGAAGTATGGCGGCAAGACGATCATAATCGCCCGCTTCGTGCCCATCATCCGGACCTTTGCCCCCTTCGTCGCCGGCATCGGCAGCATGACCTACGGCAGGTTCATAAGCTACAACGTTATAGGCGGCATCCTCTGGATAGGGGCCTTCGCCTGCGCGGGCTTCTTCTTCGGCAACATCCCGATGGTGAAGCGCAACTTCACACTCGTCATCTTCGCCATCATCATCCTCTCCGTCATGCCCGGCGTCATCGAATTCATCAAGCACAAGATGAAAAAGGCGTGAGGACAGTCCCAGGTCGCACGTCTCAAGTTTCAGGCCAAAAGAAAAAAGAGATAGCACAGCTCGTTTTGCGGCGGCATACCCTGTGACTCTCCCGTCTCTGTCTTTAACCTGGGGCTTGAGACCTGGGACCTGAGACTGTTTTTATTTCCTGTCGAGGACTTCCCTTATCTTTCTGAGGAGGGTTGCGGGGGTTATGGGTTTGCCGAGGAAATCGTACTCTTCGCCGCTCATCCCTTTTTCCTGGATGATGTCGTCCGTGTACCCGCTCGTGAAGATGACCCGCATGGACGGGTCGATGAGGCGTATGGCCTCGCAGGCCTCCTTGCCGTTCATCCTTGGCATGACGACGTCGAGGATGACGAGAGAGATCTCGTCTTTGTGCTGTCGAAAGGTCTCGACGGCCATGGCGCCGTCCCTGGCGGCAAGGACGGTGTAGCCATGATCCTCGAGGACCTTGACGGAGAGTTCGCAGAGGTCGGCGTTGTCCTCGGCGATGAGGATGGTCTCGGTGCCGCCGCAGATGGCGACGGACTCTTCCTGGTTCACGGGTTCGAGCCAGACGAGGGGAAGGTACACGCAAAAGACGCTCCCCTCACCGGGACGGCTCGTGACGTCTATGTAGCCGTTGTGCTGCTTTATGATGCCGTATACGATGGCGAGCCCGAGGCCTGTGCCCCGCCCCACGCCCTTCGTGGTGAAAAAGGGCTCGAAGATCTTCTCCATTACCCTGCTGTCCATGCCGATACCCGTGTCGGAAATGGCGATGAGCGCGTATTCTCCAGGTTTGCCGTATCCGTGCGTCGAGATGAACTCGCTGCTCACGGTGGCCCGGTCCACGGTGATGGTCAGCTTCCCTCCCCGGGGCATCGCGTCGCGGGCGTTCGTCACGAGGTTCATGACCACCTGGTCGAGCTGGCTAGGGTCCGCCATGACGACGAGGCGTTCGGACGTCTTCCGTATCCTGAACTCCACGTCCTCCGGTATGAGCCTCTCGAGGAGGCGGTGCAGCTTGTCCACGGTGTCGTTTATGACCACGGGTTTGAGGTTGATGACCTGCTTCCTCGAGAAGGCAAGGAGGCTCTGGGTGAGATTGGCGGCCTTTTCGGAGGACACGAGTATCTGCGAGGCATAGCCGTACAGAGGGTTGTCCTTGTCCATCTTCATCTGCAGGAGGCTCGCGTACCCCATGATGGCGCTCAGAAGGTTGTTGAAGTCGTGTGCCACGCCTCCCGCGAGTGTCTCCACCGCCTCCATCTTCTGTGATTGCAGGAGCTGCGACTCAAGGTGCTTGCGCTCGGTGACGTCACGGGCTATGCCGCACAGGCCCGTTATCTCTCCCCGCTCGTTCGTCAAGGGGACCTTGATGGTGTGAAAGATATAGACGGCGGCGGTCACGGGCCGCGCCATTTCCTCCTCGATCGTCTCTCCCTGGAGTACCCGGTTATCCATCTTTTCTATGTGGTCGGCGGCCTCGTCGGGAAACAGGTCCCGGTCGGTGGCGCCCAGTATCTTCTCCATGGGAATGCCGAAGAGCTCCGACATGGTCCTGTTGGCGACGATGTAGCGGCGGTCCCTGTCCTTGATGAAGATGGCATCCCTGGCGCTGTCGATGACCGCCCTCAGTCTGGACTCGGAGACGCTCAGGGCCTCCCGGGCCGCCTTCTCTTTCAGGAGCCGGATCATCCCCTGGGCCATGAGCTGCACCTGGTTGATATCTGTTTCCCCGTATTCCTCCTCCTTGTTGCCCACGCCGACAACGGCGACGATCCTCTCCCCGTCGAAGATCGGGACCCCCAGGTGTCTCCTCACCTCCACATGGCCTTCGGGATGGCCCCTGCGCGCCACACCCGGAGCGGTGTAGTCGTTGGTGATGATCGGCCTGCGCGTGCGCACCGGGTCTCCCCACATGCCGGTTGTTTCCAGGGGATATGAAACAGGTTTGTCCTGGATACGGCACTCCTCCATGGCCTTTCTCGACCAGGAATGCATGGTGAGTACGGATTCGTCGTCGTTGAGGAACGCGAGATAGCCAATGGCGCTCTTCGTGAGCCGGATAGATTCCTCAAGGGTGAAGGCGGTTATCTCCTCCAGGGGCCGGTTGCCCATCTGGTTGAGCTTCAGGAGGGCCTCCGTCCGCGATTCATCCAGGCGCAGCCGCTCCTCGGCCTTCCTGCGCTCCGTGATGTCCCGGGAAAAGGCACAGACATATTCGAACTCATCGTAGGGAAGGTAGCTGACGCTCACCTCCACGGGGAACGTGGTCCCGTCCTTCCTGCGCTGGGTGGATTCAAACTGGTCGGAACCTCTTCGGACGATCTGCCGCCAGTATTGAGACCAATCAGGGATCAGATGCTCCATATCGATCTCGTTGATCTTCATCGAGAGAAGCTCGTGTCGTTCGTATCCCGTCGAGAGGCACGCGCTGTCGTTCACGTAAGCGATGCTCCCGGTGCTGTCGATCCAGTAGACGCTGTCCGCCGCGTTGTCGACGGAGAACTGGGTGAATTTCAGCGTGCTTTCGGCCCGCTTCAGCCGGGTGATATCAGTCGCGGTGAAGATATAGGCCCCACCTTCCATCGGCGACAGCTGGACAAGCACGTTGAGCACCTGCCCGTCCTTCCTCACCCATTTCGTCTCCCCCTGGAAGTCCCGATAGAGCACCTCGCCTACCCGCTCGAATTCCGATCCCTCCTCATAGAGTATCCGGGCGCTTGTCCGGGTGAGTTCGTCTATCGCGTACCCGGTGATACTGCACATTGCTTCGTTCACCCACTCGATGACCCTGTTGCGGATCCGGCCGATGCCGATGGGCGAGGCGGCGACGATGGTCCTCAACTCCTGTTCGGACCGGGCGATGGCGCGCTCCGCCTCCTTGCGCTCCGTGATGTCCACGGACACGCCCAGGACGGCGGGGGTCTCGGTTCCGGAGAACGTGAATGGGATCTTGATGGTCTCGAGATAACGCACGTTCCCCCGCGCGTCGGTGATGGGCTCGTCGGGAATGTATTTTCTCCTGCCCGCAATCATCACGTCGAGGTCGTCGTTCCTGAAATGCCTCACCTCTTCATCGGATGGCGAGAAGCTGGCATCCACCCTGCCGATCAGGCCCTCCACCGTGGTGCCGTAGTTGTCAGCGACGGCCTTGTTGGCAAGGATGAACCTTCCGTCGATGTCCTTGGCGAAGATGAAATGGGGCACGAGGTCGATGATCTGCCGGAGGCGCTTCTCGCCCTGTTTGAGGGCCTCCTCGGCGCGGCTGCGCTCCGATATGTCTATGATAATCCCCCGGTAACCGGTGAGCTCGCCCTCCTTCATGATCCTCGTGACGTAGATGATGATGGGGAACCGGGTACCGTCCTTTTTGACGCCCGCGTACTGATTACCCACCGCCGGGCCGCCTTCGGCCACCTTTTGAAGGTTCGCCATGGCCCTCGGGAGGTCTTCCGGAGCTATGTGTTCGAAACAGTTGAACCCTTCGGGAAGGTCGTCCTCCCTGTACCCGAAGAATTCGAAGGCCTGCTTGTTCACGAAGATGACGGAGCCTTTCGTGTCGATTTCGAAGATGACCTGAGGCATGAGCTCCGCTATGTCCCGGAACTTCCGCTCGCTCTCCCTGAGCTGTTCCTCCGCTCGCTTGCGTGATGTTATATCGAGGAGCACTCCGTTGAACCTCAGGGTGTCGCCGACCCGCGAGGGACGAGACATGCCGGCGAAAGACATAACCTCTCCCGTCGGCTTTATGAAGTCGCCTTCGAACTGCCAGTCCTGTTCCTTCGCGACGGCCTCCCTGATCGAATCGAGGAACGCCTCCCGGCAGTCGGGGCTGAGCCCTTCGAGGAACTGTTCGAAGGGGCGGGACGTGTCGGTCTCGATGCCGAAGATCTCCTTTGCGGTCCGGCCGATGTAGGAAAGACCCATCTCCCCGCCGGGTTTCGCGTAGAACTGGTAGATAACGCCGGGAATGCGGTCGGCGATGTCCTGGAAGAACTGCCTGCTCTCCCGAAGCTCCTGCTCGGCCTTCTTCCGCTCCGTGATGTCGACGATCATCCCCCTGAATCCGACGAGACGGCCCTCGCTGAGGATCCGCGCGACGTGGATTATGACGGGGAACGAGGTGCCGTCCTTCCTGACGGCGGTGTACTCATTGCCCGTGGAGGCCTCTCCCCGTGCCATCCTCCTGAGGTTCTCAGCCATGGCCGGAAGCTCTTCCGGCACAAAGAGGGAGAAAGCGTCGATGCCCCGTGAGAGGTCTTCCTCGTCGTATCCAAATATCTCGAAGGCCTGCCTGTTAGCGAAGGTGATCCTCCTCGTCTCGTCCATCTCGAAGATGACCTGGGGGACTGATTCCGCGAGGTCTCTGAACCTTCGTTCCCGTTCGCGGAGCTCCCTGTCGGCCTTCTTCAGCTCCGTGGTGTCGACAAGGACACCGCGCAGGCCCGCCAGTTTGCCCTCACTGAAGATGGCGATGGTATAGATGATCGCGGGGAAGGTGGTGCCGTCCTTCATCTTCGCCGTGTATTCGTTGCCCGTGGTTTCCCTTTCCCCGGCAATGATCTTCGCGAGGTTCTCGCGCACCCTCGCGTGTTCGTGTTCAGGAAAGAGGTCCATCCCCGTGACGGTGCCGGCGGTGAGGTCCTCCTCGGTGTAACCGAAGAGCTCAAGCCCCCGTTTGTTGGCGTAGGTGACGACGCCGTCAGGGCTCTGCTCGAAGATGACCTGCGGAGAGAGCTCGGCGACGTCCCGGAACTTCCGCTCGCTCTCCTTGAGCTTTTCCTCGGCCTGTTTCCTCTCGGTTATGTTGACGATGATGCCCCTCCACCCGGCGAATCTCCCGCCTTTCATAATGCGCGCGACGTGGGCTATGACGGGGAAGGCGCTGCCGTCCTTCCTGAGGGTGGTGAACTCGCTGCCCGTGGAGGGTTTGCCCTCGGCTATCGCCTGAAGGGTCTGTCTGATCCTCGGGAGGTCCGCGGGGTGGACGAGATCGAGGCCCATGATGCCTTTCTTGACGTCGCGGGGGGTGTATCCGTAGATGTCGTAGGCCTGCCTGTTGACAAAGGTCAACATGCAGTCGGCATCCATCTCGAAGATGACCTGTGGAACGAATTCGGCGATATCTCGGAAGCGGCGTTCGCTTTCCCGAAGCTCCTTTTCGGCTTTTCTTCTCTCGGCGACCTCTCTTTTCAGCTCTGCAAGTGTGATCTCGCCTGGTTCCCTTTCATCCTCGGAGGTGTTCGAGACGGCCGCGGTGGCTGTTTTCCGCCGCGCCATGCAAAAAAGCCCCCAGAGGAACCGGGTCTGTTGTGCATCGGACCCCTCCTGCTCCATGACCGTTTCCTCCAGGGCGGCTATGATACCGGAGAGAGGGAACGGGGATGAGGCCGGTACGGTTGCGTGGGTGTCCCGGCAGGCGTCTACGGCATCCATGAACCCTTGCGGGGTGAGCGTATTGAGGCTGTCGGCGAGCCCTTCGACAAGCAGGCGCACGGCGGAGGTGTGTCTCGCCGCCTGGGTGCGGCTCTCTCCCGTAGCCTGACACAGGCTCTCGATGCAATGTTCCGTTATTCTTACGGGGTCTTCACGCAGGGACAACAATCCTTTCATTGGACTCCAGTGCTGTTCTTGCAGGCAATGGCGGGTTTGCACAGCATCCTCCAGGACCTGCAGAAGGAACTGTAAGTGTTATCGGCCAGGCGGCGGAATGTTTAAAGGCAACGGGAAGATGGGAAAGATAAGGGCGCATGGAAGGGGTGAGGAAGGATATATGGAACATTCCCGTCGGCGAGCGGGGAAGAAAAGAACAGGCCACGCAGGTCCGGTACGACCTGCGTGGCCTGTCCAAAGGACACTATTTCTTCTTTGCCGCTTTTTTCGGTTTCGCCTGTTTCTCCTTCAGGGCTGCCCGGGCGGCGGCCAGCTTTGCTATCGTGACGCGGAAGGGTGAGCAGCTCACGTAGTCAAACCCTGTCCTGTGACAGAACTCGACCGAATTCGGTTCGCCGCCATGCTCGCCGCAGATCCCTATCTTGAGGTTTTTGCGGACGCCGCGCCCCAGGGCCACGCCGAGCTCTATGAGCCTTCCCACGCCGCCCTCGTCGATCCTCTGGAAGGGGTCAAAGGTGTAGATCTCTTTCTTCACGTAGTCGCTCAGGAACTTGCCGGCGTCGTCGCGGCTCATGCCAAGGGTCATCTGAGTGAGGTCGTTCGTCCCGAAGGAGAAGAACTGGGCCTCCTCGGCAATCTCATCGGCTGTGATGGCCGCGCGGGGTATCTCTATCATGGTGCCGATCATGTAGTCGATCTTCACCTTGTTCTTTTTCAGTATCTCGTTGGCGACGTCTTCGACGATCGCCTTCTGAAGCTTAAGCTCGTTGATGTTGCCAACGAGCGGTATCATGACCTCAGGCTTCACGTTGGTGCCCTTCTTCTTCACCTCGCAGGCGGCCTGGAAGATGGCCCGGGCCTGCATCTCGGTGATCTCGGGGAAGACGATGCCGAGGCGGCAGCCGCGATGGCCCAGCATGGGGTTTGCCTCGTGGAGGCTTTCCACCTTGGCGAGGACCTTTTCGTAGGAGATGCCCATCTTCCTGGCGAGCTCCCGCATCTCTCTCTCAGTGTGGGGGAGGAACTCATGGAGCGGCGGGTCGAGGGTCCGTATGGTTACGGGAAGGCCTTTCATGACCGTGAAGAGGCCGACGAAGTCTTTTTTCTGGTAGGGCAGCAGTTTGGCGAGCGCCTTCCTTCTTCCCGCCTCATCATCGGCGATGATCATCTCACGGACGGCGTCGATGCGGTCGCCCTCGAAGAACATGTGCTCCGTGCGGCACAGTCCTATGCCCTCGGCTCCGAAGGCGACGGCCACCGCCGCCTGGTCAGGCTGGTCGGCGTTTGTCCTGATGCCCAGCCTGCGGGCCTCGTCGGCCCATTTCATGAGGAGTGCGAAATCCTGGTAGATCTGCGACTTCGAAGGCTTCAATGTCTTGTCGACCATGACCTGGAGGACTTCCGAGGGTTTGGTCTTGATCTGGCCCGCGAAGACCTCTCCTGTCGTACCGTCGATGGAGACGTATTCACCTTCCTTGATGGTCTTTCCGTTGACCCTGATGACCTTCTTCGCGTAATCGATGTCAAGGTCTCCGCAGCCGGCCACGCATACCTTGCCCATCTGTCTCGCCACGAGGGCCGCATGGCTTGTCATGCCGCCGCGGGAGGTGAGGATACCCTGGGAGGCGTTCATGCCGCGGATGTCTTCAGGGGATGTGTCGATGCGGACGAGGATGACCTCCTCCTTACGGGCGGCCCATGCCTCGGCGTCCTGCGCGTTGAAGACGACCTTGCCGGAGGCCGCGCCGGGGCCCGCGTTAAGGCCCTTCGAGACAAGGTTGCCGGCCTTTAAGGCCTTTTCCTTCTCTTTCGGGTCGAAGATGGGACGAAGGAGTTGGTTGAGCTGGTCCGGCTCCACCCTCATCAGGGCCTCTTCCTTTGTGATGAGCTTTTCCTTGACCATGTCGACGGCGATCTTGAACGCCGCGAAAGCGGTGCGCTTGCCGGTGCGGGTCTGGAGCATCCAGAGCTTCTTGTTCTGGATCGTAAACTCCACGTCCTGCATGTCGCGGTAGTTCTTCTCCAGAGTGTTCCTTATCTTGATGACCTGTTTGTATATGTCCGGCCAGACCTCTTCGAGGGACTTGACGGACCTGTCGGTCTTCTGTTTCCTGTTGATGGGCAGAGGCGTCCTGATGCCTGCCACGACGTCCTCACCCTGCGCGTTGATGAGGTATTCGCCGTAGAACTGGTCTTCACCCGTGGAGGGGTTCCTCGTGAAGGCGACCCCGGTGCCGCAGTCCTCGCCCATGTTCCCGAAGACCATGCACTGCACGTTGACTGCCGTCCCCCAGTCACCGGGGATATCGTTGAGCTGGCGGTACGCGACGGCCCTGTCGGTGTTCCAGGACTTGAAGACGGCGCCGATGGAACCCCAGAGCTGTTCCATGGGGTCCTCGGGGAAGGTCACGCCGAGCCTCTGCTTGATAGCCTTCTTGAACTCCTTGACGAGGTCCTTGAGGTCATCGACGGTGAGGTCCGTGTCGGAGGTGATGTTCCTCGCCTTTTTCTTCCTGTCGATGATCACCTCGAAGGGGTCGTGCTCGTGTTCGTTCGCGGGTTTGAGGCCGAGGACGACATCGCCGTACATCTGCACGAAGCGGCGATAGCAGTCATAGGCAAAGCGGGGGTTCTTCGTGAGCTTCGCGAGACCCTCGACAGTCTTTTCGTTGAGACCCAGGTTGAGGACGGTGTCCATCATACCCGGCATGCTGACCCGGGCGCCGGACCGGACGGAGAAGAGGAGGGGGTTCTTCGGGTCGCCGAACTTCGCGCCCATGATCTTCTCCACCTTCTTGATGTTCTCGGCGACCTCTTTCTCAAGGCCTTTGGGGAGCTTCATGCCGGCTTTGTAGAAGAGCGTGCAAACGTCGGTGGTGATGGTGAAGCCCGGCGGCACTGGTATGCCCAGGTTCACCATGTCCGCGAGGCCGGCGCCCTTCCCGCCGAGGAGGTTCTTGAGCTTGAGGTTGCCTTCGGCCTTCTTTCCACCGAAGAAGTAGACGAATTTATTGCTTCTTGCCATATTTCCTCCTTATTCGAAGCGTATCTTTGAAAAATCAGCAAAGGTCAGGAACATGTTCCTGAGATGCGTGAGAAGTGCCAGCCTGTTCGACTTTACAGTCTCGTCCTTGTCCATGACGAAGACCTTGTCGAAGAAGTTATCGATGGTCTCCTTGAAACCGACGAGGACCGCGAGGGCCCCATCGTAGTCGCGTTTCCCCATGAGCCCGTAAAAGGTGTCTTTCCGCCCGGTGTAGAGTTCGAAGAGGTTCTTTTCCTCCTCGAGTGCGAGAAGGGCGGGATCGACGGTCATCTCTTCCGTGATCTGTTTCGTAATGTTGAAGACGCGCCGGAAGCCCACCATGAGGCGCTCGAAGTCCTCCATGGACCTCTGGGTCTCCAGTGATATGAGCCGCATGTAGCCGTCGTATATGTCGCTCGCCACGCAGGTCAGGACGCTTTCCACGAAATCCTGGTTGTGGTTCTCCTCCAGCATGGAGAACTTGAACCGCGTGGCGATGAACTCCAGGAGAGAGGCCTTCGTCTCCTCGAGGGTGAGCCTCTTCGGGATGCCCCCTCCAGCGTCATAGGCCTTTTCGACGAGCGCCTCAAGGGGCAGGTGCATCTTCCTGTCTATGGCTATCTTGATGATGCCCAGCGACTGTCTTCTCAGGGCGTAGGGGTCGAGGTTGCCCGTGGGGGTGATCCCGACGGAGAAGAAGGAGACGATGGAGTCGATCTTGTCCGCTATGCCGGCGATGGCGCCTGTCGATGTGCGGGGCAGGCCGCCGTTGCCGCCTGTCGGCAGGTAGTGCTCCTCTATCGCGAGGGCCACCTCGTCGTCCTCTCCCTCGATGCCGGCGTAGATGCGTCCCATCGTTCCCTGCAGCTCGGGGAACTCCCCGACCATGTGGGTGACGAGATCCGTTTTCATCACGGGGATGAGCCTTTCGAGCTTCTGAGCAGCCCCGTGGTCGACGACGGACGCGAGGTATCCGGCGATGGCCTTCACCCTTTCCATCTTGTCCTTAAGGGTGCCGAGCTTGACATGGAAGACGATCGACGCAAGCCGTTCGTACCTGTCGGCCAGCCTTACCTTGACGTCCTCGTCGAAGAAGAAACGCGCGTCGGCAAGGCGGGCGCGGAGCACCTTCTCGTTTCCCCGTATGACGTTCGCGTCATCTTTCGGGGCCGTGTTGGCGAAGAATATGAAATGGGGCAGGAGGCGTCCCGTGGCGTCTTCGATGGGAATGTACCGCTGGTGGCTCTTCATGACGTTGACGAGGACCTCCTTCGGGATATCGAGGTACATCGCGTCGAAGGAGCCCTTGAGGGGATAGGGGTATTCGGTGATGTAGAGGATCTCCCTCACGAGTTCCTCGTCCCGGAGCGCCTTTCCGCCCGCTGTTTCCTCGATGCGGGCGATCCCCTGGCGTATGATCTCCATACGCTCGTCTTCGTTGACTATGATGTGGTTCTTCCTGAGGGTGTCGACGTATTCCAGGGGATGGCCTATCCCGACCAGGCCCGGCGACAGGAAGCGGTGGCACCAGCTCACGGGCGCACTCGTGACATCGGCCACGGAGAACGTGACTGGCGTGCCGCCGAAGAGGCACAGGATCCACTGGACCGGCCGAGCGTATTCAAAGCTCACGGCTCCCCAGCGCATCTTCTTCTGAAAGGGGATACGGGATATGATGTCCGGCAGAAGGGTGGGAAGCATCTCCACGGTGGGGGCCCCCTTTTCCTCTTTCTCGACGGTCACGAATTCCACTCCGTCCTTGACGCCTTTCGTGAGGTCACCGACCTCGACACCCTGGGAGCGGGCGAAGCCGACGGCGGCCTTCGTGGGGTTTCCCGCGCCGTCGAAGGCGCGGTTATACGGGGGCCCAAACTTGACGGTGACCGTCTCCGCCTGCTTTTCCGCGACATCCTGGACGAAGAGCGCCATGCGCCGCGGGGTCGCCTGGATGCTGATATCGCCGAAGGCGATCCGGGCGTTGGCGAAGGTCTCCCGAATGAGGCTCGAAAGCCCCTCTTTCGCTGGCGTGAGGAAGCGCGCCGGTATCTCCTCTGTGCCTATCTCCAAAAGCAGAAATTCGCTCATGATGTTATTTCCTTGCCCCTCTCCCGCCGCCCCCAAGCGGGGTGACCCGCTATCGCTTGAGCAGGGGGAAACCGAGTTCTTCACGCTTCTGCACGTACAGTTCCGCGCACATCTTCGCGAGGTTCCTCACCCGCGCGATGTAGTTGGCGCGTTCCGTCACGCTGATGGCGCCGCGGGCGTCGAGAAGGTTGAAGACATGCGAGCATTTCAGGCAAAAATCGTAGGCCGGGTAGATGAGCCCCCGGTTCCTGACAAGCTTTTCACCTTCCCTTTCGAAGGTGTCGAAAAGAGTTCTGAGCATGACGGGGTCCGATTCCTCGAAGTTGTAGATGGAGAATTCCCTTTCGGGGTCGAGGAAAACATCACCGTAGAGGACGTTCTCGTTCCACCTGATATCGTAGACGTTGTCCACGTCCTGGAGGTACATGGCGATACGCTCGGTTCCGTAGGTGATCTCCACGCACACCGGCGACAGGGCTATGCCGCCCGCCTGCTGGAAGTAGGTGAACTGGGTGATCTCCATGCCGTCGAGCCACACCTCCCACCCGAGGCCCCAGGCGCCGAGCGTCGGTGATTCCCAGTCGTCCTCGACGAACCGGATATCGTGATAGTCGGTGTCGATGCCGAAACTCTTCAGGCTGTCTATGTAAATGTTCTGAATGTCCTTCGGGGAGGGTTTCATGACGACCTGGAACTGGTAGTAATGCTGGAGGCGGTTGGGGTTCTCCCCGTAGCGCCCGTCCGCGGGCCGCCGGGACGGCTGGACGTACGCGGTGTTCCAGGGTTCCGGCCCGAGGCAGCGCAGGAGCGTGGCGGGATGGAACGTGCCCGCCCCGACCTCCATGTCGTACGGCTGCTGGACTATGCAGCCCCTGTCGGCCCAGAATTTCTGCAGTGCGAATATGAGGTCCTGAAAGTACATGCCGGAAAAATCCACGTTTTCTATACCACAAACGAAAGCGATTTGCCAATGATTTTCAAGTCGCAGACGAAAGAACCGTCTCAAGTCTCAGGTCGCAAGTCTCAGGTTCAAAGGCCAAAGGCCGTCTCAGGTCGCACGTCTCACGTCTCACGTCTAAAAACCAAAAAAAGATCAATGCCAGGTCAACAATCGTGTTGACAACCGGTCCCCCTCCACCGTCTTTCTTTGGCGACCTGCGACCTGCGACCTGCGACC
>MVQP01000040.1 GCA_002067235.1 Syntrophorhabdus sp. PtaB.Bin047
ACGCCGGTAACCTTACTTTCATTCTTCTTATCATGGACTGCCTGTGATATTCCATTGGGAGTAACATACAAGGTTTCAGGCTAAAGACCTTAGATGCATCAGTCCGACGGCTCTCACGGGGCCAACCGGTCCGAGCCGCATGGCCCTCAAGCGATTCAAGCCGGGCTATCTGGTCAGAAGCCACCGTATTGCGCCGAGTATGGCCAGGTGGCCGGGGTAGAAGGCATAGAAGAAGAACTTCATCTTCGGCCCCAGTTTTCCGTTGTAAAGGGCGATGATGGGGACGGCGAGGGCGGCCAGGGGTTCCATGAGCGAAACGCGGGCGTGGGGCAGGATCCAGGCGAGGGTGGGCATGAAGTTAGGGTCGTCGAAGTAGCGCCAGACGACGCCCCTCAAGGTGCAGAGCACGGCGGCGATGAGGACCCAGAGGAACATCTTCCTGTAGTTTCCCATGAAGAAGTACATGACGAAGATCATGAGTACCCCGGGCAGACCGTAGGAGGCTTTCACGAACTCCAGGGATATGCCGGCGAAAAGAACGGGCACGAAGCTCTTTTTCTTCTCGTAGGCGTATATCGCGTAAAGACCCGCGGCAAGGGTGAAGAAGACGTTGAAATGCACCACGGGATAACGGAAAGCGAACATGTAGAAGGGCTGTGAGAGAAGGGAAAAGAGAAAGAGGCGCCCCAGGTAGGACGTCTTGTCCTTCGAGTGGCTGTAGCCCTCGGCGATGAGATAGGCGAACATGGGGTAGGCCAGCCGTCCGATGGCCCGCATCACCGGTTCGTGGGGAAAGAAGATGGACCCGAGATGGTCGACCACCATGAGGGCGCATGCCAGAAGCTTCAATGTCGCTGAGGTCATATCCTGTGTCTCCTTGAACGCGGGGCAAGTGTCACAAAGATACTTCGGAAACTTGCCCGCCGGACTTAAGGCACGGTCGGGTGTTCTTCGCGGCCTGTCCCGTGGATGAAGGGCGGCGGGGCCGTCCCCGATGCTTCCCGGCGCGCCCCGGCCCGGCAATGTCTCATCCTGTTGGCTCCCGGCGTGGGACTGTCAGGGCCGCCATTTGTCGGGCCTGTCTTTTCCCTTGTACCACATCTGACCTGATGGGGAAACTCTTTTCCCTTTCAGCGGCAGATAAAGACGGCAATCGGGGGGACGACGTGGTAACATGGGCGTGCAACGTCATGGTGCTCACCATTAAGATAAGCAGTCCGTTCTGCGTCCGGTGCTTCGTTCCGCTGACGGTACTCCTTCTCCTGGTTTTTCTTCTTGCGGCCGAGTCGTCCGCCGGGACCTTCGAAGAGGGTGTTTCCGCCCCTCTGACGCCGTCGTTTTCCGTCGGGGGGAAGATCAGGTATCTTTTCAAGAGCCACACGTCCTATGAGTTCGGCAACCCCTATTTCCCCTACCAGGAGCTGATCAGCCAGCTGGAATTCCCCCTCGACACCTGGTGGGCCGGGCTCGACATGAGACTGAGATTCCCCCGCTTTTCAGTGGGGTTGGAGGCCCTCACCAGCGTGAAGCAGAACGCGCACGGCGAGTTCGAGGACTCCGACTGGGATGACGACAACCGTCCCTACGAAAAGACCATCTACAGCACATCGCAGATGCGTGTCGCTCCCAGCTACATGGTGCGCTTCGACGCGGACCTCGAGGTCTCCGACTGGCTCGGCCTGCCCGCGTGGCTCAGCATAAGGCCCGTTGGGGGGATACGCTATCAGAGGTTCAACCTCGTCAGTCACGACGGTATACAGTACGACCTGACCGGGGCGTCGGGGAGCGCCGTCCTGCCCGGGGAGGGCATCCGTTTCAAGCAGACGTACTGGCACTATTTCGTCGGGCTGCGATCCGTCATCGACCTTTCCCGGACGACGGGCATACCTTCATTCACTCTCAACCTGCAGGCCGACTGGGCCTATGTGGAAGGCATGAACGAGGACAATCACCTGCTCAGACCGGGCAGGCGGTTCACGTACGAAGACACGTACGGCGAAGCCTGGCACTATTCGATGGGGTTGAAAAAGGAACTGGGGAAGGGTTTTTCGATCGGCCTCGATGGCGATTACCTGACGATATCCACCACGGGCAACCATCGACTCCTCAACCGGACCTTCGGCATGGACATAAGCTTCTCGAACGGGGTCAAGGTGTGGTCCGACCAGTTGAGCCTGTCGCTTACCCTCGAGTACCGCTTCTGATCGGAGATCCCGTGAGGACGGTTGTCCAGGGGATGCGCCGCGTTGCCCAGGGGAATGCAACGATGGACCAGCCGCGCGGCGCATGCCTGGATTGTGAGTCCCTACCCCCACTACCCTGCTACTTGGCCTTCGCAGGGCTCCCCTTCTTCTTTGCGATCGACTTCCTATACTGGCTGCCGTATTTCTCGATCAGCCTGTCCACCGTTCCATTGTTGATGAGCTCGTCGAGCTTCTTGTTGATCTGGGGAAGGTACTTCGCATAGGGAGACTTCTTGGAGATCCCTATGTACCAGTTCTCCACGCAGACCTCTTTGGAAAGCAGTTCCACCTTGTTCGCTATTCCCAGCTTGTCGGCCTCGAAAAGGCCGGAATACATGGCGTAGACAAAGTAATCGGCGCGGCCCTTCAGGAGTTTCGAAAAGTTCTCTTCCACCGTTGCCGAGCGGGTGACGGTAAGCTTCTCGGCAAGGAACCTGTCGAAGGCCTGTCCGAAGCTGTCGCCGGCGGTCGTGACGCCTTTCTTCCCGATGAGGTCGTCCCATTTCGAATATGGGAACCCCTTGCCCTTGGCCACGAACACCACCACGGGATCCTTGGAGTAAGGATTGGAGTACTCGAAGAAGGCCTTTCTGTCCTCCGTCAGGTACAGTCCCACGAGCACGTCCACCCTGCCTTCCTTCGCTTCCTGCTGGACCTTGTTCCAGTCCCCGATGTAGGGTGTCTTTACCGTGACATTGAGGTCCTTGAAAAGGAGCTTGACGAGTTCGGGCCCGGCGCCCACGATGCTGTTGCCCTCTTTCCACATGATGGGTGCGTACTCGGGATGTCCTGAAGCCACGAGTGTTTCCGATGCCAGGGCGGTGCCGGAGAACACAAGACACATCGCCACAGCGGCAAAGATCAGATAGCGTTTCATGCAATACCCCTTTTTCAAAGAAATGTGTTCTGCCGAAAGTGGGTAAATAGTACCACAATCTCATGCCCGTTAAAAAACAAATTCACCGATATTTTTCATTTTATGGTGTTACGGTATACATTACGCGCTCCCGGGGAAAGGAGCGGGGACTGCCGGGGAGACCTGCTATGGGTGGCTGTCGAGAACGTTCCGCACTATCCGGATGAACTCGTCCCTGTCCGCCGGTTTGGTGAAGAAGTCCCTGATGCCCGTCTGCCTCATCCTTTCCATCGAAATCGGTTCGTTGAGGCCGGAGCACATGATGATGCGGATGCCGGGGTTGATGGCGAGCAACTCTCTTGCCAGCTCCAGCCCGGTCATGTCGGGCATGATATGGTCGAGGACGACGAGGTCGAAGGCGCCGGGGTCGGCGCGAAAAAGCTCCAGCGCCTCGGTGCTGCTTGTTGCACCCCTGGCCCGGTAGCCGAAGTGCTGAAGCCTCTGTGTGCTCATCTCGACGATGAATTCCTCGTCATCGACAACGAGGATGGCCTCCGGTCCCTCCAGGGCCGCCTCGATCCTCTCGATCTCGTCGGCCTCACCCGTTTTAACCTGGGGGATATAGATGCTGAAGGATGAGCCGCTCCCGGGACTGCTCGATGCCGTGATCACACCGTCGTGGTCCCTCACGATCCCATGGACGACGGCGAGGCCCAGTCCCGTACCTTCCCCGGGTGGTTTCGTCGTAAAGAAGGGCTCGAATATCCGTTCCAGGGTGGCCGGCTCCATGCCGCGGCCGTTGTCGCTCACCGTGAGCCTCACGTATGAGCCCGGCGGCAGGTCCTGGTGGGGCGACTCTTCCACGGAGGAGACGATCTCTTCCGAAAGGAATATCTCGATGGTTCCACCCTTTTCGCTCATCGCGTGGGCGGCATTGGAACAGAGATTTACCACCACCTGGTGTATCTGAGTCGGGTCGGCGGACACGAGGTCGGAGCTTGCGGTGTTGCTTCTCCTTATCTCTATGGTCGAGGGAAGGGTGGCCCTCACCAGGGTGACGACCTCGTCGATGATCTGGTCCAGGGAGAGGACCTTCTTCTCCTGCTCGCTCCTGCGGCTGAAGGCGAGGATCTGCCTGACGAGGTCACGGCCCCGGTGCGCCCCTTTCAGGACATAGCCCAGCCTCCGGTGCGCCGGAGTGTCCTCGGGAATGTCGTCGAGGACCATTTCGGAGAAACCTATTATACCGGCGATGATGTTGTTGAAATCATGGGCGATACCCCCGGCGAGGGTACCGATGGCCTCCATCTTGTGTGTTTCCCTCAGGTGTCTTTCGAGCCTGTTCTTTTCCGTGATGTCCCGTGCCGTTGCCACGACGCCGATGATCTCTCCCGTCTCATCCCGGTACAGGGATGCATTGTACAGCACCGACGTGCTGTGGCCGGACCTGTGCCGTATCTCCAGCGGGTAGTCCCGCACGAAACCTTTTTCCAGGACGAGCCGGTGACCCGCGCGCGCCTTTTCCGGCTGCGTGAAACAGTCCGCGTGGTCCGTCCCGATGAGATCTGTCCTCGAATATCCCGTTATCAGCTCCGTCGCTGAATTGACGTCGCTGACCATTCCCTCGAGGTCGATGGTGATGAGGGGATCGAGGCTGGCCTCGATGAGGCTCCTGTTGTAGACGCTTGCCAGGCGGAGCGCCTCTTCGGCCTGCCTCCGGGTGGTGATGTCCGTGTTGATCTCCAGGATCTCGGGAGGTCTGCCGGCGTGTCCGCGGCGCATCGCCCAGCGGCTTAAGACAACTATTTGCCGCGCGTCCTTTGTCGTCTGGGTCAGCTCGCCTTCCCATCGGCCGCTGCTTTCGACGATGGCGAGAATGTTCTCGACGGGAATGGGGAACCTGGTGCCGAGGACCGTGTGGTGGTTCTTGCCGGCCAGGTCTTTGCGGGTGAAGCCGTATGTGTGGACGGCCCCCGTGTTCCAGAAGACCATTTCCCCCTGTGTGTCGGTAACGATAATGGCATCGTTCGCGAGATCGAGGAGCTCCGCCTGTCGTCTTATCTCGGCGGTTCTTTCCTGGACACGGAGTTCCAGTCCGTCGTGGGCCAGTTGCAGGGCCTGTTCCATCCGTTTCTGTTCCGTCACGTCCTGGACCGTTCCGAACCCGGCGAGCAGTATGCCTTCCTCGTCAAATTCCAGTTCGGCCACCTCGCGCACCCACTTGATGTGGCCGCCAACGACAATGCGGTGCGTGACGTCATAGTATGCCCCCGCGAGCGCCCCTTCCCAGCTTTCGATGAGTGTCTCCCGGTCGTCGGGATGTACCATCGCGAGGAACATCTCGTACGTGACGGGAGTCCCGGGTACGACCCCGAAGATGCGGTATGTCTCATCGGACCACATCAGGTCGCTTTCCCGGACCCGGAGGCGCCAGCTTCCGATGTGGGCCACGGCCTGCGCCCTGTTGAGGTCGCGTCGCGAGTCGGTGATCGCCTTTTGCGCGGCCCGACGGTCCGTTATGTCCCGGAAGACGAGCACGACGCCCGTCATGTTGCCCTCGGAGTCGAGTATGGGGGACCCGCTGTCGTCAAGCGGTATCTCCCCGCCGTCTCTCCGGACGAGCACGGTGTGCCTCGAGAGGCCCACCGTCGTGGCGGCCTCGAGGATCCCTGCGACGGGATCTCGGATGGCCTGCCGGCTGTTCTCGTCGATCACGGTGAATACCTCGGCAGCGGGTCTGCCCGAGGCATCCGCGCTTCTCCATCCGGTCAGTTTCTCGGCGACGGAGTTCATGAAGGTTATCCTGCCCGTCACGTCGGTGGCGATGATGCCGTCCCCGATGCTGGCAAGCGTCGTGGCCCAGCGCTTTTCGCTCTCCTTGAGGGCTGCCTGCGCCCGGATCCGCTCGGCGATCTGGGCCTGAAGGGACGCGTTGATCTCGGCAAGCTGTCGGGTTCTTTCCTGTTCCTCCCTCGATGTGGTCCCCCGTATCACCAGGGAGAGGGCGACAAGGGCCATGAAGGCCACGATCGCCACGATGGAATATATCCTGACGCGCTCACGCCACCCGGTCAGGACGGAATCAACGGGAATGGTCGTGGACACGATGAGAGGCAGCCCCATTATCTTGCTGTACCCTATGACGCGCCCGACGCCATCGATAGCCTTGTCCGTTTTGAAACTGCCCCAGGGGCTCGATTCGAAATCCTGCTCGAAAAGGGCCAGATGGCTGAAGCTCTTTCCGATGTACTCGTCCTCCATCGGCTGTCTGAGGACCAGGGCCCCATCGTTGCGGAAGACGGCGACAGTTCCTCCCTCTCCGAGGCTTATGCGGCGAAGGAACTCCGCGAAGGCATCAGTCTCTACGCTCGCCAGGACGACGCCGAGGAACCCGCCGTTGCGCCCGCTTATGCGTTTGGAGATGGTGAAGGCGTACCTCTTCACGATCTTGCCTTTCACAGTGGGCCCTATGTGGAGGTCCTCACCCCGGTCCCTGTGGGCCGCGAAATATTCTCTATCGGAAAAATTGACAGGGCGTGAGGGGTACTCGACGGAATCCATCACCAGGTTGCCCCGGTCGTCGAGGAGCCAGAGTTCGCCCGGACCGGGCAGCGACTGAGCACCTCCCTGGAAATGTTCCCATTCCTGCCGGGAAGCCACGGCGCGCGCCATGCCTCGCTCGCGGACCCTCGACGCGCGGTTCTTCAGGATGGCCTCCGTGGAGAAGACGATGCGCTCCATCCTTTCCTGCAGCGATACTGCCGTTCTTTCAAGCACGATATGAGCCTGTTCGAGGGTGTTGTCGTGGTCCGTCTTTGTGGCAAGCCACAGGGCGAATCCGTCGAGGAAGAAGAGGAAGGCAAGGATGAACAAGAGGTATGATCTTGAAGAGAACCGGTATGGATGTCCTGATCTCATGATCACGCTCCCACCGGAGGGGGATGAACTGCTGGTTTATTATCGCACATGCATTACAAAGGTGCAAGGAGGTGGGAGCTTCCGGGGAAGGGCGGGCGCGCGGCCAGACCCCGTCCTTCGGCGGTCTTGACAATCAGTGTTGGAAATATATATAATTACTCAAAATATAAAGGGTTTTCAACCTTCAGGAGACAATGATGAGCGATAAGGAAAAGGCGATACTGGACGCGGTCGTAACGCGTGACGATAGAAAGGTCCTTACCTGCGCGATGGCGGTAAGACTGTCGCGGGAGCAGGACATGTCCTTAAAAGAGATCGGGGATGCCTGCAACAGGCTCGGCATCAAGATAAGGGAGTGTCAGCTGGGCTGCTTTGCCTGACGGGCATGCGCCCGTCGTCCATCCGGTGCGGGACCGTTGCGCTGTCTTCGGGTGGTCCGGGGAACTTTTCATGGTACAGATCGCTGTAGAGACCCTCAGGTGTTGCCGGGGGAGCCGGTGAAGAGCATGTCTCTGGGCTTCGAGGAAGCCCTGCGCCTGACACTTGAAGCAATAGAACCGCTGCCCGCGGAGAATGTCGGCCTTCTCGAATGTGTAAGTCGCGTGGCCGCGTCGGATCTTTATGCTCTCGTGGACTCCCCATCGTCGGATGTTTCCCGCAAGGATGGCTACGCCGTCGTCTACAGCAAGATGAGGGACGCCACCGCCGCGGCCCCCATCCGCCTCGCTCTCGCCGGTCATACCGCCGCGGGTGCCGCAAAGACCGTTGCCCTTGAGGACGGGACAACAATAAGGGTGTTGACGGGGGCCAGGGTTCCGTCGGGAGCCGATGCTGTTGTCGCCGAGGAATACACAAGGGCCGACGTGGGGGACATCCTCATAGAGGCCCCGCCCGTGGAACCCGACAGGAACATACTGGCCCGCGGGAGCGATGTGCGTGCGGGCCAGCGCCTGATCGAGGCAGGTCGCCGCATATCTCCGGCGGCCGCCGGTTTTCTCGCCGCAGCGGGTCTCAGCAGGGTCCCTGTATTCTCGAAGCCGGTGGTGGGGATCGTCGGCACCGGCGATGAGATCGTCGAGCCCGGCGCCCCGCTGGCAGAGGACAGGCTCTACGCAAGCAATATTGTCACCCTGGCGGGATGGTGCATGAGGTCGGGACTGAGATCGCTGACGGCCATCGTGAAGGACGACCCCGATTCCATCCTTGCCGCGTTCCGGAAGATGTGCGTGGAGACCGATGCGCTCATCACCAGCGGCGGGGCGTGGAAGGGCGACCGGGACCTGGTGGCGGACGTCCTCGAGCGGATGGGCTGGAGGAAGGTCTTCCATCAGATCCGCATGGGGCCGGGCAAGGCCGTGGGCCTGGGCGTATTGGACGGGAAACCCGTCTTCATCCTTCCGGGAGGGCCGCCTTCCAATTTCATGGCCTTCCTGCAGATCGCGTGGCCGGGTCTCATGCGACTCGGCGGCCACGCGGCCCCCGGCCTGCCCCGCGTGAAGGCGAAACTCGCCGCCGGGATCGCGGAGGGCAATGTGGGCTGGACGGACCTCTTCTTCGGGACTATCGAAGAGACCGAGGACCTGCCCCTCTTCCATCCTATGGAGAAGCGCAGCCGCCTGTCCTCCATAGCCGAGGCTACAGCGGTGGCATCCATACCCGAGGACCGGGACCACCTCGCGCAAGGCTCGGTGATCTCCGTTCAGCTGTTGACATAGGATTTCTGACTGCCTGGTCCCTGCCTCCTTCTCCCTGTCCGCCCGGAACGGCACGTGGTATGTCCATGCCCAACTATTCTGTCCGCCCGGGGGAACCCCGTTGACTTCCGTGGGCCTTTCTCCTATAAATATTCGAGGTCATCAAGGAAGGCGGAACAATTGTGAGAAGACCGACGGAACATACGAGACAGCTCCACAGGATGTATGCTCTCGAAGACCAAAGAACGAAGGGGCCCGAGGGCTGGGAGAAATTCCCCCTCTTCTGGTTCATCCTCTTCCTGTCATACAGGTGCACGAGGACCTGCGAGTACTGCTACGCCTTCAACCAGGTCGGCTACGACAACAGCGTCGAAATGGACGACAGGACGTTCGCGAGGCTCCTGGAGTGGATCCCCGAGGTCTGGGGGGTCAATCGCACGAAGGTGAACATCGTCGTCTTCCTCGGCGGTGAGCCTTTCCTGAGGACGGACAGGATAAAGAAGGTGATGGACGCCGTCTACCGGAACACGGACGGAATGCAGGGGATGGTCTGCACCAACGCCGACCTCGTGGACTCCGTCAACTGGGACGACCTCGAGGATATCCAGTGGATCTCGACGAACATCACCGATATCCCCATCGAAGAGCTGGCCCGGAGGATGAAGGTGATCGGGGAAAGGTCGAATGTCATCAACCAGACCATCATCGCCACCCTCGATGAATATAACCTGGAGAGGGTGCTGGACATAACGCGGTTCGGGATAGAGAGCGGGTATCGTCTGAGATATTACAGGAACATGTACTGGGGAATGGACCCCCGGTACAAAAAGGCACTCCTCGAGAAATACCATCAACTATGCGATATGCTCGAGGATTACGCCATCAGGGGTTACGACGTCCATACCACGTTCCTCCTGGATTTTCTCATCCCCGGCTGGGACCTCGAGTCTTCCCCCTATCCCTGCGGCAAGAGGATGGCGACCGTCTTCCCCGACGGGAGCATCGGGCCCTGCATAAGGAACCATACGTTCAAATCGGGGACCATTCACGATCCGAACCCCCTGGCAAAGCTGCAGGTCTACGATTTCCACTATGATATCAGGCGGCCCGACCTGCCCGACGAGTGCAAGGCCTGTGAATCGAGGACCGCCTGCCACGCCGGGTGCCCCAACGACAAGAGGATGTTCTTCGACAGCACCATCGGGAGATCGGTCCTCTGCGACGTGCACAGGGAGATCATCCCGCGGCTGAGGCACATCGAGAGTCTGAAAAAAGATCCTGGGGCTGGAAAGAAAACCTAAAGCTCGTCGTGGTCGATGAGCTGGATGGCGACGCGTTCCCCCGCCTTCACCCGGGTGGTCTCCTCGGGGATCACTATGAGGCAGTTCGCCTCGCTCATGGAGCGCAATACCGACGATTTCTGGTTGCCCGTGGTGACGACATGGAGTTCGTTGTCCCTGATCGTGAACCGGCCGCGCAGGAGGAAGACCTTCCCGGCCTGTTTCTTTATGTCTTCGTCGAGGACGGCGTTGACGACGGGTTTTTGGATCCTTGTCGCGCCCATGAGTTTGAGGAGCGCGGGGCGGACGAACTGAATGAAGGATGTCAGGCTGGAGACGGGGTTTCCCGGGAGCCCGAAGACCAGCTTGTCCCCCTTCTTCCCGAAAGTGCAGGGCCTGCCGGGCTTTACCTTCACCCACTCGAAGAGGATGTCGATGCCCAGGTCGACGAAGATGTCCTTGACGAAATCGTATTTCCCCATGGATACGCCGCCCGTGGAAATGACGACGTCCGATGCCAGGGCCCTCAGGAACATCTCCCTCGTGTCCGCCATGGTGTCCTTCACGATGCCGAGGTAGAGGGGGAGGCCGCCGTACCTGCCCACCTCGGCGTGCAGGGTGTAAGCGTTGACGTTCCGTATCTGGCCGAACTGCATGTCTTCGCCGATGTCCGCGAGCTCATTGCCCGTGGAGATGATGGAGACCGTCGGCTGCCTGTACACGCTCACCGTGTTGTGGTTGAGAGACGCCAGGATGCCCACCTTGGCCGAGGTGAGGCGATCGCCCCTGTTGAGGATGGTGTCGCCCTCCTTGATGCTTTCCCCGGCGAACCTGTAATTCTCGAAGCGCCTGGTTTCCCGAAATACCCTGACGTATCCCGCCTCTTCCTCGGTGTCCTCGACCTGGATGACGGCATCCGCTCCCCGCGGTATGGGGGCACCGGTCATGATCCGTATCGCTGCCCCCCTTGTGACCTCTTTGCCCTCCCTCGAGGCGCCCGCCTGGACCTCTCCGACGACCCTAAGCCGGGCCGGGCGGTCCGGCGATGCGCCGGCGGTGTCCGCGGCGATCACCGCGTAGCCGTCCATGCCGGAATCGTCGAGCGGAGGCACGTTCGTGTCCGCCACGACATCGTTGTAGAGGACGCGATCGGACGCTTCCATGATCGGGATGCTCTCACTGGAGAGGGGCCGGGTGGAATCGAGGATGATCCTCAGGGCCTCCTCCACGGACACTGTCAGGCCTGTGCTCTTCATATCGGTCACTTCGGAAACCTCTTCCGCAATTTCGTTATATCATATTGGATTTAACAGACCTTGTCCATATTTCCCGGCGGGCCGGCCGGGATGACACACCCGGGGCAATTCGCTTCATTTGCATGTTGCCCGTCATTTCACGGTTCGCGTTCTCCCGGTACGTCTTCCATTTCCGGTCCTTTTATGGTATCCTTTTCCACCCTTTATCCACCCCGGGGATTGCACGCAAAAACAACCTCCCGATGGGCTAAAACTCGAAGTATTACAGAGGCATGTATTGAGGCGACCCTCCATGGTGGTGAATGGGGCAAAAAGGTCCGTATTTTCCTTGACACGACAGGAGCTTGTGATATAATACACAAGTTCACGAAGCGGTTCAAGGCGAGCTTCGGAGATATCAGAGGAGTAGGAGCCAAAAATGAGATATGGAGAAACAGGGTACAACTTAGAAATCGATCTGGCAACGGGAAACATCGAACGGGTGGAAACGGACCCGAAACTGATGGAGACCCACCTGGGAGGTCTCGGCACGAGCGTGAAGCTCCACTGGGACAGGGTTCCTGCGGATGTGAAGCCTTTCGACGATGAGAACATGCTGATAATCAGTTCCGGAGTCCTCAATGCTACTCCGGCATTCAGCGCGAACCGTACCGTCGTAACCTTCTATTCGCCCGAGTCCGACCTTCTGGCGTACCCGATGATGGGGGGGTTCTTTTCGGCGGAGCTGAAGTACGCGGGCTACGACAAGGTCATCTTCCACAACAAGTCTCCCAAATGGGTCTACATCTGGATCAACAACGACAAGGTCGAGATCCGTGATGCCACCCACCTCGTCGGGAGGGGCGCCCTGGAGACGCAGGACCTCATCCGCATGGAGTTGAACCAGCCCAACGCGCAGGTGGCGGCCATCGGCGTGGCCGGGGAGAACAAGTGCTTCACCGCCTCCATCGAGCAGGGCCGTTCCAGCGCAAGCCGTCTCGGCGGCGGCGCCATCTTTGGAGACAAGAAGATAAAGGCCGTGGCGGTCCGGGGCACGCAGGACGTTAACATCTACAACGGCGAAGCCTTCATGAAGGAAATGAAGGACATGATGGCCTACATCAACTTCCGGAACGCGAACCCCATCCCGGACGTCATGACGATCCTCTCCGGTATCGGTTCGCCGCAGGAAATGGTGCACACCGATGAGAAATGGCACACCGAGAACTTCATGTGGGGCAACGCACGTACCCGCAGGAGAGGTTTCTGGGATGAGAAGATAAACGAAGAGTTCCCGAGAACCCAGCTCGAGGGCATCAAGCGGCTGATAAGCTGCTTCAACTGTCCCCAGCACTGCGGCGCGCTGATCTCCTACAAGGAGACACCGCGGTACATGGCCAAGTGTTTTGGCAAGCTGACATACATGATGGCGGCATACGTGGACAGCATGGACTTCGCCTGGAGGACGCTGCAGAGGGCGACCGAATACGGCGTCGACTCCTTCTCGACCCCGCAGATCCTGGCCTTTGCCGTGGAGCTTATCGAAGCGGGCATCATCACCGAGAAGGACCTCAAGGCAGGCCCGACGTGGCCGGCATGTCCCACGGATAAAGAAGGAAGGTTCCTCTGGCTCCTCGACAGGGTCGCCCACCGTGAAGGTATCGGCGATGTCCTGGCGGATGGCGTCTATCTCGCGGCCAGGCAGATTGGCAACGGCGCGGAGGCCTTCGACCACAACACGATCAAGAGGCACGAGCAGCTTCCTCTCAAACTCGGCACGATGGACCCCCTGTACTACCTCATGTACGCAACCAACGAGAAGATAAGCATCACCCAGATCGAGGGGAACTGGCCTCAGGGCGCTTTCCCGACGATGGAGCAGAGAGAGGCCTTCGTCAAGGATTGGCCGCAGCTTCCCGATGACAGCTGGAAGCAGTGGCTCCTCGAATGGGAACCCCGTGGGGAAAAGGCGATACCCTACTTCCCGACGATCGATATGTGTTGCCAGATAGTCGACTGGATGGAGATGCTCCACAATATCGATGACGCCTGCTGTGTCTGCGCCGGCATGTCATCCTTCTGTTTGAAGCCTCCCTATCATATACACAACTACCCGAGGATAATCTCGGCGGCGACGGGTCTCGACCTCGACGAAGCCTCGCTGAAGAAGATAGTCAACAGGAGCCGCAACCTGCACAGGGCGCTCAACAACAGGCGCGGCATGAGCAGAAAAGACGAGAAGCCGCCACAAGACCACTGGAAGAGAAGGTTCCCCGAGATCGAGGAGAACCTCCTGTCCGCTTACTATACGTTCAAGGGCTGGAACCAGGATGGCGTTCCCACAAAGGAACGGCTCAATGAGCTGGATCTCGGTTACGTTGCGGAAGACTTAGAAAAGAGAGGTTTATTGAAAGATGGCCAAGATTAAGAAGAAAGTCAAGACGATCAAGGTTGATGCCGATAAGTGCAACGGCTGCCGGGGATGCGAGATAGTCTGTTCCGCCTTTCACTCAACGCCCAGGTACAGCACGATCAATCCGGCGCGGTCCCGCATTCAGATAATCCGTCACCCGCTGAAGGACGTATGGCTTCCCATATTCGCGGGCGAATACACCCCGGCGGAATGCATGGGCAGGGAAAAGTATGTGATCGACGGCAAGGAATACGATGAGTGCACCTTCTGCAGGGCGACCTGCCCGTCGAGGGACATATTCAAGGAACCCGACTCCGGGCTGCCCCTCAAGTGCGACATGTGCGAAGACGAGCCTCCCCTCGAACAGCCGAAATGCGTCGAGTGGTGCCTCAATGACGTCCTCGTGTATGAAGAGAGGGAAGAGGAGGTCGAGGAGAGCGTTGAGATGGAAAAGGTCGAGACGGGCCTTGTATCCATGATCGACAAGTACGGGCTGGACAAGGTCGCGGAGGCCATAGCCCGGATATCCCAGAAGGATTAGACGTTAAGATAACTTAAAGAGGATGGATACGTGGAAATCATAGCCCCCTTTCAAGAGGTAATAGACGAGATCAAGGAGAAAGGCGGAGACGCCGTCAAGTACTGTTACCAGTGCGGCAAGTGCGATACCGTCTGTCCCTGGAACAAGGTGCGCAAGTTCAGCATGAGAAAGCTCATCCGCGAGGCCACCTTCGGCATCAGCGAGATCGAGAAGGAAGAGATCTGGCGGTGTACCACCTGCGGCAAGTGTCCCCAGCGCTGTCCCAGGGATGTCAAGCAGATTGACGATATGATGGCGATCCGCAGGATGGCGACGGGGTACGGTGTGTTCGCCGGCCCGGTGAAGCCCTACCGCACGGTCGCATCGGGCCTTTCCGGCCAGGGCAACCCCTTCAACGAAGACAGAAAGACCAGGGCCGCATGGGCCGATGGCCTCGGCGTCAAGCCTTTCAAGGAAGACATGGAGTACCTCTATTTCCCATGCTGCTACTGCAGCTACGACCCGAGGCTCAAAAAGGTCGCGCAGGCGACGGCGAAGGTCTTGAAAAAGGCAGGCGTCAGCTTCGGCATCCTCGGCGAAAAGGAGAACTGCTGCGGGGAGAGTATCCGCAAGACGGGCAACGAGGACCTCTTCAAGAAGCTCGCGAAGGAGAACATCAAGGCCTTCGTCGATGCGGGCGTCAAGAAGATACTGGTCTCGTCCCCTCATTGCTACCATACATTCAAGAACGAATACCCCATGTTCAAGGTCAATTTCGAGGTCGTCCACATCTCCCAGCTCCTGCCGCAGCTCATCGCGGAAGGGAAGCTCAAGCTCCCGGGAGAGTACGCGAAGAAGGTTGCCTATCACGACCCCTGCTATCTCGGCCGGCACAACGGCATCTTCGACGACCCCCGGGACGCGCTGAAAGCGGTTTCCGGAGTCGAGCTCACCGAACTGCCCGAGGCGCGCATGGACAGCACCTGCTGCGGCATGGGCGGAGGCAGGGTCTGGGCGGAAACGGAAAAGCACGAGCGCTTCTCCAATATCAGGGTGGAGCAGGCGCTCGAGGTTGGAGCGAAAGAGCTCATCACCGCCTGCCCGTACTGCATCACAGCGCTTGAGGACTCAAGGCTGGTCATGAACCATGCCGACGATATAGAGGTCAAGGACATAACGGAAGTCATCCAGGAAGTGATGTAGCATACAAGAAAAAAACCGATGAGGTGATAGAAAGTGGAAAACGTTATATCGCTCAACGAAAATATCAAGGAGTTGTGCAAGAGCCGCGCGGCCGGTAACTTCGGCGACGTGATGGTCGTCGGCGGCGGCATAAGCGGCATTCAGGCATCCCTGGACCTCGCCACGGCGGGATTCAAGGTATACCTGGTCGAAAAGTCGCCGTCGATCGGCGGGCACATGGCCCAGCTCGACAAGACCTTCCCGACCAACGACTGCTCGATGTGAATTCTCGCACCTAAGCTGGTCGAGGTCGGCCGGCATCCGAACATCGAAGTACTCACCTACACGGAAGTTGACAGCGTGGAGGGAGAAGCAGGAAATTTCAACGTAACGCTTTTGCGGAAACCCCGCTACATCAAAGAGGACAAGTGCACGGGCTGCACCGTCTGCGTGGAGTACTGCCCGGTGAAGTACCCGGACCAGTACAACCAGGACATATCGCTGAACAAGGCGGTCCATGTCTATTTCGCGCAGGCCATCCCGCTCATCACCTACATCGACGAGAGCTGTCTCTATCTCAAGGAAAAGAAATGCCGCATCTGCGAGGCGGTGTGTAAGAATGACGCCATTGATCTCAACCAGCAGCCCGTGAAGGAAGACATCAACGTCGGCGCCATCATCCTCGCCCCTGGTTTCGAGCCTTTCGATCCGAAAGTGAGGGAGGAGTACCGCTACGGCGAGTTCCAGAACGTCGTGACGAGCATGGACTTCGAGAGGCTCCTGTGCTCCACCGGCCCCTACGCCGGCGAGATCCTCCGCAAGTCCGACCTGAAGCATCCCCACAACATCGCCTGGATTCAGTGCATCGGCTCCCGCCAGGTGATCGAGGGCGGCAACAGCTACTGCTCCGCGGTCTGCTGCACCTACACTCAGAAGCAGGTCATCCTGACCAAGGACCATGACGCGGACGCCAAATGCACGATTTTCCACAACGACGTGCGCGCATACGGCAAGGATTTCGAGCGTTACTACGAGAGGACACAGAACCTTCCGGGCATCAGGTTCTTCCGCAGCTATCCGTCGATCGTGAAAGAGGACCCGGTGACGCACAATGTCACCATCCGGTACACGACACCCGAGGACGGGGTGATCGAGGAAGAGTTCGACATGGTCGTTCTCTCCATTGGTATGAACCCGCCCAAGGGCGTGGAGGATATGGCGAAGCAGTTCGGTTTCGAGCTTGAGGAGCATGATTTCTGCAAGATCGATCCCAGGAACCCGATGCTGACCAACAGGCCAGGCATCTTCGTGAGCGGCGCCCTCCAGGGGCCCATCGATATCCCGGAATCCGTTTTCAGCGCCTCCGGCGCCGGTTCCCAGATAGGCGAGATGCTTAAGTACAGAAGGGGCAACCTGGCGAAGGAAAGGATCTACCCCGAGGAGAAGGACGTATCCCAGGAAGAGCCCAGGGTCGGCGTTTTCGTCTGCCACTGCGGTGCCAACATCGGCAGGATTGTCAATGTCCCCGGAACGGTCGAGTATTGCAAGACCCTCCCCAACGTCGTTTACGCCCAGGAGCAGCTGTTCTCCTGTGCCACCAACTCGGCGAGGGAGATAACGGACAAGATAAAGGAAGAGGGCCTGAACCGCGTGGTCGTCGCGGCCTGCTCCCCGAGGACTCTTGAGCCCCTCTTCAGAGATACCCTCCGCGAGGCGGGGATCAACCAGTACTACTACGAGATGGCCAACATCAGGGAGCATAACTCCTGGGTCCATCAGAAGGAGAAGGAAGAGGCCACCGAGAAGGCCCATGACATCATCAGGATGTCCGTGGCACGGGCCTGCCAGCTCGAGCCCCTGCAGGAATTCGACCTGCCCGTGGACAAGAGGGCGCTTGTCGTCGGCGGCGGTATCGCCGGCATGAACTGCGCCCTGTCCATAGCGAACCAGGGCCATGAGGTCCACCTCATAGAGAGAGAAAAGGAATTGGGGGGCATCGCGAACAGGATCCACACAACGCTCCAGGGGCTTGACGTCCAGGAGTACCTGAAGGACCTCAAATCAAAGATCTACCAGCATCCCCTGATTCACGTGTACCATAACGCGAAGATCACAGAGGCGACAGGCTATGTCGGTAACTTCGTTACGACGGTAGAGTCGTCCGGCAAGGGGACCACCTCGATAAAGCACGGCGCGTCGGTCATCGCAATCGGCATCGACATGTACACACCCACGGAGTACCTCTACGGACAGGACGAAAGGGTCCTTACCCACCTGGAGCTGGAAGAGAAGATAACCTCCGACGACGAGACGGTCATCGGTGCCCAGGGCCTCGTCATGATCCAGTGCGTCGGATGCAGGAATGAAGAGCGCAACTACTGCAGCAGGATATGCTGCAGCGAATCGATCAAGAACTCCCTCCTCCTCAAGGAGAAGAACCCCGATATGGATATCTACGTCCTCTTCAGGGATGTGAGGACCTACGGGTTCAACGAGGATTACTACCGCGAAGCGGCCAGCAAGGGCGTGAAGTTCATCCGCTACGAGCCGGAAGACCCGCCTGTAGTGGAGCCGGGCAAGGCCGAGGACAAGAGAGACGTCCTCAAGGTCACGGTGACGGATTACATCCTGGGCAAGAAGCTCGAGCTCGACGCCGATATCATCGCGCTGGCGGCCGCCGTCGTTCCTTCGGTGGCGACAAAGGAAGTCGCGAACCAGTTCAAGGTCACCTTGAGCCCCGACGGCTTCTTCAAAGAGGCCCACGTTAAACTGAGGCCCGTCGAATTTGCAACGGACGGTGTCTACCTCTGCGGCCTCGCCCACTATCCGAAGTTCATCCAGGAGACGATCAACCAGTCCTACGGGGCAGCCGGAAGGGTGCTTACCCTCCTGTCCAACGACATCGTCGTCGCCTCAGGCTCCGTCTGCACCGTCAACGAGAAGCAGTGCATGGGTTGCGGGGCATGCGTCGAGGTTTGCACCTACGGCGCCCTGGAGCTCAAGGATACGAAGCAGGGCAAGAAGTGCGTGGTCAACCCCGTGCTCTGCAAGGGGGACGGCCTGTGCAACACCAAGTGTCCCACCGGGGCGATCCAGCTTCGCCATTACACGGACAACGAACTTGGAAGCGAGATCGACGTGGTTGTCCCCGAGGACGAGATCATGAAACAGATCGACGCGGCAGCGGCCGCAGATGCGTAAACCTATACAAGGAGGTGGGAACGGATGAGTACGGCAAAATTCAAACCGAGAGTCCTTGGCTTCGCATGCAACTGGTGAGCGTACGGCGCCGCTGACCTGGCTGGAGTTTCCAGACTGCAATATACAACTGAAATGAGGATCATCCGCGTCATGTGTTCCGGAAGGGTGGACATGGGGTTTGTCCTCAGGGCCTTCGAGAACGGAATAGACGGCGTGTTCCTGGGTGCCTGCCACCTGGGCGAGTGCAACTACATCACACACGGGAATTATCAGGCCCAGAACATGGTCCTGCTCTTCAGGAGGATCATGGAGCACATCGGCCTCAATCCCGAGAGGCTCCGGATCAATTTCATGTCCGGTGCCGAGGCGAACGTCTTCACAGAATCTGTCAATGACTTCGTCAAGACCGTGAAAGGCCTCGGTCCCCTGGCCAAAGGGGAGGGGATTGACCCCACAGAGCTCAAGACCCGCCTCGCCGAAGTGAAGAGGCTCATCCCTTACTTCAAGATCGTGAACAGAGAGAAGCTTACGACCCGGCTTGAGGGTCACGACCATGCCGAGGCCGAGAAGCTCTTCACGAAGGAAGAGATAGACAAACAGTTTGCCGAGGTTTTCTCATACTGGATCGACCCCGAGAAGTGCCAGGCCTGTATGACCTGTGCCAGGCGCTGCCCTGTCGACGCCATCATCAGCGAGAAGCAGAAGATCCACATCGTCGATCAGGACAAGTGCGTCCGCTGCGGAACGTGCTTCGAGGTCTGTCCCCCGAAGTTCCGTGCCATATCGAAGATCACCGGCCCGGTGCCTCCTCCTCCGCCCGAGGACAAGAGGGCCGTAGTCAGAAAAGGCAAGGAAGAAGCAGCGGGTTGATGCCAGCTGAACATATGAAGTAGCAAACCAGGGTATCCATGCGGCAAATCAGGCCGAATGGATACCCTTCTTATTGTCTCGAATCGGAAGAGGGCTGATATCGGGATTCCGGGATGACAACGCCATCAAGAAATGAAACATCTTTATCCGCACCACCCTTTGATTTTCTGGCGGGGTGTGGTATGTTGATGCCCATGGAACCAAGGATCGTGCCGCGCAAAGAGCACCGCATCTCGCGCAAGCACGTGAGCCCGAACGCGCTTCGCACTCTTTATCGGCTGCATTCCCGCGGCTTCATAGCCTACCTCGTGGGCGGCTGCGTCCGTGACCTTCTCCTCGGACGGACACCAAAGGATTTCGATATCGGTACGAACGCCACACCGGGCCAGATCAAGAGGCTTTTTCACAATTGCCGCCTCGTCGGCCGCCGGTTCAGACTGGCCCACCTGCGTTTCCAGGACGAGATCGTGGAGGTGTCCACTTTCCGTCGTTCTGCCGACCCTTCAGATGCAGTCGAGCCCGATGATACGAACCAGGGCCGGCGCCATGTCCGCCATATGAAGGATGCGAACGGAATGGTCCTCGCCGACAACATCTTCGGGACACCGGAGGAGGACGCGCTCCGCCGCGACTTTACCATCAACGCCCTGGCATACAACATTGCCGACGCTTCCGTCGTGGACTACTGTGCGGGGCTTGCCGACCTGAAGGATCGGCTTATCCGATCCATCGGCGACCCCCGGGTGCGCTTCACGGAAGACCCCGTACGGATGCTCCGTGCCGTGAGGTTCGCGGCGTCCCATGGCTTTGACATAGAGGCGACCACGTGGGAGAGCATCCGCGAGCTCTCGTCCACCATATCCCGTGCTTCTCCCTCACGGCTCTACGAGGAGATGCAGAAGCTCTTCCTCCTTGGTTTTGCTTGCCCGACCTTCGTGCTCCTGGAGAAAAGCGGGCTGTTTGCGTCTCTTTTTCCGGAGCTTGCCGGCTGGACCCGGGAACGTGACGACCGTTTGAAAGAACTGGAAAGGAACCTTGCCGGGATCGACGAACTGGTTCGACGCGGGCAGGGGGCATCGGTGGCGCTCCTGTTGACCGCACTCTTCGGTCCCCGGTTGGAGGAGGCCGCCCTGGCCCGTCACCGGGAAGGCATCCCCAGGCGTCAGGCGCTGGATGAGACCTGTGCGGGGTTTCTGAAAGAGATCTCGCAGAGCGCTCATATCCCCGGCCGCGTGGGCGCCAGGTTGAACGCGATCCTTGCCCTCAAGGCCTCCCTGTGCAGAATGCCGCCCCGCAGACCGGGCACGCTTGCCGGCAGGCCCGAGTTTGCCGACACGCTCATGTTTCTGGAGATCACCGCGGGGACGGATGGGGGACATCATACGGCGCTGGAATGGTGGAAGGCGTTTCTCCTCGAGAACCCTCCGTCGGAATCAGCGGAGGCACCGGCAGACGAGGCTCCCAGAAAGAAGCGAAGGCGCAGGCGAAGGAAACCCCGTCGGCGCAGGGGCGGCGTCCAGGAGGAGGGCACGGCGGATGGCCAGTGAGAAGATCACGGAGCTCGAATTCCTTCTGTCATACGATATCCTGAAACAGCTAACAGGAACGATGGAGCGGACCGGATGCTCGGCGGCGGACATCATCGAACAGGCATTGAGGCAGTTCCTGTCCGCGAGGAAAGATGGCAATGCCGTCTATCTTTCGGCGCCCATTAACGCGCTCGTGGAGGGACTTTACGTTGAGAATACCACGATAGCCGAGGTCAGGCAGCATGGCGATTTCGGGCTCGGGACATTCAATTACCTCGACGGGGAGATGCTCCTTCTCGACGGCAGAGTGTACCAGATACGATCGGACGGGCATGTGTACGACGTGGGCGACGATGAGAGATCACCCTTTGCCTGCGTGACCTTCTTCAGCCCCGACACTCTCGACGACATCAACGGGGATTCCGGTGTCTCAGACCTTGCCACAATCCTCGACGGGCTCATACCCTCCCCGAATATGCTCTACGCCATCCGCGTGGATGGCATCTTCAGCAGCGTCCGATGCCGGGCGGCTTCGAGGTCGGAGAATTACATGCCCCTTGTCGAGGCCACCCGCGACCAGTCCGTCTTTGATTTCCACGAGGTGAGAGGGTCCCTTGCCGGGTTCTACACCCCGGCGTTCATGGCATCCCTCAATGCCCCCGGCTTCCATCTCCATTTCCTGGCGGAAGACCGCCGCCGCGGCGGACACCTTATCGATTGCACGATCAAAGAGGCCCGCATAGGCATTCAGCATGTGCCGCGATTGGACGTGGGCCTGCCGGTCACCCTGGACTATCTTACCGTGGACCTCACGCGGGATATCGGCGAGGACCTGGAAAAAGCCGAGAAATGACGGACACGGGATTCAAGACCACCTTCCGTATATTCAAGATGGACTGCCCCTCGGAAGAGCATCTGATCAGGATGAAACTCAAGGGAATGCCCTCGGTACAGGCCGTCGTATTCGACATACCGAACCGGAAACTGGAGGTGTATCATACGGGCCGCCCCGGGGACCTTCTTGAGCTTCTCGAGGACCTTCGTATGGGAGCATCCGTCGTGTCCTCCGAACAGATGCAGCCCCCTGCCGATGCGGATGCGGACCGCATCCAAACCCGTATCCTGTGGCAGGTCCTTGTCATCAACGTTACATTCTTCGTGGTCGAGATGATCGCAGGCCTCATCGCGAGCTCCATGGGGCTCGCCGCCGACAGCCTGGACATGATGGCGGACGGCATAGTCTACGCTCTTGCCCTGTTTGCTGTCGGAGGGGCTGCGGCGCGCAAGAAGAGGATTGCCGGGATTGCCGGGTATTTCCAGGGTGTGCTCGGTGTGCTGGGGTTCGTCGAGGTCGTCCACCGCTTTCTCGGACGGGGGGAAGCCCCTGATTTCCTCACGATGATCGTCGTCTCCGTCTTCGCCCTCGCAGCCAACGCCATCTGTGTGATTCTCCTCCAGAGATCGAAAAGCGATGTCCACATGCGGGCGAGCCTGATATTCACATCCATGGACGTGATAGCCAATTTCGGTGTCATCGTGGCCGGAGTCCTCGTGTACCTCACGAGGTCGAACATCCCCGACCTCGTGGTGGGATCCATCGTCTTCATCCTCGTGCTGCAGGGAGCGTACAGAATATTGAGGCTGGCAAAGCAGAAGACGGCTTGAACGGCTTGAGCCGCTTGAACCGTTTGAAGGTTAAAGACGAAAGAACGCTTTCGGAAAATGGCTGCAGCCGATGGTGTTCGGGTGCTTCTGGACCGCTCAAGCGGCTGCTGTTCAAGCCGTCTTTTCCTGGTTCAAGCGGGTCACTTGACGGGGATGATGGAGCTCCATATGGGAGGAAGATAGCCGCTTTCTTCCCACATGTGGCCTGCCTCCTCGATGGAAGCTCCTTGCGGTTCGCAATGTCCGTCTTCCTGGTCCTTCGGTTTCAGCATGCGGCAGCCGTAGGGTCTTTCGGAAAAGGGCAGTTCACAGCCGTCCTCGCGGAGGAAGACGCAACCCGTCCTCGTATCGGGATCCTTGTAATGCGGTCGGACAACGCGTGCCATTATGTGTTCGTCGAAGAGAAGGACAATGGTGTACTTTCCGCTGACCACCGCGGCCCTTACCGCCTCAGCCGATCCGAACTCCGACGGCAGACAGTGACCAGGCTGCAGTCGGCAGCAACTCCCCCCGCACCGCACACACATCTCCGTCTCGGGGTACCCTTCCTCACCTCTTTCTTCACGCATCGATCCCATATCGCTCACCGGAAGTTCAAAAAGACGGTTTCAAGTTTCAGGTTTCAAGTTAAACGACAAAGCATTTGGTGAACCGATCGCTGACGGTTCCAACGGTTCTTCCCTCACTTCTTTTCGGCCGCTTCAGCCGGCTCCTTCTTGTCTTCACCGGTGTCCGGGCCCAGCGTCAAAGCATCAGCTTTCGCCACCCAGCCGCCGCCCATCGCCTTGTAGAGGTTGACGATGGATATGAAGGCTGAGGCATTCGTCTGTATGGCGCTCAGCTCGGCAGGGAAGAGCTGCTGCTGGGCGTTGAGCACGGTGAGATAGGGTGTGTAGCCGCCATTGTACTGGAGACTTGCCAGCCTTGCGTATTCCTTGTAGGCGGTAACCTTTCTCTGTTCCGCTGCGAGCTGCTCCTGCACCTTCCGGCGGGAGATGAGGGCGTTCTCCGTGTCGGCGAAGGCATTCTGTATCGCCTGCTGGTAGGCATAGAGGGCGGCCTTCTGCTGTGCCTCGGCCTGTCTGAACTGCCCCAGTATGCCGCCTCCCGTAAATATGGGGCCCGTGACAGTGCCGACGTAGTTCCAGGCAGCGCTGGGACCGATGAAGAGGCTCGATAGGTCTTCGCTTGTCCAGCCGGCGTTGCCGGTAAGGGATATCCTGGGGAAGAACTGCGCTTTCGCGGCGCCGATCTGTGCGTTGGCCGCTATGAGGTTCTGTTCCGCCTGCAGGACATCGGGACGTCGCTCAAGAAGGTCTGAGGGCAGTCCCGCGGGGACGGGCGGCATCTTGAGCTCGGCCAGCTTGAGGCCCCGCTCGAGGGGTCCCGGGTTGCGGCCGAGGAGTATGCACAGGGCGTTCTCCGTCTGGGCGATCTGGATCTCGATCTGCGGTATCTGGGATGCCGCGGTCTCGTACTGCGAACGTGCCTGCTCGACGGTCATGCCCGACACCTGGCCGTACTTGTTCTGCAGTTCGAAGATCCTCACCGACTCCTTGTACGTATTCAGGGTGTCGCGGGCGATGACAAGCTGCTCGTCGAGGGCACGGAGCTGGATGTATGTGGAGGCCACCTCGGCGGTCAGCGACAGGACGATGCCCCGCCGTGCCTCCATGGTCGCATAGAGGGTGGCCCGGGCCGATTCCGTCAGGCGCCTTAAGCGTCCCCAGAGGTCGATCTCCCAACTCGCCCCGCCGAGGGCCTGGTAATTGTTGTACGGGTTCTGGGTGGGCACCGTCAGGTTGTTCTTCGAGATCTGTGTCCGTTCCGCCGATCCATTGTACGATATCTGGGGGAAAAGGGCGGAGCGTGTTGTCATCAGGGCGCCCCCGGCCCGTTCGACGTTGGCCGCGGCGATTTTCACGTTCTTGTTGTTGACGAGCGCCTCGGCGATGTACCTGTCGAGAACGGGGTCGTTGAACTGTTTCCACCACTCGCTGTCGGCCGCGTCGGTCTTCCCGTCGCCATCCCCGTACCGGTAGGCCTGGGGGACGTCGATCTCGGGGCGCCTGTAATCGGGACCGATGGCGCATCCCGCCGCTAGGATCGCAATTGCGAGAAGGAGGATGAGTCTCTTCATCATGTCAGCCTTCCTCCTTCTCCGGCGTCGCGCCGTCGGGCGGAGCCTGTTCCTTCTGTGCCCCGGAGGATCCCTTCTCCGGTACGAACTCCTTCTTTCCCGACTTCTCCGCCCACCTGTCGAAGATGTAGAAGAAGAGAGGAACGTAAAGCATGGCCAGTGTTGTCTCTCCCAACATGCCGCCTATGATGCCCGTGCCGATGGAGTGACGGGCATTTGCACCCGCGCCG
>MVQP01000041.1 GCA_002067235.1 Syntrophorhabdus sp. PtaB.Bin047
ACGCCGGTAACCTTACTTTCATTCTTCTTATCATGGACTGCCTGTGATATTCCATTGGGAGTAACATACAAGGTTTCAGGGAGAAGACATAAACCGCCGGTCAATGTTAACACTGACCGGCGTGAATGTGCTTTGTTTCAAACCTGAGGCCTGAGACTTGAAACCTGCAACTGTCTTTATTTGACGTCTTTTATCTTTCTTTTGATGATCTTTCCCTTGTCCTTCGGGAAATCGGCCTTTATGTAAACGGTTTTCGGGAAGATCTGTTCCACTGTTCCTTCCATGGTCTTCTTCGCGAATGTGAAAGATACCCTGTCGCCTTTCGTCATGCGGCTCCTCCTGTCGATGTTGTGCTCGCGGTCTCCGGTTTCGTCTCCGTCTTCGTTTCCGTTGCAGTCGCCGGCTCGGAGGCACTTTCCGTCTTTTCGACGTGCCTGCCGCCGTTCTTCCCACCGCCGACGGTGTCGGCCGGCTTCTTGTAGTCTGTGACATACCACCCGGTGCCTTTGAGGTGAAATGCGCAGTTCGAGATGAGTTTCGTGAGCTTTCCCTTGCATACCTTGCACTCAGTGAGCGGCTTGTCGCTTATTTTCTGGAATATCTCAAATGTTTTTCCGCACCCCGTACACTGGTATTCATAGATGGGCATGGTGTTCCTCCAACGCAAAAAAGTGTCTAAGTGTCAGTAATATAATGCTTTAGGCTTGTGGCGTCAAGTTATTATTGTGGACGATGTGCCTGCCGTCACGGCGAAATGGAGCTGTTCCCGGCCTCGCGGAGCGAGACCATCGCCATCTTGATATCGGCAGTGACCTTCTCCGCTGTTCCCGGCCTCGCGGAGCGAGACCCCTTGACAGGTCGGACAGCCGTCACATACAATCAAGTGATGCGGGTGAAGATCCTCGGCTGCTCAGGCAACCTCGTTGGCAGGCACAGGACCACATCCTTCCTGCTCGACGATTCTTTCCTTCTTGACGCCGGGACCGTGACGGAAGCGATAGGTCGCAGGGGCCTGAGGAAGATCAGGCATATCCTCATCTCCCACACGCACATGGACCACGTGAAGGGCCTTTTCCCCCTGGTGGACGAACTTGTCATGATGGGTGACTACAGCGTGGAACTCGTAAGCGTCGCCCCCGTCCTCGACATCATCACCAACAATCTTCTCAACAACTTGATCTGGCCTGACTTCACGGTTGTCCCCTCGGTCTCGAACGCGGTCATCCGGCTCAATGAGGTCCCCCTTGAACGGCCGTCCGTTCTCGACAGGGTCAGCGTCACGCCGGTGCTCATGACCCATACGGTCTACACGGTGGGTTTCGTCATCCGGCAGGACGACGGCCGGGGCTTCATGTTCACCGCTGACACGGGGCCGACGAAGAGGTTCTGGGAGGTTGCGGAAGGCGAGAAGGATATCCGCTTCATCATCGCCGATGTGTCTTTCCCCAACCGTCTTGCGAACCTTGCAAGGCTGTCGGGCCACATGACCCCCTCCATGCTCATGGAAAGCATTGATGCCCACGAACTGGGAGACAGGCTCTTCTATGTCTCCCATATGAAACCGGTCTTTGCTCGTGAGATAGTCGCCGAGGTCGAACGTTCGGGCAGGAAGAACATCCGTTTTCTGAGGCAATCGGAGATACTGACCCTTTGAGCCTCATATTTGCCCGCTCTGTCCCCCAACTTTTTCTTGTAAAGGCGCTCCTAATGGGTTAATAATTCTTCATATACGCATCATTACCTGTGGTGCACCGGGGGTTTGTTAATGAAACGACTACGCGCATCATCCCTGTTGGCCATATTCTTTCTGAGTTGGGCGGTCTGCCTCGCACAGGGGCAGACGTTGTTCGAACAGAGCCTCACGGAGTTCAACCAGGAGAACTACGAGGAGGCGCTGCCTCTTTTTCTCGAGGCGTGGTCGGCCGACAAGGGGTCGGCCCGGACGGCATATTACATCGGCCTCACGTACAAGGCCATGGAGAAGTACCCTCAGGCCGTACCCTACTTCAGAGAGGCTGCGTCGCTGACCCCCAGGGTTGACGAAGGTGTCGTGGAACTCGTCGACGTGCTCTATCACACCAACAACATCGTGGAAGCTGAGAAATGGATCGCCTTCGCGGACAAGGAGGGGATCAGCACCCCCCGGCTGCATTTTCTCAAGGGTATGGTGCTCACGAAGAGAGGGAGGCTCGATGAGGCCGTTCTTGCCTTCGAGACGGCGAAGAAGCTCGACCCCGGGCTCACGCAGCAGGCCGAGCTCCAGATAGCTGGCATCTACACCCAGCAGGGAAAATACAAGGACGCGCAGGAACGCTTAAGGACGACGATCACCCTCGATCCCGCGAGCGACCTTGCCCTCTATGCCAGGGATTACGAGAAGATCGTCGCCGACAAGGCCGAACGGGAGAGGCCCTGGCGGTTCAGTGTCGGGATGGGGTACAAGTATGACACCAACGTGGTCACCAAGGGTGACGGTCCGATGGTGGAGTCCATCTCCGGCCAGGAGGACAGCGCCCTCAACTTCGGTGCCCGCATCGGCTACACCGCCCCCTTCTCCTTCAGAACGCCCTTCAGCTTCTCCGCGTACTACTCGGTGTACGCGGACAGGTATTTCGGGAAGACCTACACACGCTCTGACGGGAGCCGGGGCAACCTGACGGAATACAACAACATGACGAACACGGTTAGCGCCGTCCCCGGTTACGCCTTCGGCCGTTTCGCCGTGAGCCTGCCGCTCACCTATTCCTACGTCAGCCTCCAGGGCGTGAAGGGGAACAGTTTCTTCAACGAGCTCAACTGGTGGAACCAGACCCGCTATCTTGAGACGAAGGCGGTGAGCCCGACCCTTCGCTTCCTCACCACGGCGAGCAGCTTCGGCGAGGTCTTTTTCAGTTACATGCGCAAGAAATACTTCGACACCGAGCTTCATCCCGAGGTTCCCCAGGAGGAGGAGCGCAGCGGCGAGAAGATGACGGGCGGCCTGGGGTGGACGTACACCTTCAAGGATAACAAGGCATTCCTCACGCTGCGGTATTCCTATGCCCGGGACAACACGATAGGACGCAACTGGGTCAACGACGAGAACCATTTCGGTGTGGACGTCCTCTATCCCATCGTCGGTGCCTTGAGGGCCCAGGCCTCGGTGGAGGCGAATTACGTGAAATACTCCTATGACAATACCTATTTCGAGCGCAAGAGACGGGACGACATCTACACCGTGTCCTGCGCCCTGCTCTATGGCCTCGTCAAGAACACGGACCTTGTCCTTCAGTACAACTACTACCGGAACCAGTCCAATATAGCCCTTTATGATTACACGAGGGAGGTGTACGGTCTGGGTATCGAGTACCGGTTCTAGAGACCGGGCGGGAGGAGTGGAGCGGATGATGCCCGTCACGGGAGGAATGAGGTGATGACAATGAAGAGACTGTCCCTGGCATGCGGTTTTCTCGCATTCGCCCTGTTATTTACGCTTACCGGAGCCGCAGCCGCGCCCGTTGGCAAGGTCACCCGGTTGGAAGGCAGGGTGGACGTTCTCAAGACCAGCCAGAAGGTCGTGAAAAACGTGTCTCTCGGCGACAGCGTCGACGTCGGCGACATATACCGTGCCAAGACGAATTCGAGGGCCGAGATCACCTTCTTCAACAAGAACATTCTCAGGATAGCTCCCGCGACGAGGGTGCAGATCAGCGAGTATTCCGACGACGGCACGAGGAGCAACCAGATTATGAAGCTCGAACGGGGCAGGGTCGAGGCCAGGTCGGGCGAGGAGTTCATCAAGAAGGTCTCCTCCTTCGCTGAGGGCAACAAGTTCGAGGTGCACACCCCCAATGCCGTTGCAGGCATCAGAGGTTCCGGGATGGCGGTGGGTTACGCCCAGATGGTGACGGGCCTCTTCTTCTCCACGGGCAAGGGCTACTTTTACAACCCCAATTCCGTGGACAGGAAAGTGGTCAACGTCACCGCCGGTTTCGTCTCTTTCGTTGTCGGAGCGTCAGGAAGTCCCTCTCGTCCCGTTCAGGGCAACGCCTCCTATGTCGGTGGAGCAGGGGCCGCTCCCGGAGCGGGCGGCGCGATCGGTAACGGCGGTACGGGCACGACGGGCGGCACGGGGGCAACGGGTCTCAACACGGAGGTGGCGAGCCTCACGTCCGTGGTCAACACGGGTTATACCTTCACTCCGCCCCCTGTCATACCGAACGTTTTCGTGGGAAGTGTGGAATCTCTAAGCGGGACCTACCACGATCCCCTGGAGACCGTGAACATATCACTCAACAATGTCAAATTCTACGGACCAACCGCGACGGGCACGCCCCAGTCGTGGAAGGCCGATTCTGTGTCGGGCACCTATTCGTCGGTGGGGGAGGGTTCGAGCTTCCAGGGGGTGGCCCTGTCAGGCGGCGGGATGACCGCCAACCTGATCCTTACGAACGAGGTCGATACCGGCAAGGATTCAGGGAACTGGACGGCAAGCATAACGAGCGGCAACGCCCCCGAAGGCGTGGGGACCTGCAAGAGCGCCTTCACCTTCAGCGGGACCGCGTCAGGCACGTGGAGCGGGGCACTCGTGGGGACCACTCATCAGGGAACGATAAGCGGTATCGCTGACGGCGTGGTCCCCAGCGTCCTTACCCAGGAACCGGTCGCGGCCCCCAACACGGTGGTGGGAACCATGGATTTCTTCGGTTCTGTCGGGACCACCACCTGGATGCAGGTTGAACTCAACAATGTGAAGTTCTACGGCAGCAGCGCAACCGCAAAACCCCAGATCTGGCAGGCCGGATCTGTGAGCGGGACCAGTTCGGCCGGGGCGCTTCCGTCGTTTGTGAATGTGGATGTCCCCCTTCACAGCGGTGCCAATACAGCGGTCTTTACCATTTACAGCGCTGACGGCGCGAACTGGAAGGCGTCTGTCAGTAATGGCAACGCCCCCAGCGGTGTGGGCGGTTACACCGGCGCCATGACGTTCTCGGGAAGCGCCAATGGAACATACACGAGCACCACTCTGAACGGGGCTGCCTCGGGGAAGGTGAAATAGGTCAAAAAAGGCGCACAGCGTCGAGCCAAACGGAGACAACACCATGGTGAAGGCATCGGTTCTGGCATGTTCTTCGGTCGTGCTGTTCTTCCTCTTTGTTGTATCTTTTCAGGTCCATGCGGCATCGGTCGGCAAAATAACCCGGGTGGAAGGCAGGGTTGACGTTCTGAAGCCGGGCCGGACGGCGGCGAGCGGTGTTTCCCCGGGGGACAGCGTCGACGTCGGCGATATTTACCGGGCGAAGACGAACGGCCGGGCGGAGATCACCTTCTTCAACAGGAACATCCTCAGGATAGCCCCGGCGACTCGCGTACAGATCAGCCGGTATTCCAGCGAGGGCAACCGCAGCAACCAGATAATGAAGCTGGAACGGGGCAGGGTGGAGGCCATATCCGGCGAGGAGTTCCTGAAGAAGGTCTCTTCCTTCGCCGAGGGCAACAAGTTCGAGGTCCACACCCCCAACGCCGTTGCCGGCATCCGCGGCTCCGGGATGACCGTGGGATTTGCCCGGATGATAACGGGTCTCTTCTTTTCCACCGGCAGGGGTTATTTCTACAATCCGGACAATCCGGGAAGGTCCGTCAACGTTGCCGCCGGCCATATCTCCTTCATCGCCGGCACCGGTTTGCCCTCGATTCCCATCCGCGGCAACGCGCGCTTTGTGGGAGGGTCGGACCCGCCGGGCGGCGGGCAGGCCACAGGCACGGGCTCCCTTTCAGGCATGGTGAGCACGGCGTCGTCAGTGTCGTCCACCTCCGTCTATGTCTTCACCCGGCAAAGGATAGATGTGCCGACGAACAACACGGTAAGCACCACGCCCGTCCTCGTGGGGAGCACGGATTTTGTTTATACCGGAGGCGTGGGTCATGGCCTTACGACGGGCTTCAAGATGCAGAATGTCAAGTTCTACGGGCCGAGCGCGACGGGTGTGCCGCAGACGTGGTCCGTTGCAGGCAACATCACGGGGATATTCGATACCGCCTACGCCGGGGGGACCAATGTCCTGACGGGGTCGAACGCCGCCTCGCTCACGATGACCCATTCCCTGTCCGCCGGGCAGTGGAGCGCTTCGGTCTCGGGCAGCGCGCCGCACGGCATCGGCACGACCACCAAGGCCTTCGTCTTCGATGGTACGGCGTCGGGGAAATACACTACGATGACCGGCGGTGTCGTCTCCGGAACCGCCTCCGGAACGGCCAGGGCACCGTGACGGTTCCCCGGGGCGAACGCTATTTTTCCTTGAACACCGTGGCTTCCTTGTCCTCGCATTCGATCACCTGACAGACTGAGCCCTCGTCCAGAGAGGCGACCTCGTAGATGCGGACCGGTTCAGCCTTGCCCTTGACCGCGACGATGTCGAGGCCCCGTATGAGAAGGTGGCCGAACTTGCCGGCGGCGACGAGGTCCCGTATCCTGTCAAGCGTTGCTTCGGTGATGATGATCTCGGAACCGTACTTGCGGGTGAGGCCCTCGACACGGGAGCCGAGGTTCACGTTGTCGCCTATGACGGTATAATCCATTTTCTTTCCCTCGGCGCCGATGTTGCCTACGATGACCTCGCCCGTGTTGAGGCCGAAACCGGCCTCGAGGGGCACCCGTCCCTGCCTGAGCCAGCTCTCCTTCAGTTCACCGAGGCGCTGCTTCATGTGGAGGGTGCACTTGATGGCAAGTTCCGCGTGGTTGGGCTGATGGAGGGGAGCGCCCCAGAAGGCGACGATCATGTCGCCCACGAACTTGTCGAGGGTGCCGTCCCAGCGGATTATGATGTTCGTCATCTCCGTGAGGTACTCGTTGAGGATGGCCACGACCTGCTCCGGGCAGTGGCGTTCGGATAAGGTGGTAAAGCCCTTCACATCGGAGAAAAGAACGGTGACCTCGCGGCGTTCCCCACCAAGGCGGGCGAGCTCCGGGTTCCTGATCAGCTCGTTGACGATCTTTTCCGTGACGTAGCTGGAGAACATGCTCCGTATCTGCCGTGCATACCTTTCTTCCGTCGCGTAGCGGTAGGCGGTGGCGACGAAGTAGATGACGATGACCGCGTTGCCGGCATAGCTGATATCGATCCAGAGCCCCCATCTGAAGAAGAGGACATAACCGGCCGCGAAGAGGACGGCGATGCACAGCGCCGCGAGAGCGGCGCCGGCCACCGCCCGCATCCGCACGATGAGGAAGGTGAAGACGATCCCCATGAGGACGATGATGAGGATATTGGTGACCCGTCCTATGAAACGGATGTTCTGGTTCTCCAGGATCGCCCCGATCATGTTGGCGTGCTTTTCCACCCCGAACATGATGGCCGACGCCGGGGTCACGATCTTGTCATGGATCCCGACGGCGGTGGGGCCGACAAGGACGATCCTTCCCCGGACCGATGAAGGGTCCGCCTTTCCCTCAAACACGTCGAGGGCCGGGATGACGGGAAAGGTGTTGTGGGGGCCGTAGTAAGGAATGAGCATCCTTCCGAAGGGATCGGTTGAGATGACGGTTCTGCCCAGCGTAACGGAGTTGGTCGCCTCCACGCTCATCTCCGCCGGCGAAAGCCCCTTGTGGAGGCGCGCGACCTGAAGGTCGATGGAGGGATAGAGCTGGTCCATGTAAGCGACGACGAGCACGTCCCAGCGGAGCTTTCCGTCCTGGTCGGGGAACATGTTGATATGCCCCATCGCCGCCGAGTTCTCCGAGAACCGTGTCACGGGCAGAAGGACACCCGTTGCCGTTATGGGTCTGTGCATCCTGTAGAGGTTCTCTTTCCTGACGACCATGAAGGCATTGTCCAGGAAGGCGTCGTCGATCTCACGGGGCGAATGCCCCTCGAAATCGAAGACAAAGGGCAGGACCACGTTCTTCGAGCGCTTCATCGACGCCGCCAGCCTGTCGTCCCGCGGTGACGGCTCGCTCAGGATGAAGTCAAGCATGATGACCCGCGCGCCCATGGCGTTCAAGCCATCGACGAGTTCCGCCATCCTGTCCCTTGTCCAGGGCCATCTCCCGATGGCGTTGATGCTCTTGTCATCTATGCCGACGATGACGATCTGCGCCGGGGCGTTCGCCTTGCCCCTCAACTGGTATCGAAGGTCGTAAAGAAGCATTTCGAGACGCTCGAAAGGTACGAACCGCACGACGGCAAGAATGACGAACAGAATGGTGATGCCGATACCGATGAGGTAGGTGATATGTTTTCTCTTGGGTCTCATGGATGGTCGTGGAAAGAAGCATATCACGGTGGGGGTCAAAAAGGAAAGTTCTCCGCCTGTGAGCGCGGCGAAAAACTCTTTCCTCGGGGGTGTTATATGGTATAATGTAACCCTTCGTACGCGCCCGTAGCTCAGTTGGATAGAGCGTTGGCCTCCGGAGCCAAAGGCCCCGCGTTCAAATCGCGGCGGGCGCGCCAGTAACAAGCCCACAATATCAATAAGTTACAGTGCAGTGAGGGAAAAAGAGGGGGAGAGTTGCAGGCAATCCTGCTAACGTCCTGCTAACCATGAGGGGTTCACAAGCGTGACAAGCGGGAGGCTTGGGGGTGGATCCACGAGCTGATCGAGCCACCCGGACACCGAGGCCACGTCGTCTGGAGCTGCAACAGCACGCGGCGATAGAGACAGGCGCCTCCGTGCCACGGGCGCCCGCCGCGTAAAGATTCAGATGCGCGCCGTTGAGAGGCACGCGTCCGGTTCCCCGGGGCAAGTCTGCCCCGCCGGCCGCGACGTCGCGTTTATGTGCTGTTCTCTCCCTGCACATGGCACGAAGGGTTTCTCGAGAGCGAAGGAGTAGAAACCTGTAACCAAGGGGAAGCAGCCCGGGAGCTCCTCTCGTTGCGGTTGAGGTTGCAGCGCTTCTCCCCTGGAAAACCCCTGGTCCGCGAGAAGATACACAAATAAACACGCTGTTCGCGGTCGCGAGGTGCGCCAGCGCCTCGTACGAACGACCGCGTGTCTCCCTGAACAGCGAATTCCTTGCGCGGCGGGCGCCCGTTGCTCAACGGCGCCTGTCTCTACCGCCGCGTCTCTCTTTTTGCCCTTAATAACTTCCTTACTTATGAGAGGTTGGGTTTGAGGGTGGCCCAATGAGATCAGGTTGTTACGAGCCTGACAGGGGCCACAACTATAACAAAAATAGGGAATACTATAACAGGTGTAGGGGATATTATAACAAACATAGGGGATATTATAACATGAGGTGACAAATGTTATAAGTAGTGTTATATTCCCTAGCAGGAGGTGAAACGACATGGTCCCTAGAGCACTGTCCCACAAAACCATCAAGAAACATAACGATCTCGTGCAGGCTAGTTACGCTCTCACAGATGTCGAATATAATATCATCGATGCAGTCCTGGCTAACATTGACAGAGAGGACACGTCGTTTAAGATAGTGCGATTCCCCATTAAGGATTTTAACTCTATGTGCGGGCTGGATGGTGATGCCTTCTATGGGACCAGAGTCCGGAAGATGCTTCAGAAGATCAACAACCATCCCATTATCCTGAACGACAACAGTACGATCATCTGGTGGTTCGCGTCCGCGGAATACAAGCCCCAATCGGGCATCATAGAGCTCGAGCTGTCCGAGAGGCTGAAACCGTTTCTGCTCTACCTGAAGAACAACTACACGCTTCTCAATCGCCAGGAAATGAGGCGACTGTCCGGGCATTCGGGATACGCGAAGCGCATTTACGAGCTCCTCAGGAGTGAGTATTATAAAGGTGAATGGGTTGTGGACCTGGAGAAGTTCCGGTGGCATCTTCGTCTGAAGGATAAGCTCGAGAAGTTCGGTTCTTTGAAACAACGTGTCCTGGATCCGGCGCTCAAACAGATCAACGATGTGACCTCCATGGACGTGGAGCTCGAGCTGGGGAAGACCGGCCGTGCCGTCACCAGCCTCATATTCAGGATATACCGGAAAGGTTCGAAAAAGCGTCTCCACATACCCGATGACGTGTACGACGTCCTCCCGGCAGAATTCCATAGCCATGTTATCTTCAACATTATCGCTGACGAACTGGCGCGCGACGGGGGACTTAATACCACCCAGATGCTTAATACCATCCGCTATGCCGTGGCATATTGCGAAAAAGACAATAAGATGTCCAGCTACCTCCAACAATGCATTCAGTCAGGCGCCGGTCTTGACTATGATCCGGGCCTTGATTCCAGGAGCGTCAGGAGACTCGAGGTCGTCTTCCCGAACGCCAACAGCGATGCTGTTCTCATAACAGATGAAGAGGGGAACCTTCGCGTTGAGTCTGAGACTGGCGGAGAGATCATATTCCCGGCTGAGAAGGTCATGGAGATGCTGAAAAGAAAGCAGCTAATCAGGGTTTGATCCTCCGCACATCTTTGTCAAAAAAATGTATTTCACAATATTACCTCAGATTACCCTATATCTCCTTTTATCTCTCAATATCTCCTAATATCTCACCATAACTCTTTGAAAGAATAGACAAACACACTTGACATCGAGTTAGGCAATGTATATATTAGGTATTACAGGGCCGGGACACTGACCCGGGCGAGACGACATAAGACCTATCGCTGGCGGTTCGTCGCAGACCCCGAAAAACCCCGTCAATCAGCAAGGGGGACGTGTCGCAGTTAATGGCTGGCCGTCGCTAATATCAGGGTTAGTCCAGGAGAGTGCAGGCGCCGGCGTTTCACAGTGAGGACTACACCGAGGCCCTCCTGATCTTTCGAGGATCAGGAGGGCCTTCTTTATGCCGCGCAACGCCAACACAGCAGTCAACTCGCATACCAAACAATATCTTGATGAAGAAGCAGCAGGGAAAATGTGCCTGTCGTCGAAAAGAACCATGCAACAGTGGCGGTGGAGGAAAATCGGACCAAAGTATATCAAGCTCGGCTCCGGGGTAAAAGGCAAGGGCAAAATCCTTTACGATTACGATGACATAGTGGCCTGGATGGAGAGCCAGAAAGTCAAGACCAACCCGGAGGTGTAAAGAGTTGAGACCAAGGGCAAGGGAAAGGAGGTTGAGTTGAACAATCCAGATACATGGCGAAGGAAAAGAAAGGCCCGGGATGGTGGGGAGAGAATGTCCGAAATAAAGGAGATCCTGGATTATTACTGGATGGAAACTGAGCGAATACACCGATGCAGGCCGGCCGTCAATTTCCCGCGGGAGGGGTCCCTGGTGAAGCGCCTCCTCCTCGATCATGGCGCTGATGTAAATACATTGAAAGCGCACATCGCGCAATCGATCCGGGCAGCGAGGAAAGGCGAAACCCGCCTTGCGCTGATGAACGTACTGATCAGCTTTCAGTCTGGGATGCAGCAGCAGTCTATCCCTCCCGCGACACCCGCAATTCCGTTCGGAAAGGTCATCGGCTATTTGAACACGAAGGCGGGCTCCAGTTTTAAGTCGACCGACCCTGCGACGATGCGGATGATCGAGGCCCGGTGGAGCGAAGGCTACCGCCTGGAGGATTTTCAGAAGGTCATCGACAACATGACAGCGAAGTGGGGAAAGAACGCGCAGATGATGGACTTCCTCCGGCCGGCCACCCTTTTCAGCGACAAGTTCGGGAATTACCTGGGCGCAAAGATAACCCCTGTCGATCTCGGGATCATGTCGCGCGCGGGGTATGAATCGTCACTCGTTCTTGATGAGTGGATCGTGCAAAAGAGACAGGAGTTAAGGGCAAGGAACCAGCAGGTAGAGAACGAGGGCACCGACATTATCCCGTTTACCGAGATTGTCACTTACCTGAACCAAAAGGCGGGCTCCAGCTATAAACCGACCGACGCTGCCACGATGCGGATGATCGAGGCTCGCTGGATGGAAGGCTACCGGCTGGAGGATTTTCAAAAGGTGGTCGATAATATGACGGCAAAGTGGGGCCTTGATCCAAAGATGATGGAATTCCTTCGTCCCGCTACGCTCTTCAGCGACAAGTTCGGGAATTACCTTGGAGCGGTGGTGACCCCCGTCGACAGGGGTCTTCTGTCGAGAGATGGCTACCGGTCTTCGCTGGTCATCAAGTCATGGGCAGAACGAAAGAGGCGCGAAATGGAGGAGGAGGGCGGCGAGGAAGGGGAAGAAGAGGTGTACGCATGACCCCCTCTCACTGCACCACCTGTGGCCGCGAGATCCGGGAAGGTGCCGGCCGGTACGTCACAGCAGACGGGACCTATTGCACCAGCTGTGGCCTGCCATTTCCCCTGGGTCCCGGGGTCCGGGTCACCATCACCATCACGGGCCTGGACCGACACAATAAGGAGGCAACTCATGACAAACAATGAACACCATCGTCGTCCCCTCTCCCACGGGGCGGATGTGAATGCACGTGACAACTGCCTGGCCTGCCATCGGGAGATTTCCGGACGGCATGTCATCGTCGACGATACTGACCACTATTGTGTCAGGTGCGGGGCTCTGGAACGCGGGACGGACGTGAATGTGAGGAACGATTATGGCAACACCCCCTTCCACGAGGCGTGCAGGTTCGGGCACCCCGACATCGTCCGCCTCCTCCTCGAGAAGGGAGCGAAGGTGAACGCGAGGAGGAAGGACGACGGCCACACCCCCCTCCACGAGGCGTGCATGCACGGCCACGTCGACGCTGCCAGCCTCCTCATCGAGAAGGGAGCGAAGGTGAACGCGAAGAACACGTGGGGTGCCACCCCGTTCCACGCGGCATGCGCCACGGGTGAGCTGGACCTGGCCCGCCTCCTCCTCGAGCACGGGGCGGATTTGGAGTCGCGGACCGATGCCGACATCACCGCTCTCCATTGGGCCTGCATGTATGGCCACCCCGACATCGTCCGCCTCCTCATCGAGAAGGGAGCGGACGTGAATGCGAGGGACGAGGCAGGCCGTTCTCCCCTTGACCTGGCGCTGGAACTCCCTACCGACAACCCTGCCCGTGAGGAGATCCTCGATCTCTTCCGCCAGTACGCCCCGGAGCAGGTGATGGAGGCGTACTGCACACAGGAAGCTATCTGACTATAAAAGGAGGCAACATGGAAACATGCAGAAAATGCAACACCGAAATCGAAAATGGCAAAGGCAGGTTCCGGACCGAAGAAGGCATCATATGCCTCGACTGCGTCAAGAAACTGGGCAAGCTCGAGTGGCGCCGGGAGGATGCCCAGGCAAAAGAATACGCCTCCTCACTGGCTAAGAAAGCGCTCCACGAGGCTGAAGAACAGGCATATCGGGAAGCTCAGACCGCCATCGGTCGCGTCCTGTTTCCCTTGTCGGGACCCCGCCGGGAACTCTCTCGCGGGACCCTGAAAAAGATCATCGCGGCACTCAAGATCAAGGACGTGGACGAGCGGGCGTTGAGAATAAACAACCTGATCAAAGCTGCCTCGCCCAAGATCGAAGCGGCCACCCGGGAGGCCCGGAAGGCGAAGACGAACACGGACGATACCCGGGATGATGCAGGCCTGGCGATCGTCCAGGGAGGTCAGGGATAATGACATCCACAGTGTCCTCCCTCCAGAAGAAAAGAGCAGAGCTCGAAAAGAAAAAGCAGCAAAGGAACAAGGCCCGGCAGGAACTGGCAGAACTGGAAAAGAAGCAAGGCCGGGAGAGGGAGAAGATGTTCAAGCGGGTGGCAAACAAGGTTGCCTGGTACTGCCTGAGCCAGCCCGTAAAAGTCTTCACCGTGAAGAACGGACAGCGAGTCCTGACCATCGACAATCAGGCCACCTGGAAGCTCCGCAGCCGGGTCATCGCCATCTGGAAAATGATTAACGAGCCCCGCCATCCCGCGGACATCCTCGATGCGCTCATCGAGTTTTTGAAAGACGAAAAAGCGAGACTTACGTGTCAGGATGGACGATACGGCCGCCCTCAGAATGAGGGTGATGGAAGGTGAGGGAAACGATGAGCGGGAAGGCCAGCGAGGTGAAGGTGAGAGTGAGAGAGGTGAGCGCCGGTGAGGGTGACATGGCAGCGTGGAGCATCGATCGCAGACAGCACGGAGCGATGATGGCAGGTGAGCACGGAGCATCGGTCGCAGACAGCGCCTGGCATCGGTGTGCCTCCACGATTCCATGTTCTCGCGACGCTCGAACCGCCATTTCACTGAACGTGAACTGGCTCCCTCGCGACGCTCGGGTGCTCGTTCCGCGGTGCGCAAAACGAGCAAGATTCGTGGAGGCCCAACTACCCCTTCTCATGACGATGAAACCGTCATTCGAAAGGATAGCCGGGTCCCTCCCACGACCTCGGACGATGAAGCCGTCCTCGATCGCGGGCCCCTATACCTCGCGCTCCATCCCCTGGGGGCGCGAGAGCTTGATAAGAGCCTCGCTGGCCTCTCGGGGTCGCGTGACTGTCATGACCCCGACCCGGGCGCTCGGCATAAGAGTGACCCCACCCCCTGCCCCCTCCCAGGGGAGGGGGACCTTTGCCGTCCCTCACCGACATCACCGCAGTCATCCAGTGCTCACCATACTCACCGGAGGTCACCACTAATGTCCATTGAAAAAACCTGGAAGCCCTGGTGCGACATCGATTACTCATCCAGCGCGCACAACGCGGACGTGAGAGCGAAGAGCTATTACGACTCGAAGCCAAGCAAATCCATCGGTGGCGGTGCCAACATGCCCGAGCTCGGGATGGACGATGCCATGTGGATCAACGACCCTCACCACCCATCGCCCTCCCTCACCGATATCACCATCGGTCCCGACGACATCGCGTCAGGTCTCACCCGGGAGGACCGGCTCAACATCGTGCACGAATGGATCGGAGTGAAGGAGGCGGAGCTGGCCCGGAGGAGGGACGCCCGCTTCCTGACGACATGCTTCATCCCGATACCTAACGAGCTGTCTCAGCGAGATGCCATTCGCGTCGGGAACGAGATGTGTCAGGCGCTGTTCGGAGGAGACCACCTCTACTCTTTCTCGGTCCACGCTAAGGAGACCACGATCAAAAAGATCGCTGGCAACGCCGTCGCCGTGCACTCGAGGCAGAACAACCACATCCACATCATCTTCAGCGAGAGGAGGCTGTCGGATGGAAAAAAAGGAACAGGAGCATCCCGCAAGTTCAAGCAGCGCGATGCCCTCCGGAAGATGATTAACAGTGCCCTGTCCGATGCGCTGATCCGCCGCGGTTACAAGATCGGAACGAACACCGGCGCGGACAAGAAGACGCGGGTGAGCCGGGCACAGCAACGGGCGATGGAAAGAGAAGAACAGCAGGCTCTGGCGGTCCAGCAGGTGGAGCTCGAGGTCGCGGAGAAGAGAGACGAGATAGGGACCCTGGACCAGGAGATCGCAGGCCTCGAACGAGAGATCGCGGCCATGGAAAAAGGACGACAGCTCCCGAACGCCCGGAAGATCCACGCGAACCTCGACAAAGCCGAGCGCGGCATGAAGGATCTCGAGATCCAGCAGCAGCTCGACCGGATCAACGCCCGCTCCCAGGCCCGCATCAAGGAAGCCGAGAAGTACCGAGGACAGATCAAGGACGACCGGTCATCCCGGACGAGAGAGAACACCCGCGAACCCGACACCCGCGATGGAATAGACAGATAGCAACCATTAGTATAAGGAGGTCAGCATCATGAAATGCCCCAACTGCAACGCAACGATCCCCGACAACACCGACATCTGCCCGGCCTGTTTCTCACCGATCGTGCCCGTCGCTGAGCCCGTCACACCCCCTCGCACAAGCGCGCCAGTGGCTCATCCGCGCGAGGTCGAAATTCAGCCTGAGGCACCCTCGAGGTCCCGGGAGGGTCATGGTAGCACCCCCCCATCAGAAAGCGCAACCACGGGCAACGTAGAGGGTCGTTTTTCTAGGGCCTCTTCGAAAAAAGGCCTCTTTATTGGTGTCGCCGGGATCCTCGCCGTCATCATCACTGTCACTGGATACGCCGTGCTGGGCAACCGTACTGCCACCTCAGTGGTGGCTGCACCGACTGTGGAGGAGAAACCAACATCGATTACGGACATGCCGCCGGCAAAGGCAATCGAAGCATCGGCACCGGAGAAACCGGCGGAAGCGAACCCCGCCCCTGTCCAGCAGGAGAAGAAGACCGTGAAGAGGGCACCGAAGGCCTCGGTCCCGAAGGCCCAGGCTTCTGCGCCGACACCGAAGGCCTGGACGTACCGGCCGGATCCTCAGCCCGCCCCAAAACCACAAGGTCAGAAGAAAAGCGGTATCGCCGGATTCCTCGATCGCACCCTGGGCCCGGAGGTACCGGTAACGGCGCCACCGTCCGCAGGCGACGCCCGTAGTACCGGAATGTAACCATCAATATACATATACAAGGAGGCAACGTCGTATGAGACACATCGGTTTAACAGTAACACTCGCAGTAATGGTACTGCTCCTGGCTGGATGCGGCCAAGTCCCTCCGGTTCCTAACGGCCCACAAAGCTGGTGGAAGGGAGAGCCGTACACGTCGCTGAGGAACGCCACGATTCGAGGCGCCGCCACCGGAAAGTGGCTCGCGAAACGCTATGAAAAGATGGACTGGCGGGAGCTGCAGAAGCTCTCCAAGGCAGAGCAGGAGGCCCTGCTGCAGGCCGGCTTTGACCCATGGACTGGACAGATGCGATCGACCGCCAGCGTCACCCCGTATCGCGTGGAGCAGTTGGCCATCGCAGACGCGCTCACGGCCGGGAAGACCTTCGACAACAAGGGGAAGGAGGTCGCTTTGAAATGTCTCGTTTCTCAGGGAAATGGCCTCTTCCGCGAGGTCGTGAAGAAGGAAAGAAGCGTCGCACCATCAGCTTTCGCATCCCTATTTCCCTGGGCGCCTGATTACACGGACACCGGCACATCCGCCGTCATTATCACGGCATGTGCCCGCCCTGATGGAACGTTGAGCCACATCACCGTGCAGAAACCGAAGACCGAAGGAGGTAACTAATGCAGAGATTATGTGGACCCTGGCTCTTTTTTCTCATCGGATTCGCGCTGCTGGCCGTTGCCGGCGCATTCATAGGAGGTTGACATGAGACCCGAAAAACAGACACCCACCCCCGCGGAACTCCGGCGGATGCTCTCGAAGCACAGCGGCGAGCACGCGGAGAAATGCACGACATACGGCGCTGTTCTCATCCTGGTGATACTGGGGGCATTGCTCCCGACCTGGAGCCCGGTACTCTGGGCCGTGAGCGGCCTCCTCATGGGCCTCGTGGCACCTATCGCCGGCATCATCCTGGCGCTGGTGGTGCTTAAATCGCTGTTCCACTTCGTGATCGAGAGACTCCCCGGTGCAGACGGGGCAGGGAGGTAATATGGGATTCTTCGGAAATATCGTTAATGGCATCAGGACGAGAATTGACAACTATGCCCTTGCCGGGACGTGGCCGCAGGTGATGCCGCCGTCCCTGGACGACATCATGCCCCAGAAAGGCCAGCAGCGTCTCGCCGAGATCGTGCGGGACGAAGGAGAGGAGGCACTGGCGTATCTGACGTACGATTGGACACATCGCCGGAAGGTGGAGATGGTCGAGTATGCGAGGACGTACGGTATGCGGGCGATGCGCCGCAAGTACAACACTCGCGCCCTGAACCCTCCCATGCGGGCCGTGGCGCTCAGCGTGGCAAGGACCCTCGCGGTCGGCGTCATCACCGCGGGCGTCCTTGTTTCCAGGTACAGCTACAGCTGGTTGGCCGTAGCGCTCCTCGTAATGGGTTTGCAGTCGATCGTCGAGGGCTGGATCTACCTGGGGAACGACATCCTCAGCCGGGTGTTCAGCTTCTTCCGCGCCAGTACTAAGCCCGCCATCTGGAGGGACGCAACGGCGTTGGGGAAAATGTATCTCGAGGGCCATGTGGACTCAGCGGAGCTCGCGTTTACTCTGTCCCTGGCGAGAGGCATCAAAGGGCGGTGCCTGTGGGACAGCCACGACGCCATGACCCTGGGAACCAGCACCGGACAGTTGCGAGGTGCAGGCGTTATCGCGAGCCCGAACCTGGGGGTCCCGATGCGCATGACGTTTTCGGACCTGGCCACCGGCACGCTCCTCACAGGCGGCACCGGCAGCGGTAAAACACAGGCGATCAACTCTATGGTCGTGCAGCTCATGACCCCGGATCCCGACGGGCCCTCGCTGATCGTCATGGATCCCAAGAGGTCCGCCATGTTGGACGTGTACGCATTGTTGCGGTCGATGCCCCCGGAGGTCCGTAACAGCTACTCGTTGCACGTCATCGGACCGGAGCCCTGGCAGAGCGGCTGGAACCCGATCGATCCGTTGGTATCGACCCCAGAACAGGCAAGCGCAACGCTGTTTGATCTCATTAGATCAGAGGGTGGCGGCCAGGGCGACGGGGAATACTGGAGCGCGATGGTCGTCGAATTGGTATTTGCCGCGTCAACGGTGCTCGACATCGCAGGCCTCCACCGCGACTTGGGGGCTGTGTATAGGTACCTCACGGACACAGAAGAGATGGACCGGATCAACAACGTGGCACTCCTCCGGGCCCCCGGAACGGGTCAGGACGAGCTGTTGGCGCGGGTCCTGGACCAGATAAGGGTCAACCTAGTTGAGGCGCCCGAAAAAACCCGGGGCAACATCATATCCTCAGTGTCGAGTTGGATTGGCAGGTTTGCGTTGCCGGGATATGCGAACTGGTCCCATACCGCATCGATGGACGAGATCTATCAACACAAATCCATCTGGGTCATCGACATTCCCGATGTCCTGGGGAAGCCTGGAAGATTATTACGCTATTTCTTCTTCCGCCAGGTGTATGATCTCGCGTTGAGTAGACTGGCGAAAAGGGGTAATGACCGCCACATCGTCCTCGTATGTGATGAAGTACAGGAGTCAACTAACGCGGAGTCATTTAAAAAGTCCGCACTGTCCCGGGAGGCGAAATTGTGCGTGGTCGCGGCGACACAGTCGATCAGCCAGTTGTTGAAAGTCTGGGGGGGCAAGGAGGCCTGCGACACGATCCTCGCAAACTTCAGAACGAAAGTCCTTCTCAGCACCGACGACCCCGAGACCAGGAACCGCATGAAACTGATCGTCAGCGAGGGCGAGCTCCCCGAGCACTCATACGGCACGTCGGTTTCGAACACCGTAGGTATGGGCACCGGAGGAGCCGGAGGCGCCATGGGTGGCGCGGTAATGGGTAACGTCACCGGGCTGGCTGGTCTCGTGCAGTTCAACTACTCGAAATCCCGCACCACCTCGAAGAACGTCCAGCTGAAAAGAGGTCCCATGCGCGACGAGTTGTTTGACGCCCTCGGGCCCCAGATGGCCGTGTCAGTGATCAACTGGTCCGGGGCCCGCAGGAAATCCATCATCGAGCTCGACCAACTGTTTATTACCAAAGACAGGGACATGCTGGGGACGCTGGAACGTGACTACACGGCAGCACGGCAGGCAGAGGAGACAGCGGAGGTGGTGAATGAGTGACATCAATATCGATTACGACGCAGCGATCGACGCGGCGCTGAAAGAGGCGGCCGAGAACGAGGCCTCCATCGTGACGGAGCTCGACGAGCCGGATCCCGTCGCAGCGGTTGCCCAGGAGGAGACCGTCCAGGAGGAGGTGGACCTCGGGCAGTATTTCAGCGATGTGTCCCTGCAGGAAGGCGAAGAGACCCCCTTGGAAACCCCGCAGGAAGGCCCCCAGGAGGAAGGGGCAGAGGAAACGGTCCCGGAGACCCTGGAAACCCCGGAAGAAGGCGAAGGTCTCCAGGAACAGGAGGAGACAGACCCTCCTCCCTCCATCGAGGAGCGACTCGACGATCTCACGGATCTGCTGGGAGGTCTGCAGGAGCTCGTCAAACAGCTCATCGGCGGGATGGAGGAGCAGTCTAAATCCATCGACAGCATCGGTGCGCGGGTCATCGACGCGGTCACGACGGTCCTCCAGCACGGAGGCGTGAAGGCCTCTCCTGTAGCACCGAAGCCGGCCCCGGCACCGGAGGAGAAGGCCTCGGAAGGCGCGTCAGAAGCGGAACAGGAAAATCTCAGAACCATAACAGCCTTAAAGGAAAGGAGGTCATGATGGAAAAGGAAAAGGATGGAGTAAAAGGATTTGAAGCACGGGAGAGATCCCGCCGGCAGCAGGAGAAGGAAGCGCGCGGGCGAGGAGAGGATCCCTTGCGCGATTCTCCCATCGACAAGTCGGACGTGAGCCCTGATCTTTCCCCGGGAGGAACCCGGCGGGATCCTGAAGCGATCAAACAGGCCAAGAACGCAAGAGGGATTGGCAGGAACGAACGGACGGGCCGCTCCAGGGAACAGTACGACGAGAAGATGAAGGAGATGCGCAACGAGATGAAGGACCTGAAAGCTCGCGTGAACAAGCTGGAGAAGACCGTAAGCAAACAGGCGGAGAAGCTGAAGTCCAGGGAGCGCGGCCAGGAACGCGAGAACGAGCGCGGAAAAGACCGCCAGCGCACGATGGATCGAGGCAGGGACCGATAAATGGCTGACAGAACCTGGCGGGATTATCTGGAACAGATGCCCGAAAAAGAGTTCGCGGACCTCACCGCAGAGGGCGTCCTCGAGCTGAAGAACAATGCCATGCGTGAGGAGGACGAGGAGCTGGCCGAGGAAGAAGCCCTCCTCGGTCTCCCTCGCGGGTTCTGGACCCCGGCCACGGAGTACAGGTTTATCAACGAGAGCGACGCGTTCCTCGACGCCCGCTGGGATCTCGTCGAGGCAGAATACGCTCGCCGGGACGCGGAGATGGAGGCTCTGGAGAAGGAGATGGAGGCCCTCCGGGAACGCGAACGCAAGGCAAGGTGGAAACCATACGTATAAACAAGCGGGGCGGGCAACCGCCCCGAAAGGAGAACGAACGACATGAGCGACATAAAAGACATCGAAACAGACGCAGTGAACATCGACGGGTCGGAGAACATCGCGAGCCAGGGCATCGATGAAGCGAACAGTGAAGCAGCGAAGGCCGCGCGGAAGCTCAAGGATGCCCGGGACAAGGACGGTGGCGAGCGCGGACGCGGCGGAGGCTTCGGGATAGGAAAGGTCGCGGAGTTCCTGGGCGACAGCGATCGCGGAAGAGACAGATAAACGGAGGTGCAGCATGAAACGAAACGTAGTAGCAGTAGCAGTACTCATCATCGCTCTGGTCACCCTCGCCGGGTGCGCGTCCGAAGGCTACAACATGCAGAAAGGCGCGGCGATCGGAGCAGCCACAGGGGCCCTGGCAGGACAGATGATCGGACGTGACACGGCCTCGACGCTCATCGGAGCCGGTGCGGGAACGCTTGTAGGAGCCATCGGAGGCAATGCCGTCGACCAGCACGTCACGAACCAGAAACGGCAGGGACAGGGACAGACAGGACAGGCGGCGGCGTACCCCGGTGGAGCTGGCAGCTCGCAGGATCCTCCCGGTCGCTGGGTCCAGGTGCCCGGTCAGTGGCAGGGTGGGAAATGGGTCCCCGCTCATACGGTGTGGGTGCCCGTGAATCCGTGAGTCATAGGGACGTGTATCATTGTTAGCAAATTAACAAACAAACAAATGAACAGGAGGGCAATATGAAAAGAGACGTAACGGCAATAGTGGCGATCGGAGTAGCAATACTGGTGATGGCTGTGGCAATCGTTGTGGCGATGGCGGGGCCCGCACAGGCGGAACAGGACCTGTACCTGGGGATGGCGGAAAGCGAGTGCCAGCAGGCCCTGGCCGCTCTGGAAAACCGCGACTGGGCGCGGCTGATCGGTCAGCTGACCGTTCCGGGCCAGGAGCGGTCCTCCCTGTCCATGCACATAGCGCCGGTGCCGGAGGGACAGGCCCCGCGGGCGGTGAAGCGGGAGGATGTTGTTCTGGTGCACGCGTTCAGGGCCGGAGGGGATAGTGTTATGTTCACAAACATGGACGGCGGCGGGTGGTGCACGGTGAGAGCTTTCAATATGGTTGAGCGGGCCGGCAAGATTCGGCCCGAGTGGGTGGTTGAGGCCGTGTCGCTGGCGGGGGTCGGTGACGTGCGACGTGGCGCGGATGTGATCGCGCGGAAATAGCAGTTCCTCGGGCCGGGCGTAATGAACCCGGCTGTTACCTCCTTTATGTGCCCGGGGATCCCCCATGTCCCCGGGCTTTTTTCGTGCAGCAGCGGAGAGGCGGATAGGCAGGGGCTTAGTGACCGCCCCTGTCACCCCACCACCCAGGGAGGGGTGCTCTTGGCCGCCCTCCCCGGGACCCCTCCCGGCAATCGCGTGGGGCCCGTCCGCTGCGCGTCCACCCCGCGAGTAAAGGACATGCTCCTAATGCGGGACGTGGAGAGGGGGGAAGGGAAAGCAAAAGACAAAGGATGTTTACAGGGGAGAAGCCGCCGCCGGGAGGTCCCGGTCCACACGGTGAGAGCTCGATCCGATAGGTGGATGGTCCACGATCGGCAGGCTGAGCTTCGCGCGCCTGCCTGGATTTAGGGCCTTTTTCCCCGCATGTTCGGATCCGCCGAAACTTTTTTAAAAATAATTTTCGACAATTATTGCCGCTTTAAACCCGCGCCAGTCCTGCATCTACGACGACCTAGACTTGACATCCATGTAATGTGTGTTATAATTATATTAAGGTTATGGAGGATATGCCGATAACATATATAAGGAGGTAGCACATGGCTAAATACGACGTAACTTTTTCATGCGGTCACACAGGCGAGGTCACCCTTTTCGGTCCTCACCGTGGTCGGGAAGAACGAATACAGTGGCTCGAGGACGAAGGCGACTGCCCTGACTGCCTGGCTGAAAAACGTCGCCGCCTGGCGCGCGAGACCGAGAAGGCCTGCACGGAGCTCCACCCCAGGCTCGCGGCGCTCTCTGGCACGGACAGACAGATCGCCTGGGCGCAGACGTTGCGTGCGAAAATCCTCATCGAGCTCGACCAGGACAAAGATTATATGGTTGGCAGGCTCCGCACCGGGGCAAACGAGGCGTACCGGGGGGATGGAGCGCTCCAGGGCTGGCAGCAGTTTATCGACGACCTCACAAAAAAAACCAGTGCGAGCTGGTGGATTGATCATCGGTCCAGCCCGCGGGCTATTTTTTCCGAGTGGGCGACGGCGCGGGGCGTCTAACGAGAACCTCAGCGAGCTCGCAGGGACGGCGGAGTGGGAACTTGAGCAGTACAGACAGGAGGTGGCAGCATGATGATAATAAAAACAAAGGAGGCTATTATGGCTAATGACTCAGGGTATCCGGATATAATCATCATCAGCGGCGAGGGGGACAACGGGACGGTCGAGGCGTACCGCGGGAAGGACAGCCCTTATGCCATCAAGAGACGCCTGACGAAAGAACGTTGCGAGGGAGACCGGTGGGCCAGGGCATATCGGTTTGATCATCACGGCGATGCTCTCTCGGACGACGTTGGCGTATACGTGGAGATCGATGGTGAGGATTATGTGACTTTTCATCGGCGGGACATCAGGTAGAGGAGGACCTGCCTGATAACGTCAGACCCCCCGGGCGACCCGGGGGTGAAAGGAGAACAGAATGAAAACAGATAAAGAGAAGGCCTTGATGTTGAAACTCCCCGCGGACCTTCACCTGGCCCTCAAGATTCTGGCGGCGAAAAGGGAAACAACCATGCGCGCGCTGATCCTTGAGGCCCTCGAGGCCTACATGTCCCGCCAGCGCGGAGGAGGCCGCTCATGAGGCTCGAGATCCCGACACCCTGCATCAATATCTTCCGCGAGCATGCTCCGGAGCTGGTGATAGAGAAGTGGCGTACGGGGGGCGCGGGTTAGCCCGTGTCTCAGTAGGGCGTACCCTACCCCGAAGTCAATAGATAGTCACCAATATTACATTTGCGACTATGTATTGACTATAATCCCCCACCTCCTGTTCACCCTTCCCCTCTTCGGTTTTCCCGGAACCAGCGGGATCGTTGCCGACGTGGGTCTCAGGGGCCTCTCCAGCCTCTCCAACAGCTCCTCATCTACCCCTTCGCCTTCGAGCAGGACCCCCATGCGCCTGATAGTGCCAATGTCCCCGAATTTGAGTGTGACATCGACGAGCTTACCAGGTTTCACCCGGCCGGCCCGCAGGTCGTCGCGGATCCATTTGTATGCCCGGGGCAGGGTGCCGAACCGTGCCCAGTCGTAGACAGCATCCAGGAGGGTACGTACGCGCGAAGAATAGAAGACGGTCTGTCCGTCCCAGCTCCTCACCTTTTCCATGTCCCCGAGCCGTTTCTTGTCGACTCTAATGAGATTGAGCGTTATCACGCCAATTGTTCTCTCCCCCGAGATCCTGTCGTTGTAGGCGTACACTCGTGCTGGCACCTGCTCATCGTAACCGTAGCGGTTGAATGCATTGAGCCCGCAGATCTGGTACCGCCCACCCGCTTCCTTCATGAGTGCATTCAGCGCAGTGGCCTCGTCAGGCGTCCATTCCCCGCCGGGCGGGAGATAGTCCGGCACCAGGTAGAGGCCTCTCCGCACCCGTGCGATCATGCCGGCCCTGGACAGGCGGCTGAGGAGCTCGCGTTCCTGGGAGGGAGAGAGGGCAAGCGCCTGCTGCATCTCACCGGTCCGGACCGTCGTGAGCCGTCTCATTTGCGTGTATGCGAGGAATTGCATTTCCATTGGTCCTAGTCGTCGTTTCATGATGGTGTGTATTGTATATCAGGTTAAATACCCTGGCAAGCAATTGATATGAAATAGAATACAGAAGAAGACTATAACTACAGATTAACTACAAATCCCACGATATCGCCGAATCGTAGTTAAACCGCGTAATAACAACGCCGCCTCTTTAACTCCACCGTTACTGCCGTACGGCCTTACTGTGTGTCAGCAATACTGCATTACAGCAATATTGGCGATTTTTCCCATTTACATTTCTTCTGCGAAATGTTTAATTTCGGCCATTTTTGACCCTTCTTCAGACCCTCCCCCCTGCGAACGCCCGTCAGTCCTGCCTCCACGCGACCGCTTAACAAAACGGAGGATTTTGTTAAATGGGGAAAAACGCAATATCTACAGCGTGCTGTAATGCAATAAATGAACGCGG
>MVQP01000042.1 GCA_002067235.1 Syntrophorhabdus sp. PtaB.Bin047
ATTCGGCATAGGCTTTCTTACCGCCGACAGTATAGCCGCAAAGCTCGGCATCGTGAAGGACGCTCCACTGAGGATCGAAACGGGGATCCTCTACGTGCTGGGACAGCTCGCGAGCGAAGGTCACCTGTTCTTTCCACGCGACCTCCTCTTGGAGAGGTGCTCCGAGGTGCTCGAGGTCGACAGGGAGAAGATCCCCGAAGCCCTTTCAAGCCTTGTTGCGCAGAAGAAGGTGGTTCTCGACGAGCCGGGGCAACTCTCCGGAGACGCCGTGAGGTACCGGGGCGGGATCGTCTACCTCGCACCGCTTTATGTCTCGGAGAAAGGGACGGCCGAGCTCCTTGGCAGGCTCGCCTCCCATCCCAGACAGATGCGCCTCGTCAATGTCGAGGAAGCCCTGAGGTGGGTCGAAGGGACACAGGGGATCTCTTTTTCCTTGCGACAACTCGAGGCGGTCCGGGCTTCCCTGGAGCAAAAGGTGCTTGTCATAACGGGAGGTCCCGGAACGGGGAAGACGACCATAATAAAGGGGATCATTGCCATCGCCGGCAAGACGGGACAGAAGGTGCTGCTGGCGGCTCCCACGGGCAGGGCGGCGAAGAGGATGACGGAGGCCACCAGGGCCGAGGCGAGGACAATACACCGTCTCCTGGAGTACAGTCCCGGGCGTGCACCGTCCGAAGGGGGATTCAAGCGCAACGAATCGAACCCTCTCGACGCGGGGCTCATCATTATCGACGAAGCGTCCATGGTCGACGTCTCCCTCATGTACCATCTTCTGAAGGCCGTACCCCCGCAGGCAACCCTCATTCTTGTCGGCGACGTTGACCAGCTTCCCTCCGTGGGCCCCGGAAGCGTTCTCAAGGACATCATTGCCTCGGGGTCTGTGGGATGCGTGCGGCTGAATGAGATATTCCGGCAGTCGACGAAGAGCATGATCATCGTCAACGCCCATCGTATAAACGCCGGCGAGATGCCCTTCTTCGATAAGCACACCGGGCAGGGCCATGATTTCTTTTTTGTCGATATCGAGGACCCGGACGAGGTCCTGCGGTATGTCGTCAGCCTGTGCCGGGATGTGATACCCTCGCGTTTCGGGCTCCACCCGGTGAACGATATCCAGGTCCTGACGCCCATGCACCGTGGAGTGGTGGGCGTGTCGAACATGAACGCACGGCTCCAGGAAGCCTTGAACACCTCCACCGACGGGATCTCCCGGGCAGGCAGGTTCTTCAAGAAGGGCGACAAGGTCCTCCAGACGCGGAACAATTATGAGAAGGACGTATACAATGGAGACATCGGGACCGTGATCGCCATGGACAGGGAGGTACAGGAGCTCAGCGTGGATTTCGAGGGGAAGATCGTGTCCTACGATTTCAATGAAATGGACGAGTTGATCCTCGCCTACGCGATATCCGTCCATAAATCCCAGGGAAGCGAGTATCCAGCCGTGGTGATGCCCATCCTCACGCAGCATTATCTCCTCCTGCAGAGGAACCTCCTTTACACGGCGATCACGCGGGGCAAGAGACTGGTCTATCTCGTCGGCACCAGGAAGGCCCTTTCCATCGCGATCCGCAACGACAAGCCCCACAGAAGATACACACTCCTGGCGGAGAGGCTGAGAGAAGCAAAGACTGTTTCAGGTTCCAGGTCTCAAGCTTCAAGTTGAAGACTGGAAAGACCGTTCCAGCTTCCAGGTCTCACGTTTCAGGAAAAAGACAGAAAACATTCGCTCCAACAAGTTTTTGCCGCACTAGTCAGTAATTGTGTTGACAGTCGGTTCTCTTCCACGGTTTTTCTCCTGAAACCTGAAACCTGAAACCTGAAACCTGAAACCTGAAACCTGAAACCGTCTTTTCCTGTCATCATGCATTCATCTCCCCCGTCTACGAAAACAGGACATCAGAATCATTCCTTCGGTGACAGACATGTCACGGGGTATCACTTAAGATTATAGAGAACCGGACAGGAGCGCTGCGTGAAACACGCAGGTGGTCCGGGGAAAGAAGATGCGGGGGCGCAGGGACGATATGACGATCAAGAGAAGGGCGAGAGTCCTGAGGCGAACGCGCTGTCTCTGCGCCTGGTGCGGCAGGGAGCGGAAAGGCAATGGGGCCTGGGTCAGGTCGGGGTTGAATACAAAGGAAATGCCGCTCGCCCTGGTGACGCATGGCATCTGCCCGGACTGCGCCCGCAGACTGCTCGCCGGCGGGATCCGGGACAAGATGGCGAAAAGAGCGGACTGACGGTGGGCCCGGCATTTGTCGTGATAAACGATGACGGGCGGGCCGAGAAAGTACGACATGATTATTATCGCTCACGCGACAGACATGGGACCATGTCCGTTGTAGCGTACTTGTAGAGATCTTTGCGGCTCCTGTCAGGGTCGAGGAGCCGTGTGAGGTCTCCCGGGGGATTCGGCCCTGTCCCTGAGGGGAATCGCCCGATCACGGAGGGAGAGGTGGTGGAGCGATGTGCGGGATAGTTGGATATGAAGGTACCCGGGAAGCCTGCGATATCCTCATTGAGGCCTTGAGCAGGCTTGAATACAGGGGATACGATTCGGCCGGAATAGCACTTCTCGGTCAGGGGACGATCCACATAGAGAGAAGGAAAGGAAAGGTCGAAGAGCTCAGGAAGATCGTCAGCGGTGCCGCCCTGAAGGGGAGTATCGGTCTTGCCCACACCCGCTGGGCGACGCACGGGGTGCCCTCCGAAAGGAATGCCCATCCTCACAGGGCGGGCGACGTGGTGGTCGTCCACAACGGGATCATCGAGAACTACCTTGCGCTGAAGCAGCGGCTGAAAAGGGCAGGCCACGTCTTCATGTCCGACACCGATACGGAGGTCATCCCTCATCTCATCGCCGACTACGCAGAAAAGGGCAGGAACTTTACGGACTCCGTCCGCCTGGCGCTCAAGGACCTCAAGGGGTCCTGGGCGATCGGCGTGCTGAAGGAATCCGAAAGGACCCTGGTGGCCGCGAAGAATCAAAGCCCCCTCATCGTGGGGATAGGCGACGGGGAATACTTCATAGCGAGTGATATACCGGCGATCATCAACAGGACCGACAGGTTCATCTTCCTCGAAGACAACGACATGGCCATATTCAGGGGACGCGACATGCGGCTCACCAACGTGGATGGCGAGGAGGTTGTCCGGGAGGTTCGGCAGGTGCGCTGGACCACTGCAATGGCGGAAAAGGGCGGATACAGTCATTTCATGTTGAAGGAGATCTTTGAGCAGTCTCGCGCGATATCGGATACTCTCCTCGGAAGGGCGCGCGAGGAAGAAGGCGAGGTGGAATTTGAGGGGGTTGACCTTCCTGATCTCGCCGGGATCAGGAAGATATGGATGGTGGCGTGCGGCACGTCCCATCACGCCTGCATGATCGGCAGACACATGATCGAAACGAACCTGAGGATACCCGTCGAGACGGATCTGGCCTCAGAGTTCAGATACAGGGACCCCATCGTGTCGCCCGGTGACCTGTTCATCTCCGTGTCCCAGTCAGGCGAAACGGCCGACACCATCGCGGCGATGAGAGATGCGAGGTCCCGGGGAGCCCGCACCCTGTCCATATGCAATGTTCTCGGGAGTACTCTCGCCCGCGAGGCCGACAGCGTTGTCTTCACCCATGCCGGCCCGGAGATAGGGGTCGCCTCGACCAAGGCTTTCACCACGCAGATCGCCGTCATGTTCCTGCTCATGCTCTTCATCGGGAGGAAGCTGGGAACCTTCGGATGCCGGGACGTCAGGGAACGGCTTCGCGAGATACGCGCCATCCCCCGAAAGGTTCAAAGCGTGCTCGACACGACGCGGTCGATCGAGGCGGCAGCGGAGCGATACATGTCGTTCAGGAACTTCCTCTTCCTGGGAAGAGGCATCAATTTTCCCACGGCGCTCGAAGGGGCCCTCAAGCTCAAGGAGATCTCGTACATACATGCCGAGGCCTACGCGGCAGGTGAGATGAAGCACGGACCCATAGCACTCATCGACGAGAGCATGCCGGTCGTGTGCGTCTCTCCGGCGGACCGGACCTACAAGAAGACCTGCGGCAACATGGAAGAGGTGATGGCGCGAAAAGGCAACATCATCCTGATCAGCGATGACGAGACCCACGAGATGGCGGCAAGGGCGGCTCAGGTGATCGTGGTGCCCCGCACGATCTACGAGCTGCAGCCGATCCTTTCCATGGTGCCCCTCCAATTGTTCGCGTACCACATCGCGAACCTTCTGGGCACGGATGTCGACCAGCCGCGCAATCTTGCGAAAAGCGTGACTGTGGAGTAACGTGATGAACGAAGCGGGATATTCCGGGGCAAGTTCGAGAGGAGATCTCGGGCCATGATCCGGGTGCTCATCATAGACGGTGACAGACCGACGTGCGAGGTGCTGGCCGGGTGTGCCCTCCGTCTCGGGTATGACGTGTCCATGGGATGCACACTTACGGAATGTATCGAGAAAGCCGCGTCCAATCCTCCCGATGTGGTCTTGATCGATGCGCAGTTGCCCGACGGCAGCCCGCTCGATATCCTGGCCGCGATCCATGCCCTTCCATCGTCTCCGACGACCATCATCATGGCCACTGGCGGATCACCGGAAAGCGCCGAGAGGGCCATACGAAACGGGGCCTGGGATTACATACGAAAGCCGGCCTCCATGAAGGAGATGACGGCATGCCTCACGCGTGTGGCGCAGTATCGCAGGGAACACCGGTGCAATGACAGGACGGCGGAGATCAAGCGCAACGGCATTGTCGGGAACAGCGCCACGATGAGGGTCGCGATGGATATGGTCAAACAGGCCGCCGACAGCGACGTCAATGTTCTCATCACGGGAGAAACGGGCACGGGCAAGGAACTCTTTGCCCTGTCGATCCACCTGAACAGCAGAAGATCGCAGGACAATTTCGTGGTCGTCGATTGCACGGCCCTCCCGGAGACCCTCGTGGAGAGCATACTCTTCGGGCACTCGAAGGGTGCCTTTACCGGCGCGGACAGGGCGCAGGACGGCCTCATCAGGCAGGCCCACAGGGGCACCCTGTTCCTCGATGAGATGGGGGAGTTGCCGCTGCCGCTGCAAAAGACATTCCTGCGGGTGCTGCAGGAGCACCGTTTCCGGCCGGTTGGAGGCCAGAAGGAAGTGGAGAGCGATTTCAGGCTTATATCCGCGACGAACAAGAACCTGGAGCAGATGGTCGCGGAGGGGAAGTTCAGGGGCGATCTTCTCTACCGTCTCGGCGCCATGACGATACGGCTGCCCCCTTTAAGGCAGCATCCCGAAGACATAAAGGAAATGGCCGTCTTTTACGTGGAAAAGGTCTGCCGCCGCTTCGGCGTTTCCCCGAAGAAGTTCTCCGAGGAGTTCCTGAAATACCTCACACGGTACGACTGGCCCGGAAACGTGAGGGAATTGTTCCATGTCCTCGAGCACGCCTGCGCGGCCGGCCTCCACGAGGAGACGCTCTTTCCCGTGCACCTGCCGCAGGAGCTGCGCGTCACCATCGCGAGATCGCTGTTCGAGGATGACCGCCACGTCCCGGGCAACGGCGGCAACGGCGCCGGACCGGCGATGAGGGAACAGGTCCTGAGCCTGAAAAGATTCCGCCAGACGGCCTATTCGGACCTCGAAGAAATGTACCTCAGGAATCTCCTGACATCGTCCGCGGGCAGCATCAAGGAGGCGTGCGCCCTGTCCAGGTTGTCGCGCACAAGACTGTACGGCCTTCTCAAGAAATACAATATAAGGCACTGAGCCTCGTGCCACCCCCTCCCCGGACCGCCGCTCCTTTCGTCTTCCGCGCCGGCACCCCTCTACAGCGGTCATGCCGGAATGCACCTGCAACGAGTCCAGTTTTGTTGGATGGCGTCCCGGAAAAGTGAACACATCCCCATTCCACGCCGTCGGCAGGTTCCGGTCTTCTCCTAAGTAAACCCTTTGCTGTCAACGCGTTACGAAGAAATGACCGGGTGGCACGGTTATTGATATAAGGTAACCGTTGCAAAGGCGGAATGCGCGGGAAGACCGATGAGACAGCGTAGCGTGAACGAAAGACACTCAAAGGTACGACCGATCGTCGAAAGACGGTACGACACGATCTTCTACGCGAAGAATCGTGAGGACCTTCCCAGGAAGCTGAGGAACGTGTTGGAACCCCTTCTCTTTGATGAACACATCGAGCTCTTCAGGAGCCTGGCGAGCCTGAAGCAGCGACTTTGCCTGCCGGCCGAGGGCAGGGTGATAGCCATCATTTTCGTTTCCGACAGGGAGGACCTCATGGACATCCTTTCCATGAGGTATTTCCTGTGCAACGTCGAGATCGTGCTGATACTGCCGAACAGGAAGAAGGACATCGTGGCACTGGGGCACGAATTGAGGCCCCGTTTCATGACGTACAAGGATGCCGATTTCGGCGAAATGCTGTCGGTAATCAGGAAGATGACCGGCGGGTGGTAAAGGAATGACGAGGGCGACGCGGCTGGAGGGATGAGCCCTCCCGGCGGCGCCCATGAACAGTGAATGGATGCAGGGAAGGCACATGTCCCCGAAGCGGGACGACGATGCACGAGACAGCCGGAAGGTTGAATGGCGGTAGCCTGCCCCGAAACGACCCTTTCCCGTCTTAAGGGGGCAGCAACTTCTCTCGGGAGGTGAAGATGAGAGAGCGACGCATGATAGCGACAGTCGCCGTCCTCGGGTTGGCCCTCGCGGCCCCCGGTGTGTGGCTCGCCCAGTCTTCCCGCTGTGTCATCCTTGAAAAGGAGGGCACAAGGGCGCTGGTGAGCTGCAACGGCAAGCCCGCGCAGTACATCGATCTCGGCGGCAGGGCCGACATGTACAAGGCGGGAGACAGCATTGACGACAAAACGTTTCCGGGAGTAAGCGACCGGAAAGTGAAGCAAAAATGAGGAGGTGGAGACAATGAAACCTCAGATGCCAGCATCAGCGCTCGTTCTTGCGGCGGTGCTCCTTTGCGCTTGCGCACCCAATTCGGTCATCAATCCCGCGTCCATCAGCCAGATGGACCAGCAGTCGCGGGCCTATCCCCAGAAGGAATACTTGATCGCCGCGGGAGACATCCTGGACATCAAGTTCGTGGGCGGCGCCGAGTACAACGAAACGGGGATCACGGTCAGGCCCGACGGACGGATATCGCTTGCCCTGGCTCCGGAGATGAAGGTCGCGGGCCTGACTCCGGGGGAAATGGCAGGCCAGCTGAGTCAGAAGTACGCGTCGGAACTGAAAAGGCCGGAGGTCGTCATCACGGTGCGCGGTTTTTCGGACCAGAAGATATTCGTTGACGGCGAGGTCCTTCTCCCCGGCGTGGTCGAGCTCAAGGGCCCGACAACGGTGATGAGGGCGATAGCCCAGGCGCGCGGGCTCCGCGAGACGGCACGGCTCTCCAACGTGATCATTATCCGCAAGGACTTCGAAGGCAAGCCCATGGCCGCCAACATCGACCTCGGAAAGGTGATCGACGGAAGCGACCTCGGCCAGGACATCTACCTCATGCCCTATGACATCGTCTACGTGCCGAAGTCGAACATAGCGAGGGTCAACAAGTTCGTCGACGAATACATCAACAGGGTCGTTCCCGGAGGTTTCCCCGGGTTCCAGCAATTCTCCAATCCCTACAGGTACTCATTTGGTGGTTTTACCAAGGTCTATCCCGACACGGGCTCCTCTGTGACGGTCGCCCCGTGACAACCAAGGGAGGTTGACAAACCATGACCGAGAAGCGGCACCAACCCATTGATTTTACCAACATACGGGACCTTCTCTCCGTGGTCTTCAAACGCAAATATACGATCCTCGCTGTATTTGTCGTTGTCTTCGGAACGGTTGCCCTGTATGCCTTTCTCGCTCCCCGGATCTACGAGGCGAAGAGCATTCTTCTCGTCAAGCTCGGAAGGGAGTTCATGAGGACCCCGGAAGGGGCGAACTCGAGCCCCGGCCTTTCCGTCCAGCCCGAGACGATCATGAAGAGCGAGATCAGTATTCTGACAAGCAAGGACCTCATGATGCGGGTCATCAACGTGCTGGGGATCGGACGGATATACCCGGCGATAGCCAAGGGGTCCTCAACACGGACCAACGCGGAGCAGGCGGCCATGGCCACTTTTGAAGAGAATCTCAGGGTGACGAACATCCCCGGGTCGGGGCTGATCCAGGTCGCCTTCAGCCACGGGGACCCTTCCACATCCGCGGCGGTCGTCAACACCCTGGTGGACACCTTCAAAGACAAGCACCTCGATGTCTTCGGGGGCAAGACCACGGCCTTCCTCGAGCGTCAGGAGAAGGCCTTTCAGGAGAGGCTGAAGGAATCGGAGGACAAACTCTCCAACTTCAAGCTGAAGAACAAGGTCTTTTCCTTCGAGGAGCAGAAGACGAACCTGATAGAGCTCCTCGGGACCCTCGATGAAAAGCTGAAAACGGCCCAGAACGAAGTGACCGAGCTGGAACAGAGAATGGCCTTCGTGCGCAGTTCCCGCTGGACCGCGGATCTCCCCGTGGAGACGCGCAATCAGCTCGTCGCCCTGCAGCAAAAGGAGCAGGGGCTCCTCGAGAGGTACACGGAAAACTCCAGGATGGTGCAGACCGTTCGCCAGGAACTCAACGCTCTGAAGGATGCCGCGGGAAAGGCCACCGAGCAGGCGAGGAGCGTCGAGGTGGCCAGGATCGAGAGCCAGCTGGCGGGCGCGCGGGCGAGGGCGGGCAGCATACGCGCACAGATGAGGCAGGTCGAGGGAGAGCTCAATTCCCTTGACAGGCACGGACGGGAACTGCAGAGTCTCAAGCGCGAGGCCACCCAACTGGAACAGAACCACCAGATCTACTCCCGGAAGCTCGAGGAATCCCTTATCATGGACGACATGGACCGGCAGAAGATGGTGGCTGTCAGTGTCGTCCAGAAGGCGACGGTTCCCGCCTTTCCCAAGAAGCAGAGACTCACGAGAAGCCAGATGATCGGCGCAGGCTTTCTTGGCGGCCTTGCGGCAGGTATCGCTCTTGCAATCATTCTCGAGCTTATGACCCCCGGCATGCCGACGCCGGCCAGCGCGGAGAAGAGTCTGGGTGTGCCTGTCCTCATCACGGTGACCAGGAAATGACCGCGCCCCGGCTGCCCGAAAAAATCATGATGGGATGGTGAGCCATGTATCTCAATTTTTATAATCTTCGGAAACAACCCTTCCACATCACGCCGGACCCCGAGTTCCTCTACCTCAGTCCGAGTCACAAGGAGGCACTCGCGGCCATCATTTACGGCATAGAGGAGAAGAAGGGATTTGTGGCCATTGTCGGTGCCGTTGGCGTCGGAAAAACGACGATACTGCGGTCCTATCTCGAGAAGGCCGACAAGAAACGCTTGAAGATCATCTATGTCTTCAATCCCCGGCTAACGTTCGAGGGGCTTCTGAGGACCATCTACCAGGAACTGGAACTCCCCGTGGAGAGCAGCGATGTTGTGGAGATGACCAACCGGCTGTACGAGGTCCTCATCGAGGAGTACAGGCAGGGGAACACGATCGTCCTCGTCGTCGATGAGGCGCAGAACATGCCTGTCGATACCCTGGAGAACCTGCGCATGCTCTCCAACCTGGAGACGTCCAAGGACAAGCTCATCCAGATAGTCCTCGTAGGACAGCCGGAGTTTGAGGAAGAGCTGCAGCAGCACAGGCTGAGGCAATTGAGGCAGCGCCTCGCCATCAGGTCGACCATCCTGCCTCTCACGGAGCACGAGAGCACGGAGTACATCCGGTACAGGCTCGAGAAGGCCGGCGTTTCGCCGTCGACGGTCTTTACACCCGCCTCGCTCAAGTCCATCGTGAAGAAGGCGAAGGGAATTCCCCGGATCATGAACGTCCTGTGCGACAACGCCCTCATCACCGGTTTCGGTTACCGGAAGAAACCCGTCACCCGGGGGGTTGTCAAGGAGATAATACGTGATTTCGACGGGTTGAAATGGCCCTCAGCGGGCCGGTGGTGGTTTCCCGCCCTCTCGGCCCTGACCGTGGCGCTCATAGCGATGGCATGGCTCCTTCCGAACCAGGAGACGGTGTTCGGCAGGATACGGAACCTTGCCCACGTGGAGCAGAAGAAGGAGGATACCCGGGTGGCGACGGTTGTTCCGCCGCCGCCGGTGGCGTCCGCGGCAACAGGTGAGGCTCAGGCACCACCCGCCGCCGCCCTTGAACAGGAGACGCCGCCCGTCGGTGAGACGCCGCCGCCCACCGCCGCACGCCCGAGCGATACCGCGACGCCCCCATCGGTCTTGGAGAAAAAGGCGGAGGCGGTGAAGAAATCCATAGTGCACGGAGACACTCTTACCAAGCTGTCCAGGGAGGTCTATGGAAAATCCGACGAGAGGACCCTCAGGTTGATCCAGAAGAGCAACCCCCAGGTTGTGAACCCGGACGTCATCCACGCCGGCAGCATGTTGACCTTTCCCCGCCTGTCCGAGGAGTCAGACGGGACCGGCCGGTGACACCACCGCCTTCTTGCTTCACGGCGGAGGGGGTTTCCGCGGCGAGCAATGGAAGGGATCAGGAATGGCGAGAAGACCCATTCCGCAAAGGAGGCACAATGAGCAGGATCTATGATGCATTGGAGAATTATCGGGAAGCGGGGGCGGCACCCCTTGAGCCCGCGCCTTCCCCCCCGGTGGCTCCTCCGCGGGTCGACGGGACGAACGGCAGCAGGGCAGGCATGGAGCTCGAAATGAGCAGCCTCTATCAGACGATCACGGCGGCCCTTCCGGACAGCGAACATCGCTCCATCCTCTTTGTGGGGTCCCGTTCAAGCGAGGGGACCTCCACGATCGCCCGCGAGTTCTCGAAGACCGTGGCGTCGCGGATGGAGAAAGAGGTCGTTCTCGTGGATTGTGATGGAAGCTACAACGGTCTCATATACCCGGAGATGGACCCGGACCTCAGGCTGGACGCGAGCCTCTCGGCAGGACAGATCGAGAAGGCACTTTGCCCGGTGGACGGAACCAGCCTGTGCATATTGCCGCTCTTTCGGCTGTCGGACCCGGACCGGCCGCAGGTGATCGACTTCGGCAACGGCGGAGGGTTCTGGAACTTCCTCAAGGAAAGGTTCGAACTCATCGTCGTGGACTTCCCGCCGGCAATGATGTATACGAGCGGGCCATCGATCATCCCGCTTGTCGACGGGGTGATAATCGTGGTCGAAGCGGAAAGGACACGGTGGCAGGTGGCCCTGAGCGTGAAAGAGAAGGTCATCAAGAGCGGCGGGACCGTTCTCGGCGTTGTCTTCAACAAGCAGCAGCACTACATCCCCCAGTTCATCTACAACTATCTGTGACGGGGGGCGCGGGAAAGAACATGGAAAAACACCTGCACCATGAGACCGGGGTCCCATACCGCCCGCCGGTCCAGGGATACGCCCCTGCGGACCGGGTCGAGTTGCCCCGCGCTCCGGACCCCCTTGCCGTCACCGCGGGGCACGAACAGGAACAGAAGAAACCGCGGGCCGATGCTGAGGTGCCGCTGGGGTTTCCCCGGTACCGCTGGCTTCTGCTTCTCGGCGACGTTTTTCTCATCTCACTGGCGATTGTTGCGGCCATAGGGTTCAGGGTCGGTTTCGGGTGGAAGGCGCTGCTCTATTATTCCATCGGACCGGCATCCACGCTCGTGCTGTACCCGTTGGCCCTCTATATCTTCGATCTGTACAACGTCGAACGCGTTTTCCGTTCCTGGGAGACGACCTTTCGCAGCGCCATAGCGGTGGCCCTGGGGACCTTTCTTGCCGTGAGCGTCTTCTACGCCGCCCCACTGGGTCCGTATGGCAGGGGCGTCATGGTCATCGAGGCCTCTCTCGCCTGGTACTTTCTCAACCTCTGGCGCTGGAGCTACGGGATCGTCTTCCAGAAGACCGGCTCGAAGGTCCCCACCCTGATCCTGGGGGCCGGTTTTTGCGGCAGGACGATCTGCAGGCTGCTCAGGTCACCGCTGTCGCCGTACGAGGTGAAGGGGTTCCTGGACGACAACCTCGACGAGATCGACAGTGAAAGATACCCGGCCGTCATGGGCAGGTGCGACCAGCTTCTCACGGTTGCCGCCGGCACGGGGGCGCACACGGTCATACTCGCGATACCGAAGAACCGGTCCGTGCGATTGATACGCACCATACTCGATGCCCGCCTGAAAGGGATCGATGTCCGTGATATGGCCGATGTCTACGAGGCACTGACGGGGCGTATCCCGGTGCGCGGCATTGCGGACCAGTGGCTCCTCTTCGCGGAAGGCTTTTATCTTCTTCGCGCAGACTACGTGCAGAAGCTGAAGCGCCTTGTCGATTTTCTCGCCTCGGGGCTCATCCTGCTCTTCATGAGCCCCGTTATCGCCGTTGCCGTCATGGCCATCAAGCTCGATTCCCCCGGCCCTGTCTTCTACACGCAGGAAAGGGTGGGAAAGGACCGGCAGGTATTCACCATCTACAAGTTCAGATCCATGGAGTGCACCGCCGAGACCGGCGAAGCCAGGTGGGCGGCCGTAAAGGACCCCCGCGTCACACGGGTGGGCAAAGTCCTGCGCCTCACCCACATCGATGAGCTTCCCCAGATCTGGAACATCTTCAGGGGGGACATGAGCCTCGTGGGGCCTCGGCCGGAGCGGCCCGAGTTCGTCGATCTCCTCGAAAACGAGTTGCCCTATTACTATGTGCGCCACACCGTGAAACCCGGGCTGACGGGATGGGCGCAGATAAACTACCGGTACGGGGCGTCGGTGGAGGACGCGCATATCAAGCTTGAGTACGATCTCTATTATGTCAAGAACATGTCCGTCTTCCTGGACCTCAAGATCCTCCTGCGCACCGTCGGTGTGGTACTCCTGAAGGACGGGGCGCGATAGGCCTTATGCACTCAAGACAGAGCGATCCGAAGCCCGTAATGGTCACCGTCGATCTCGAGGACTGGTTCCAGGTGGAGAACCTCCGTCCCCTGTTCCCCCAGGAAACATGGGACGCCTGCGAACTGCGCGTCGAGATGAACGTTCAGAGGCTTCTGGAGCTCTTCGATGCCTGCCGCGTTGAGGCAACCTTCTTTGTCCTCGGCTGGGTGGCCGAGCGCCGTCCCGGGCTCGTCCGGGAGATCGCCCGGGCCGGCCACGAGATAGCTTCCCACGGCTACTCTCACCGGTTGTGCCCCGAGCTTGCCGTCCCGGAGCTCCGCAGGGACATTGAGACGAGCAGGGCGCTGCTTCAGGATATCACCGGTCAACCCCCGGTCGGCTACCGGGCGCCGAGCTTTTCCATCACCGGTGAACTGACTGACATACTCGCGGAGCTCGGCTTTGCCTACGATTCAAGCTACAACAGCTTCGGCCTCAACGGCCGGTACGGCAGGGCGGAGGGGCTCCGCCAGACCGCCGATGGGTATCTCACGGCGGGCAGCGGCATCTTGGAGCTGCCGGTGAGCAACCTCGCGCTTGCGGGACGGACAGTCCCGTGGGCGGGCGGCGGTTATTTCAGGTTCTGGCCGATGGCCCTTTTCGAGCGCGGCGTGGCCCGCATCCTCCGAAAGGAGGGACGCTACGTCTTTTACTGCCACCCCTGGGAGGTGGACCCGGCTCAGCCCAGGTATGCCCAAGGGATCGGCCGGGTGGGCCGCTTCAGGCATTACCTCAATCTCGACAGGACGATGGAGAGGCTCGGGCACCTCCTCCACCGGTTCCGGGGCAGTCATTTCATCTCATGTTCCCGGTACCTTGGTGTCGGACGATATGAGAGGACCTGCAAGGAGACCCCCGACAGGATTGCCGCTGTGCAATGATGCCGGGATCTGCCCCGCCGGCCGATAGGCAGAGAGGTCGGGAAATATGACGATCCGAACTTACAATGAAAGGGACCGCGACGCCTGGGACAGGTATGTCATGCAGAGCCCCGGTGCGAGCTGTTACCATCTCACGGGCTGGAAGGACGTGATCGAGGAAAGCTTCGGCCACAGGACCTGCTATCTCCTGTCCTCCGGCGACGGGGGAGAGATCGACGGGATACTGCCTCTCGTTCATCTCAACAGTTTTCTTTTCGGCAGCTATGCGGTGTCACTGCCGTTCTTCAACTACGGCGGGATATGCGCCGATGACCGCCGCGTCAGCGAAAAGCTGTTCGCCGAGGCGGCGGACATGATGCGAAGCATGGGGGTAAGCCACATGGAGCTGAGGCACACGGGGAACCTCCTGCCCGATCTGCCGGTCAAGACGTCAAAGGTCTCCATGAGACTGCCGCTGCCGGAGACCAAGGAGGAACTGATGGCCTCCTTCTCTTCGAAACTGAGGAGCCAGGCGCGCAGGGCCGAAAAGGAGGGGATGTGGACGAGGACAGGGGGACTGGAGGAACTCACGGGTTTCTACCATGTCTTCTCGCGGAACATGAGGGACCTTGGTACTCCCGTCTACTCCAGGACGTTCTTCCGCAATATCCTGAAGAGGTTTCCCGACACGGCGCGGATCTCAACGGTGTACACCAAGGACGGCTGTCCTGTCGCCTCGGGGATGGTCGTCGGATTCAAGGATACGCTGGAGATCCCCTGGGCGTCGTCGCTTAAGGATTTCAACCGTTACGGGCCCAACATGCTCCTGTATGCCACCGTTCTGGGGTCCGCCTGCGACGCGGGCTACAGGGTTTTTGACTTCGGTCGTTCCACCCCCGGTGAAGGCACTTACAGGTTCAAGGAGCAGTGGGGTGCCCGGCCCGCACAACTGTACTGGCATTACTGGTTAAGAAACGGCCGGCCCATGCCGGAAATGAATCCGCACAACCCGAAGTACGGGTTGGCGATCAGGATATGGCAGCATCTTCCCCTGGGGCTGACGCGGCTCATAGGTCCACCCCTCGTAAAGAACCTTCCCTAATGTACCATGACAGACGATCTCTACCACGGAAGACAGAGCCGATGAGGATCCGGCGAACCCTGTCCCCGACCGCCTCTCCCCTTTGCCCCGCGGACCTCTGGAGAGGGCTCAAGGGTTTCCTCGCGGGGGAGAAATACCTGAGAAGGCTCGAGGAGGAGATCACGGAATACTTCGGTGTGAGACGCGCCTGGTTCACCTCGTCCGGCAAGGCCGCCCTGTATGTCATCCTTCGCGCGCTGCGGTCGCTCAAGCCCGACAGGACCCAGGTCCTCATACCCGCGTACACCTGCTTTTCCGTCCCCTCCGCCATCGTCCGGGCCGGGCTTGAGGTCGCCCTGTGCGACGTCGATGCCTCGTCGCTCGATTTCGATGAAGCGCTCCTCCAGAAGAGCATCAACGAAAAGACACTCTGTGTCGTCCCGAACCATCTTTTCGGGATCCCCTCCGCCATGGGAGGCATCATGGAGCTTTGCAGGGACAGGGATGTCTTTGTCGTGGAAGACGCGGCTCAGGCAATGGGCGGCAGGTGTGACGGCAGGCCGCTGGGTACCATCGGTGACGTGGGTTTCTTCAGTCTGGGACGGGGAAAACCGGTTTCCTGCGGATCGGGAGGGATCATCGTCACCACCTCCGACGTGATAGCCGGCGCGATAGAGAGGGAATTCTCGCCGCTGCCTTTCCCCGGCGGAGCGAGTCAGGTGGGGGAATACCTGAAGGCGGCAGCGATGAGCCTCTTCATTCATCCCCTCCTGTACTCCCTGCCAGCGGCCCTTCCTTTCCTGCACCTGGGCCGCACCGTTTTTGACAGCCGGTTCCCGGTGATGAGGTTCTCCTCCATGCAGGCCGGATTGTGCATGACCTGGCGCCGCCGCCTGGAGACCGCCATGTCTGTCCGGAGAAGACAGGCGGCGATGCTGCGCCGCACGCTCGATGCCGCCAGGATCGCGGGCGACAGGTCGTCCGCCAGCTATCTGAGACTTCCCTTCATGACGGAAAGCCGGGAGCGCAGGCAGATGATATGTTCGACGGCGAAGAAAAGAGGTCTCGGGATAACAGGGATGTACCCCTCCCCGATAAACGAGATTCCCCGGATAGCTCACCGTTTTGCCGGGCTGACCTTTCCCGCAGCCCGTCTTGTCGCGGACCGTCTCATAACGCTGCCCCTGCACCGCTACGTCAGGGACAGGGACCGGGACGAGATGGCCCGCCTCCTTGAGCCGTTGCAGTGTGCCGGAGTCCAAGGCCGAGCCTTCAGCGTGGGCATGACCTCGCCCGGCATGGCGGGGAGGGAAAGGGTATGACCGCGGACGTTCCGGGATACATAACGACGGCGTTCTGGGTGGCCGTTCTCATCGTTCTTTACGCCTATGCCGGCTACCCCGTTGTCCTCATGGTCCTCGGCGTGTTCAGGGCGGGCAGGCCTGCTCCTTCTGCTACGGGCAGCCTTCCGAAGGTGAGCCTCCTCATTTCCGCGTACAATGAGGCGGCCGTGATCGAAGACAAGCTGGTCAATTCCCTCGATCTCGACTATCCGCGGGAACTCCTCGAGATCGTGGTCGTCTCCGACGCGTCCTGCGACGGGACGGACGATATCGTGCGGGGTTACGAGGGCCGGGGTGTCGTCCTGAAGACCTGTGAAGGGCACATCGGCAAGACGGCCTGCCTGAACAGGGCCGTGCCCGAAGCGGCGGGAGACGTGATCGTTTTCTCCGACGCGAATTCACGCTACGACCGCCGGGCCCTGAGATGCCTGGTGGAGAGGTTCTCCGACAGGACGATAGGGTTCGTGACGGGCAGGACCGAGTACACCCCCGCGGCGGGTGACGGAAGCCTGTGCCCGGCCGGGTTATACACCCGCGTCGAGGGTCTCACAAAGGCACTCGAGGGCAGGATAGGTTCCTGCGTCGGCGCGGACGGTGCCATATTCGCCATCCGCAAGTCGCTGTATCAGCCCCTCGACGCCAGCGACATAAATGATCTCGTCATACCTGTGAAGATAGTGGAGCAGGGTTACCGCGGGGTCATGGCACCCGGCGCCTTCTGTATCGAACCTGCCGCCCCGGCCGTGTCCGGTGAGTTCGCGAGGCATGTGAGGATAACAGCGAGGTCGCTAAGGGCCATCTTCACGCACCCGGGTCTCATGAATCCCTTCAGATACCCCCTCTTCTCCTTCGAACTCGTCTCGCACAAGCTCATACGGTTCCTCGTCCCCTTCGCTCTCTTCACCGCCTTCTTCACGAACGTCCTCATTGCGGCGGGCGGAAAAGGAGCCGTGTACGGCGCGACCCTCTTCCTTCAGGCGTGTCTCTATACCCTGTGGTTAGCGGGGTCCCTCGACATCCCCCTGTCCTTCCTTACCCGCCCATCCCGTGCCGCCCACACCTTCTGCGCCGTGAACCTCGCCATGCTCGTCGGCTGGATCAAATTCCTCAAGGGAGAAAAGTTCACCACTTGGGCAATACAACGGTAAAGACGGTTTCAGGTTTCAGGTTCCACGTTTCAAGCTTTCATGCTTTTCACCTGCGACCTGCGACCTGAGACACAGAGCATAAGATGACCTCCAGGACCAACATCCTCTTCATCCTTCAGACCTTTCGCACCGGCGGGTCGGAACGGGTCGTGGTGGACCTGTGCCGCCGCCTGGACCGGGGGAGGTTCAATTGCTTCGTGGCGGCCCTCATCGACGGGGACCTCCGCAGGACGCTCGGGAAAATGGGAATCCCCACGCTGCTTCCGCGGATACGATCGGCACGTCAGGACGCGCTGAGTGTCATGCGCGGTATCTCGCATTTCATCGGGGCCAACGCCATCAGCGTGGTGAACGCCCACCATTTCACGCCATTCTTCTACGGTTTCTACGGGGCGAGGATCCATGGCTGCAGGACCTTCTACACGGCCCACAGCCGCAGGGAGGTCGAACTGATGAACAGACCCTGGCGCGTCCTCGGGGGCGTGCTGATGCGTCTTATCGATGGGGTCATAGGGATATCCCCCGACGTCAGCGAGGCCGTCAGGCGGCAATTCCGCCTGCCGGACAGGAAGGTGCTGACCCTCACCAATGCCGTCGACCACAGCCGTTTCGCGGCGGATGTCGACGCGAGGGCGAAACGGAGGGAACTTGGCATAGCAGAGAACGACCGTGTTATCGGATGCGTCGGCAACCTGAGGAGGGACAAGAACTATCCCAACCTCCTGAGGGCATTCAGGCTGCTCGGGGAACGGGTGCGCGGCGCGAAACTTGTCATTGCCGGCGAAGGGAAGAGAAGGGAGGACCTGGAGGCGCTCATCGCCGGGATGGGCCTCGAGGGCAGAGTACTTCTCCTCGGCGCCAGGGATGACGTCCCGGAGATCATGAAGATCATGGACGTCTACTGCCTGAGTTCCTTCAGGGAAGGGCTGCCTCTTTCCCTCCTGGAGGCGATGTCTGCCGGACTTCCCGTGGTGGGAACGGATGTCCCGGGCATACGGGACGTTATCGTCGACGGCAATACGGGTCTTCTCGTGCCGTCCGACGACCCCGCGAGGCTCTCGGAGGCCCTCTTCGAGGTGCTTACCGACAAAGAACTCGCGCGCGGGCTCTCGGAAAGAGGTTTCAGGTATGTCCTCAGGGAGCACGGGTCCGAGAAATGGGTCGCGGGGTATGAGGCCCTGTTCTCCCCGAAGGGGCAGCCGGGAATGCCGGCCGGCAGTGGTAGGGGTGTTCGTATCGGCCGGGCGCCGTTCACGGTGTGATCGCATGGTGATGTCAGTCCAGATAATGAGAAATATCCTTTCGAACTGGGGGTTTTTTGCCATAGGTGCCGCCGTCCAGTTCCTCATGACGCCCTTTCTCGTCCACCGTCTCGGCGATACGCAATACGGGATCTGGATCCTCGTCATGAGCTTCGCAGATTTTCTCGGCCTCTTTGATCTTGGAGTGAGCGGCTCCGTGGTGAAGTACGTCGCCGAGCTCAGGGCGAAAAATGACGGCGACGGTCTTAACAGGGTTTGCAGCAGCGCCTATTACGTGTTCCTGGCGGCGGGGTTGCTGGTCTTTCTGACTTCGATCGTCCTGGCCTTTGGCTTTCTGCACAATTTCAAGATCTCTCAGGAAGAGATTTCCGATGCACGCTGGGTGATGCTCATCATCGGTCTCCAGATCGGATCGGTCCTTCCCTTCGGGTTCTTCACGGGCTACATGAGGGGTATTCAGCGATACGACCATGTCGCGGGCATCTCGCTCGCCCTGCTCTTCATCCGGAGCCTTCTTGTCGTTGCCCTGATCTTGATGGGTTACAGACTCGTCGCCATCGCCCTTGCCCACCTCGTTTCGAGCATTATCGGCGGGATAATACGGGTGATCTACGTGTTCAGGGCCAACCCGGCCCTCAGGTTGCGCCCCAGTCTCATCACCAGGAACGAGCTGGCGATGGTAGGCCGCTACAGTGTTCTTATTTTCCTATACTATCTGGCAACGAGGTTGATCTTCTCGGCAGGGAACCTTGTGATAGGCTATTGCCTTAGCGCCGCCGCCGTTACGTTGTGGGCCATTCCGCATAGGCTCGCCGACGAACTGCGTGCCGTCACCATGTGCACCGGCGTGCTGCAGCCCACGGTGAGCAACCTCAATGCCCGGGGCGAGGATGTGAAGGTGCGGAAGGTCCTGGTCGATGGCACGAAGTATTCGATGATGATCGTGCTTCCCATGGCGGTTGCCTATCTCGTGGTGGGGAATACGTTGATTTCGTTGTGGATGGGTCCGAAGTACGCCGGAGCCTGCTATGGCATACTCGTGATCCTGACCTGTGCGGCGACGGTCAACATCTCGCAGTTCACGTCAACGCAGATCCTGCAGGGAATAGCAAGGCACGGGTACACGGCATACGTCACGATCTTTGAAGCGGCGGCAAACCTTGCCCTGAGCATAATCCTTGTGAGGAAATACGGCATTATCGGTGTAGCAGTTGGTACTCTCGTCCCCATGCTGTGCACAAATCTGGTCATCATACCCTGGTACGCTTGCCGGGCCACTGGTTTGTCTATGCGTCGCTTTTTCAAGCAAGGAGTTCTTGTCCCTTGCATCCCGGCATGTTTTTTTGGGGTTCTCCTGTACGCCGCCTCCAGTATGATAGCGATAGACCGCTGGATGGAATTTGTGACGGTCCTGACGGTGTGCTTGGCGTGCTACGTCCTTGCGGCCTGGCACCTGTGCCTGTCGAGGCAGGAGCGTATCAAGAGGTGGAAGGATTTCGCCGTCGTGGTCCGGTCCGCTTCCGCGGTCATGCGGTCCCTAGTCCTGTCGATCCATTCCCGTGCCGACAAGTCGGTGTCTTGAGCCCAAACACAAGAAGGGAGGTTCTCCTCATGGAAGCACAGAGCAGAGTTTCCAACGAGCGCCTGGGTCCGTCTTTCGTCTGTTTCCTGATATGGACCTTTATTGTGATGGCAAGACCCCAGGATTTCACGGCCTTGCTTGCGCCGTTCAGGCCCGTGCTTCTGATCTCCGTCGTCACCATAGTCGTGATGTTCCTTGAAGGAGCTGTTGTCCCCGGGAGCATGTTCAGGCTTCCCGAGGTCCGGCTGGTCCTTCTTCTATACTTTATCATGCTCGTCGGAATACCTCTTGCGGTCCACAGGGGTGTGGCGTTTCGTTTTCTCACCTCCGCGATGCCGGCAACGCTCCTCTATCTTCTGGTCAGCATAATACAGTTAAGGTCCGTGAGAAGGCTCAATATGACCATGGCTACGATAGCGCTGAGCCTCGTCTTCTCCGCCTCTGTCTATATCGCTGAAAACGCCGTGCATCAGAGTTTCCGAGTGGCGGCAAGCGCGATGTATGACCCGAATGACATAGCTATGCTCTTTGCCACCATTATTCCCCTGTGTCTTTACACGCTGTTTGCCGGACATGGGCGGGCGATCAAGACCCTATCGATCGTCGGAACCTGCCTTGCGGCGGCGGGAATAATGATGAGCCGTTCCAGGGGTGGCGTAATGGCGTTGGTCGTCGTCATCGCATTCTTCCTCCTGAGCAGTGTGCCCAGGATACGAGGTGCCGCGAAGATAGCTGTGGTCCTCATATTGGCGTTTGTTTTCATCAATTATTTCTCCATGGTCCAGGGACGTTTTGAAAACATGGCGGAGGACTACAATCTGAATGACGAGAATGGCCGCATCAACCTCTGGAAGCAGAACCTGATCATTTTGTCTGAGAACCCCGTTTTGGGCACTGGTGCGGGTTGCTCGGCTGTGGCCCTTGGTCTGTGGAGAGCCCGCGAGGGGGGTACGCAGACGTGGCTGACCCCGCATTCATCGGTTCTCCAGATCGCTGTCGAGGCGGGTATTCCCGGCGCTGTCATCTTTGTTATTCTCAATTTCCTTGCCGTACGCAATCTGCGAAGGATACGCCGGAACAGGGACCATCCCCTGTCGCGGCTCGCCTTCTTTGTCGAACTGTCCTTCTACGGGTTCTGGACCGGTGGGTTATTGCTGAGTCACGGATACTCTATCCATCTCTATCTTCTTCTGGGAATTTCCGCAGCCTTGCGGCATCTGTATGAGTATCCCGCCCTATCGACGTCGCTTGCGGAGTCTAAAAGGGAAGAGAGGGAGGAACATGCAACGAGCAATATCTGACCTGCGATGGGAAAAGGCACAGGTATACGAAAGAGGTTTCTGGTCGAAACAGGCATCCTTGTCGCCGAACGAGGAATCGCGGTTCCGGTGGTACGAAGAACGGGCGCGCCGAATCTGGGGACAGGTGAAGCCGCTTCTTACCGCGCAGGAAAAGATCAGTGTTCTCGAGATCGGGCCGGGACCGGTTGGTATTATCAACTATTTGGAGGCGGATGAGCGCTACGCAATGGATCCGCTGGAGGATTACTTCAGCCGTCAGCCCGAATTCGCGCACGTCAGGGATGGAGGTGTTGTGCGCCATAGTGGTGCCGGCGAAGATATCCTTTCACTGAAGAAGGTCTTTTCATTCATTATTCTCGACAACGTTCTCGACCACATGAAAGACCCGGGCCGTGTACTGCGCGGTATCAACCAAAGCCTTGAGCCCGGAGGCATCATGTTCATGAGCCTGAATATTTATACCAGGTTTGGCGCCATGCTGCGCAACGTGATGGAATTCCTGGAAGTCGACAGGGGCCACCCGTTCAATTTTTCCAGGTCCCCCGTTTTGTCGCTGCTTCACGAGAGCGGTTTCAAGGTGATGTGGTCGCAAACGGAAGACTACCAGACTCAAAAGAGGAGATACAGGGAATCCGGCCGCGTGAAGGAAGTGCTCAAAAGCTGCTTCGGCATGGTGGATGTCAGGTTCAGCGCTTATTGCAGGACGGCCTGATGGCACTCAATTACCTCCAACACCTCTGCCAATGGCCGGTTCTTTACCGCAACCAGTGGAAGACGCCCGGCGAACTCGTTGCCATGCAGGAGCGGGCGATGAAACGCCTGATCGCCCATGCCTATGCCAGGGTCCCTTATTATCGGAGGCTTTTCGACTCGGCGGGAATTGATCCGACCGGTATCGCTTCGCTTGATGATCTCCAAAGCCTCCCGCTCCTCACCAAGGACGTGATCCTTGCGAATTACCCCAACGGTATTCTCGCGTCGGGTATGAACCGTGGTGAATGCTCGCGACGGATGACCTCAGGATCGTCAGGCAAGAAACTTGAGGTGGTGCTCGATTACAAGGTTGCCATGCTCTACCGTCTCATGCAGTTTCGGCAACTTATCGACATTGGTTACCAACCTTGGGACACCATAGCCTACGTGCGCTATTCCCCGCCCATCACCAGTATCATGCCGCAGAGGATCGGCTTGTTCAGGCGGTCTTTCATTCCCCTCGAATGGGAACCGGAAAGACAGGCAGCGGAGATCGTCCGGACAAGACCTCGGATTGTCAACGCCTATCCCTCGGTTCTTTACCTGCTGGCGAAGACGTTGGGGAGAGAGGATGGAAGTCGTCTCGATTTCAAGTTTCTCATGTCGAACTCCGAACTCCTGACGGCACACGCAAGGGAATACATCGAGGACGTGTTCCGGTGCAAGGTGTATGACGATTATTCATGCCTGGAGTTTTCGGCGATAGCTTTCGAATGCAGGATGCAGAATCTCCATGTCGCGGCCGACAATGTCATTCTTGAAGTGCTGGATGAAAGCGGAAACAGACTTCCTGCAGGTGAGCCCGGGAGGATCGTTCTGACCTCCCTCAACAATTACTCCATGCCTTATATCCGTTACGAGATAGGCGATGTCGGAGTCCTGTCGGGGGAGGAATGTCCCTGCGGCAGGTGTTTCCCCGTTCTCAAGGCCATTGTCGGGAGGTGCGATGATTTCCTGGTCCTGCCTTCTGGTCAACTCCTCGATCCCCAGACGGTTGTCTTTCAGATCGAGACAATTCCCGAGGTAAGAGAGTTCAGGGTCGTGCAGCAAGAAGACCGGAGTCTTACCGTCAATATCGTTCCCCAAAGCACGGATGAGTTTCAGAAGATCAGGGAAGAGATCCGCGCAAAATTGCATGCCCTTCTGGGCGGCGGTATTCCTGTGGAAGTGATCGAGGCTCGTTCACTGGACAGAGGGTCAACCGGCAAGCACAGGTCGGTTCTTTCGCAAACACATGGGATACGCTGGTCCGATGTCTGAACCATTCCCGATGTGATCGCCGGACTCTTGCACCGTGTCTTCCATGTCTCGTCCGGAAACCATGGCCTTTTAATGTCAAAGACTTTCTTACCGCAGCGGAGGTGAAAATGAGTCTATTCGGTGAATTCATATTAAGAAGGCTTAGCCGGGATCCCCACTGCACCGACTATGTGTCGATGGCCTATGAAGAGAAATATAGAGATCCCGAGACATATGCGGTCTCTCTGACCAGGACGTTTCCCAACCTGAGCCGGATGGTTCGGGGCAGACAAGCGCTGGACATAGGCTGTTCGGACGGCATGGAAGCCCTGGCGTTGGTGGCAATGGGGGCATCGAAAGTGATCGGCATAGACATCAGGATCGATCCGGAAAAGAGCGCTCAGCTTCTGGCCTCATATCCGCTTCGCGGATGCGAGCTGGCGGTAATGAATGCGGAAAAAATGACTTTCGCTGATGAAACCTTTGACGTGGCAATGAGCTGCGGTTCCTTCGAGCACTTCGATGAGCCTTACAGCGTGTTGAAAGAGTGCAAGAGGGTTGTAAAGGCAGATGGAAGGATCTGCCTCACATCCGGTGTCTGGTCGCATCCCTGGGGGGCACACATGAACTTTTTCACACGCGTCCCCTGGGTCCAGTTCATCTTTTCTGAGAGCACCATTATGAATGTGAGGAGGTGCTACAGAGGCGATGGGGCAAAGAGGTTTCGCGAAGTTGAAGGGGGATTGAACAAGATGGGCATCAGGCAATTCCACGACATTGTATCGGAACTCAGCCTTCACATCGAATACCTGAGGTTGGTACCGGTGAGGAGACTGTCCTGCCTCGCCAGGATACCGGGGATAAATGAATTCTTCACAAGTCTCGTTATTGCCGTTCTCAGAAAGGAGGCAAAGACCTGAGATATGCGGTCGCGTCGGTGTTGAACCGGCCAAAATGTGCAGGAGCCCGGCGCGAATAAGAGAGAATGTCGTCCTATGTCTGCAAAGACATCAAAAGGGGGTACATCCATGATTAGCAGATTCAGGAAGCGTTCCATACTGTTCGCTTTGCTTTGTCCTTTCATTCTGTGTTTCGCGACCGGTTCCTTTGCCGATGTCATCATCGACAACGGTGGCTCCGGAACATCCTACACCGGCACCTGGTCCCTGTCGGGCGCCACCGATCCCTACGGCGCCTCGAGCCTGTGGTCCCGGAACGGCACCACATACACCTTCGCCATGAGCGGCCAGACCGCCGGGACCTACGAGGTCTTCATGTGGTGGTCGGGGTATTCGTCACGGGCTTCAAGCGTTCCCGTCGCCATAAACTACACGGGCGGCACGGCGAGC
>MVQP01000043.1 GCA_002067235.1 Syntrophorhabdus sp. PtaB.Bin047
AAGGGCGAACTCCCTTCGCGCCCTGGCAGAGAACCGGGTCAGCTCCTCACCCGCAACGGAGTGGAAATGGTACCGTCCCATAAGCATCTCCTTGATGAGGTCCGAGAAGGTGGAAGGCGTATGCCCTTCAAGAAAAGGCCCGCGGGTGTCGGACGCCGGCGCGTGGCGGGAGGCAAGGTCCCCGAGGACGTTGTAGAGGTCTTCCCGGGGTTGGAACCGGGTGAGGGCCTCCCTCAGGACATGCTCGTCCCTGTCGAGGAGGATGTCGGTGATGTTCGTCCCATCCGCGGCCCTCCACCCGTTCACCTCGTGGGCGAAAAAGTGCTCCCATTCGGTTTTCAACACGAGCGCCAGAGTCCGGTAAAGGTCGAGATGCATGAAAAGGCAGAAACGGACCACGTCCTCGATGGGCGGGAAGACATGCCATCCCGCGTAATCCCAGAACCGGCGGGCGCTGTTCCTCTTCAAAGAACCCACCGTTGTGCCGTCTTCGAAGGCCAGGGCCTTCTCGTGGTCGCACCCGAACATGTCATGGGTGATCGCCTTCTTCTTGCCTTCCTGCCTCCAGACGCTTCTCTGCCATTCAGTGACGTCAGGGTTCATCTCAAAGGCTCCTATGATCGAGTCAAGATCGTCGCCAAGCTTCCTGTAGGGTGTCATCTTCTATCTCCTTTCCTTTTAAGCGGAAGAGGGTCGCAAATGAGCAATTTCCTTCTAATCGTATATTATTCTTGTCGCTTCCGCGAGGATTCTCTTTACCGTCGCGGCGATCCACTTGCCTGCCTTCGAGCCCGGCCAGATGAGATAGATGATCCAGGCGTAGAAGCATATGCCGGCGCAGAAGTACCAGAGGGATTCCAGTGGACCCTTCAGCGCTTCCGCCATCCCGCGTAGGTCCTTCATAAGAAGCTGGGAAGGGGCCCTGCCGAGTCGATGAAGGGCCAACCGCCGTGTCTTTCTGTCCCTGCCCAGTCGGCAGAGGCGTTCCCAGTGCGGGACGAATACCGTCTGCTCTCCCATCAGTTCCCCGGCGAGGTATATGAACTGCTCGTCGGAGAGTATGAGGGTGACGAGCGCCTCGGCGGCATCCGACGCGCGCCTCTCGTCGAGGACGGTCCGGGGGACATCCTTGTAGATGGGGTCCTGGTGGATCTCGTACATCCCATCCGACGTTGTAGGATAAAGAGTGCCCTCGGACATAAACATGGCGGGATTGGGCTCCAATCTCTCTGTATAGCCGACCACCTCGCTGCGCATGACCACCCCCGTAGCCGTGATCTCCTCCCGTATCCACGCTATAAGCCTGTGGTCTCCCATTTCCCCGGACCTTCCCTGGTTATCGCTGCGTTTCGACACGGGGCTTGCGGAAGACCTCCGCCTGCTCCCGAAGATCGTTGCCGGCGTCCCGTCTACCCTCGCCGTCAAGGATCCGCGCCACCGCTTCAAGGCATTCGGCGCAGATGAGCCGGTGCTCCTCAAGGGGAGACTCTCTCAGTTTGTTAAAGGCGATCCAGTAGCTCTCCTCCACACCGGCAAGGTCTTCCCGCGTGGAAGCCCCGGCCGCAAACCACAGGGCATCCCTGTATGCCTCCATCCCGCACCTTATTTCCTCGTCTCTTGTCATGGTTACCTCCATTGACGGATTATAGAGCGTTTTCTAATTGGATATCAGGCAAAGTCCCGTGCACGCAATGGCAAAAGAGAAGGCCCATCATGCACAAAGTGGGGATTGTGGGCCGAAGAGCGGTTGGCAGGAGAGATCAGAGCCTCTCATCGTTCCCGCGATGGTCGGCGGTGGCCGGAACCCGGTTTCGCGGCGCTAAAGGGGAAGGGACGGTAAGACGGGAGCCTTAAAGATGTGTGCAAGGAGAATGGTGGTGCGGGAGGCGTTGGAAACGATGCTGTGTTCCTTGGGGGCCGGTCCCGGTGTCGATGGTGCCCCTCAGGGCAGGGCGGGGCGAAGGCCGATGGAACCGTTGCCGATCCGTGCCCTGTCGAGAACGCGGGTGTGGAGTGCGACGTGCTGCCGGTATTGTTCCTTTCCCGCGATCTTCGCCGTGACCATTGCCCGGTTGTTGTATATCTTCAGATAGGCGCTGTGCTCGCTTTCTCCCTCGCGGAATGTCCTCGTGCCGCTATCGTTCCCCGACCGGGCCGTGACGGTGATAAGGTCTTCCCTGTCCGTCCAGAGCCACCCCGAAGGGGCATGGTCATCCGGCGGGGTCTCCCAGATGAAGCCTTCCGGCAGGACGTGGAGGGTCGCGAGGACCTCTCCCTCATCGACGCTGCGAACCGTTATCACCCCCGTTATGTCCAGTGTCGCGAAGCGTTCGCCGTTGGGAAACGCGACGATCTTCCGTATCCTGTTCTCCTCGACGAAGTCCTTCCGCCACAGGATCTGATGTGCCTCTGTGTCCCACAGGGCGATGTAGTACCGGCCCCGAACGATGATATGCGTTTCACCGGGCGATAGGGGCGCGCATCCGCCGAATGTAACCACGCCGTCCACGTTGTCCGGTTTCTCCGTCAGAGGCTTCCCGCCTTCCCGGTCCCAGAAGTGAAACCCTCCCAGCCCTGCGGCGATAACCCTTCTCTGCGATGGGACGAAGAGGATATCGTTGATGTAATAGTTGTGGTCGCATGCCCTCAGGAGCTTGCCGGTTCGTTCGTCCCGGAGCGAAAGGACCGTTCGGCTCGCGGTGGCGAGGACCTGTCCGCCCATGCAGAACGCCTGGAACGTGTCCATGCCGTCAAGGGGGAAGCCGGCGATGGGTGTGCCCGTCTCAAAGTTGTAGGATCCCAGAAAGCCTGTGCGTCCCGAGACTGCCACCAGCCTTTGTCCGTCCCCGGCCAGGTAAAGGGCAAAAGGGCCCTCCACCCGTTCGGTGAGGGGGAAGCCCCGTTCATACCGGCCGCTCGACAGATCGTGGACCGCGACACCGTCCCCCGACGGCAGCACCAGATGCCTCCCGTCGGGCGTCACTGCCATCACCGGCGCGCCCTGCGGCAGGTCGTCCCAGAGTTCCATCCCGGGGATGCCGAACTCCCTGATGCACCGGCCGCTTGAGAGGTCCCAGTGCTTCACCGTCCCTTCGCCCATTGTCATCAATCCCTTTCCATCGGGGGTTATCGCGAGGTCCCGGACCGGTTGGCCGGCGGGCAGCATCGTCGCGGACTTCCCCGAAGCCGGATCGATGAGGCGCACCACCGATTCCTCCCGGGAGATGGCGATGCGTCCATTGACGGTGGTGATCCTGTTGGACCCGCCCGCGTAGCCGTAGTATTCCCGGCTCGCCGACAGAGAGGCCGTCATCTCATGGCGGTCGAGGTCCCACACGTCGATCCAGCCGTGGCGGAACCCCAGGCAGAACCGCCCGTCCTCCGTCAGGGACCCAAATTCCATGGCGCCCGGGAAGGTGTCGGCGAACAGTGTTTGCCCCGTCCGGACGTCCATGACGCGGATACGCGACAGGGGATCGGTATCCGACAGGTCTATCCGGTTCTCGATCAGGCGGTAACCCTTGAGTGCGTACCATGCCCGATAGGGCTCTTTGAGGGACGGTGTTGCGATGGTGAAGGAGGTGCCCGGCCCCGTTACGTCCCGCACCTCGGCCCTGTCGGTCCAGCTCAGAACGACGGACCCGCTGTCGGGGCTAAAGCCGACGATGATCGGCCACTTCAACCACCGGCGGTCCTGGTGAAGGATCTCCTCTGATTCGAAATCCCATATCCGAAGGGACTGGTCGTCGCCGGCCGCGGCGATCTTCGTGCCATCGGGGCTTACAACAAGGGAGCTGATATGGCTTCCCTCTATCCGGAAGGTCCGGACCCTCTTCCCCGTGTTCACGTCGTATATCAAGGCTTCGGACCTTTTCGAGTCCGGGCCCTTTCCCCTCACGAAACTCCGGACATTCCAGTTCTGCTTGCAGAAAAGATGATCATCGTTGCAGTGCACGGGGTCGCCGGGATGATCGGACAGGGTCGCCAGGCAATCTCCCGTTTCCAGGTCCCACACCTTCTTGGTCCCGAAGAGAAAGGCCGTTACCATGCGGTTCGTCCCGGGTGTCGTGAAGATGCCCGAAAGGGTAGGACCGCCGCAGGAGAACGTCCGTACGCATCTTCCGGAGGCCATGTCCCACAGACGCACCTCACCGCGCGAGCTTCCCGTGAGCAGGTGTGAGCCGCCAAAGGCCCCCGCGAGCGCGGCGATCTGTCCTTTGTGGAACCCGGGGTCGTGGGTCAGACGGTTCTCCGGCGCGGACATCTTGAGGACGCCGCTCACCACCTGGGCCGGAAGGCGCCCGGGGCGAAAGGATAGAACGGGGGGTGAGGGCGGCATTTCCCCTGTCTTACGCATCCTTAAGTCTCCCCCGGCAGCATCGGGCGCGGGTGCACCTCGACCCTGTTCTGCTCGTCCGCAAGGGCACGGGTATAACGACGCGCGACGCGCGCGTATTCGTCGAGACCCTTAAGGCGCGCCTGCACGATCGCCGCATTGTTGCGGGTCATGATATAGGCTCTCCGCCTTTCGTCAGACAGGGGTACGGCCCCAAGGACCTTGCCCTCGCTGCCTTCCTCTACGAGATGGAGCAGGTCTTCCCTGTCGGTCCACACCCAGCCGTCCGGGGCGTGCTCGTCGGGCGGTGTGAACCAGAAGAAGCCGTCATCCACGTTCCAGAGGGAGCAGATGAGGGCCGTGCTCTCCCTGTCGATGATCCTCACGGTCCCGTCGCTGAAGGACACGAAGAGCCGGCTTTCGTCGGGAGAGAGCGCGAGGCCCGCCACCGGACTCCCTTCAGGAGGCCGGCAGATCTCGCGTTGCCCGCTTTCGAGGTCCCATCGCTCCACCCCTCCCGTGTGGGTGCCGATGACCACATGACGCCCGTCGTTCTCGACGGCCATGGAGAGGATCGAATTGCCTACATGGATAGAACGCGCGGCCTTGAACGTGGAAAGGTCCCAGAGGATAATAAGGCCGTCACGGCCGCAGGAAACAAGACCCCTTCCCCGGGGGAGAAAACGAATGCCCGTGATGATGACGGAGAGATTGCCGTACTTGTGTGCGTGGTCCGTCAGCGTGGCAAGGATGTCGCCGGACCGAAGATCGCAGACAAGTATATGGTTCTTCCCCTGGCGACGCAGTGCGACCCGTTGCGTGTCTTCATCTATCGCGGTGGTGTCGATGTCAATATTTCCGGCCCTGCTATGGATCTTGAGACAATTGCGTTTTTCCGTGTTCCAGAGCTTCGGCACTCCGTGCCGGGCGAAGGTTGCGAAAAAGGCGCCTGATTCCAGCGGCAGGACGCAGGCGACCGCGGATGAGTAGGCCTGCAAGACCGCACCGGGCCTCTCTTTGCCGCTATCGATCTCCCAGAATCGGACCCGTCCGTCATCATGCCCGGTGACAACAAGACGGGCGCTTTCGAGAAAGGCGACGGACGTTGCCCCCGGGAACTTTCCCCGTTGGGAACCGTCCGTGAGGTTCCAGAGCTTGACCGTGTCGCCTTTGTCACAGGCGGCGAGATACACGCCGTTACCGGAAAGGGAGAGATGGTGCACGCTCCGGGTGGAACCGATCGCTTGCAGGCACTCGCCCGTGCCGATATCCCACATGTTGCATGTCCGGTCAAAGCCCGCCGTATAGAGGGTCTTTCCATCCGGCGAGAGGATCATGTCGGTCACAAACCTCGGACCGGTAAACTGTTTCTCGATAGCACCCGTTCTGCTGTCCACCACGAGGACGGTCTCCCCGGGGCTGCAGCAGGCCACAAACCGTGTTTCGTCGGAAGCGGTGGTCACCTTGTAGGGTTTGTGTGGTTCCAGGGAATAAAGCCTCTTCCGGGAGCCGATGCGAACATCGAAGCAGGAAAGGCCATCCCTCCCGGCGGCCACAAACTCTCCATCCCCCGCAAGAGCGATGTCCCAATAATCACCGCTCGCGACAAGAGAGGGATCGCCGAGGCCGGGGAAGTCCCATCGAAGGATATCGTGCTGTGAGTCCAGCGTGAGCATCGTGTTGCCGTCCCGGGTCACAAGGATCCTCGTGACATTGTTGATCCCTGCCGCGGAATGCTCGCAGGTACCCTCGGGAAGGGACCATACCCTGAGTGCCCAGAAGCTGTCACTGCTTGCGATATATCTGTCATCGGGGCTCACCGCCAGGCCGGCGACACGTCCATGATGACCTTTCAGGACGAGGATGCAGGCGCCCGTCGCGCAGTCCCACAGGCGCAGGGTGCCGTCATCGTCGGTTGTGACGGCCCGGTCCGTGTGGTTCATGAACGCCGCCCGCACCACCTCGCTGGTGTGCCCCCGAAACACCATGAGGCACTGACCGCTGGCAATGTCCCACAGGCGGGCCGTTCCGTCGCGGTTGGCGGTGATCAGCCGCGACCCGTCGGGAGAGACCGCCGCTCCGTGATACCAGTCCGTATGTCCCCCTATACGGTGTGTGGTCCTTCCCCCGTGGGCGAGGTCCGCCAGCGCCTCCCGCACGACGTCATCGGATGCCCGCCGTATCTTCCCCGCTTTGTCCGAAACCTTCAGCTCCTTCATGACCTTCCTCTAATCGTATATCATTCTTGTCGCTTCCGCGAGGAATCTCTTTACCGGCCCGGGAAGCAAGCGACCCTCCCCGACCAGGTCTTTGCATACCGCTATCAATGGGATACCAGTCATGACCCCCTGCACGCAATGGCAAAAGAAAGGGAGTGTCATGCACAAAGAAGGACCGGGGGCCTGTTGACTTTCGTTGTCGATATATGCGTAGATATACAACGCACCATGAACACCTTACGCGGGAAGATATCTGAATTGACGACATCGGGCAACATGACGCTGGCCGGCATGGATGTGGACGGAACCCGGATGACGGCGGTCATGATCGGAACGCCGGAGAAGGTGTCCTATCTGCGGATGTCGGGGGATGTCGAGCTCTTGTTCAATGAGTCGGCGGTTTCCATAGGAAAGATGATCGAGGGGCAGTTGAGCCTCAACAATCAGCTGGATTGCACCGTCGAGAGGCTTGTGATGGGAGAGATCCTGACGCAGGTGATACTGTCCTTCAAGGGAGAACACCTGACGTCGCTCATCACAACGATGTCGGCGAAGAGGCTGGACCTTAAGGCTGGCGACTGCGTGACGGCCTTCATCAAGACAAACGAAGTGATGCTGAAGGAACCGGACGGAGCCGGGAATGGAGATTGAACTGTCCGTAAGGAAGAAGCTTTTCACGGCGACGGGGGAGTTCCCCTTCGCCGCGGACCTCAGCATCGGCTCCGGGGAAATGGTGTCCTTCTTCGGCCCGTCGGGCGTGGGCAAGACGACGATGCTGCGCATCATCGCGGGGCTCACCGATGCCGACGAAGGGTTCGTGAGGGTCGGCGGTGAGACGTGGTACGACTCGGGGAACGGAACGAACCTGCCGGCCCGCAGGCGCAAGGTCGGTTTCGTGTTCCAGGATTACGCCCTCTTCCCGAACATGAGTGTCCGGGAGAACCTGCGCTTCGCGCAGCCGAAGGCTGACAGAAGGCACGTCGACGAGCTTCTCGACATCTTCGGGCTCTCCAATCTGCAGCACCGCAAGCCGGGCTTCCTGTCCGGCGGGCAGAACCAGAGGGTGGCGATGGCACGCGCCCTGGCGCGCAAGCCGGACCTCCTGCTCCTCGATGAGCCTCTTTCCGCGCTGGACATGGAGATGAGAAGCAACCTTCAGGACGAGATCATCGAGGTCCACAGGCTGTGGGGGATCACCACGATCCTCGTCAGCCACGACCTGCCGGAGATATTCAAACTGTGCAGCCGGGTGATAACGTTCAGGGACGGACGCGTTGTGGATGACGGAAACCCCTACGATATTTTCGCCCGAAGCAAGATAAGCGGGAAACTGCAGTTCGTCGCGGAGGTGCTCACGGTAGAGAAAGAGGACATCGTGGATGTCCTGACCCTCCTGATCGGTAACTCGCCCGTAAAGGTCGCCGTGTGCAACAACCGGCAGGAGACGTTCGTGCCCGGTGACCGGGCGCTCGTGGTCTCCAAGGCCTTCAACCCCATCATTCAGAAACTGAACTCCAACGGAAAGGGAGGCAATTGAGGGATATGGAAAAGAAATCTGTCATTATCGGAACGGTCCTGTGTCTTCTCGTTCTCTTCCTGGGTGCGTCCCTGGCGGCCGCCCAGACTCTGATGATAGCGTCGGCAGCAGGATACAAGAAGCCCGTCGCGGAAGCGACGAAGTCCTTTGAAAAGGCTACCGGGATAAAGACCGACGCTGCCTTCGGGAACATCCAGATGGTGGCGAGCCAGGCAAAGCAGACGGGCGAGATAAGCTGCATCGTCGGCGACAGGAAGTTTCTGGCGGCCCTTGGCCCGACGGTGACATTCAGCGTCTACCAGCCGATAGGGAAGGGTATCCTGGTTCTCGCTTACCGGAAAGGGGTGAGCCTTGACAGGGTGGAGGACTTAGCGTCGGACAAGGTAAAGACGATATTCATGCCGGAGGACAAGAAGGCCATCTACGGCACCGCGGGGACGGAGGTCCTGAAGTCCTACGGTTATACGTCAAAGCTTGCCGGCAAGATAACCCGGGTGGCCACCTTGCCCCAGGTCGTCTCCTACCTGCTCGCCGGCGAAGCCGATGCGGGGTTCATCAACCTCACCGAGACCATGGCGAACAAGGACCGGCTGGGCGGCTATCTCGTCGTGCCGCAAGAGCGGTACACCGAGATACTCATTGTCGCCGGGGTGGTGAAAGGTTTCGAGAACAAGCCGGAAACGAAGAGATTCACGGATTATCTCAAGACAAAGGAAGCAAGGGATATTTTCGGGAAATACGGCGTGAAATGATATGCCTCACGTACCTCTGACAGACTACCTGATGCACCCGGCCATCGCACTCACGCTCAAGGTGACCCTGCTGGCGCTCATTCTCCAGCTCGCGGCAGGTCTGCCACTCGGACTGTACCTGGCCGGGAAGAGAAGTCCGGCGAAAACCGTCGTCGAGATCATCACGACCTTGCCCATGATCTTCCCTCCGATGGCGCTGGGGTTCTTCCTGCTCCTCATCCTCGGCAGGAACGGGCCTCTCGGGCATCTCCTGATGGAGGTATTCGCCTTCAAGATAATATTCACACCCTCGGGGGTGCTCGTTGCCGTTTTCGTGGTGGGCCTGCCTTTCATGGTGAAAAGCGTGCAGGCCGCGCGGCAGCAGATGGACGGCACTCTGATCGAGGCGGCCGCCACCCTGGGGAAGACGAGGTTCCAAACGCTCACCAAGGTTGTCCTTCCGAACATCAAGGGCGGCATCGTGACGGGCCTTCTGCTCGCCTTTGGACGCTCCGTGGGAGAAGTCGGCATAAGCCTCATGCTCGGCGGGAACATCGTGGGGCGCACGGAGACGCTCTCGCTCGCCATCTACAATGCCGTCTTCGAGGGAGAGTTCTTGAGGGCGGCGATATTCTCCATCATACTCACCGTAATAGCGATCGCCGTGCTCCTTGTCCTCAACACGGTGAACAGAAAGAGGATACCGGGCCTCGGCATGTAACGCCGGCGGGAGAAGTCCTACCCTTGATGCCCTTCGACCGCCCGGGCCACGGCGCTGCGAATGGCTGCAAGAGAGGCGGCCGTGAGCGAGAGGCCCGTGCTCTCGGGGCCCGGCGAGTCCCCAGGGACTATGACGGGGGTCCGGCAGAGGCGGGCGGCGTGTGTCATGAGGGCATCGGAGGTGACAACGACGTCGAAGTGGCGCGGCAGGGATATGAACTGCCTTTCGGTGAGAAGACCGAGGATGTTGTAGGCGCCGCGGACATATGGGTCCCCCCGGCCTCCCGCCTGCACCACCCCCATCCCGTCCCTGCCGAGCATCTCAACCAGGGACTCCCAGCGCCCTACGGGGATGTCCTTGCGCGGGGAGCCGGAGGCGGTGCAGATGAGGACGTTCTTTTCCTTCCAGGGAATGAGGGCCAGGAGGTTCCGCTCATCCTCGAACTCCCAGGGGACCCAGAGGCGCTCCTCAACGGGCGTCGCGAGACCGAAAGAGGCGGCGAGCCTTTGATATTCCCCTTCCCGCGGACCAGGAAAGCCTGTGGCCCGGATCGTGAGGACCCGGGCGCCCTTCGGCGGATGCCCGGTCATCTCTATCGCCGGGTGTTTCATGAGAATCTGCGCAAGGCCGGTCCGCGCGACGAGAGCGTACCGCCTTCCGGTATGCAGCTCCGACACCTGCCTGAGCACCCCCGACAGGATGAGGGCCTGCGCGGGGCCGCCGCGGAAGTCTATCCATGTGAGACCCCCGGTTTCCTGCAAAGGATGGGCGGACCCTCTCTCTTCGTCCTCGCGGGCTTCCGTCTCCGAAGGCGGGGCCGGGGCTGCGGCGGATGCCGGGCACGCCCGGGCCTCAGCCTGCCTCGCGCGGCGCACCGCTATGTCCGCCATCTCCCGGAAGAATGAGGAGCACCCCCCTTGTGCAGCCTCGGCGGTAAACCTCCCGCGGCAGGCGGTCCACCCGGCACAGGCCCTGCACGGGCCGGCAGGCCTCCGTCTCGCTCCTGTCGCGGCTTGAGGGCGATCGCCGTCATGGAACCGCACAAAACGCTGAGAGCCCGTGAAGCAGGGAAAGTCCCAATCGATAAAGGGGAAGGGCTCCCCGCTCAATGCCATGTGTGTGAAGGGTTCTATCGGAGCGTGAGGGGCGGGCCCCAGCACCGCGTACGTTGCCAGGTCGGCGATGGCATCCCAGTCCTGTCCTTCGGTCCCTATGACGGCGGCGCAGCGTATTCCCAGAGACGAGAGGATGCGAAGACCGGCCACGTTGCCGGCGCCGTGGGAGGGGAGGTGGATGGCGACATCGAGATCCTTCAGAAGGCCGATGTGCGGCTCCAGATCCCTAAAAGCGCCGAAGAAGGGGGCGATGACGATAAGGGGAATCGAGGCGAGGTCCCCGTGCCATGCCAGCCTGCCGAGCGGCAGGCGGGTCTCGACGATAATGCAGACGAGGTCGGCACCGAGAGCGCGCGCGTTAGCGGCAGCCCTGGCGGCGGTGCCGGTGTCCCTTACAGTCACGGCGACCTTCCGGTCCTTGAGTCCCTTGAGAATCTGCCTGTTATGAGGACAGATCGTAACGGGCGAGTTCATTCTCCATATCCTTTCCCCTCACGGGGGCCTCGATGACGAGGCGGTGTACGGCCTGGCACAGGCCACCCCCGCCGCAGACGCCTTCCTCCTTATGCCTGCAGCCGTCGCATTCGTCAAATATGCCCGCCACCTCGGCCTTGATCTCGTCGTGGATGTCCTGGTAGTACTCGCGCACCTCCCTGATGGAATCGAATTCGAAAAGGGAGCGCCTTCTGTACCTCGACAGGGGAAAGCAATGGTAGACGCTCATGTCGGGCGTTATGTCGAGCCCCGGGGCGCACCTGAACTGGAGAGGTCTATTGAAATGATGCAGCCAGCCCAGTTCCTCCTCGGTGAACTTGCAGAGGGGAAAACCGCAGTCGATGCCGGGGCTCACCTTGAGCGAATCGAAGAGCGGCCGGTAAGAACAGAGCCTCTCGATGGCGGCCCGCATCTCGGACGGGCGGATGAAGCCATCACGCCTTCCCGGCAAAGGGTGCGTGATACCGAGGCGCATGTGCCTTTTCATCCCGAAGCGGTTGATGAGGTCGAAGAGAAAGTCGAGGGTGAAGTCGAGGCGGTATATGTTGAAGCCCGGCAGCGTAAAGGGGCCCATCACGGCGAGGAAACGCTCGATCCTCCGAATCTCCTCCGTGGGGGCCGGAGTCTGTATCGGGTCGTTGAGATTACAGACGAAACTCAGGCGGTCGGGACTTGTCCGCGTCAGGTAGCGGCGGAACTCACCGAGGCGCTTCGGGCTCAGTACCCCGTTCGTGAAGACGGTGACGGTGAAGCCGCGCCTCAAGAGATAGAGGATGATGTCGACACACCGGGGGTGCAGGGTCGGCTCCCCGCCGAGGAGCGAAACGCTCCTCTCTCCCCCTGCCTCGAGAAGGTCCGCTATGTAGGTGAGGTTCTCCCAGGAGATGAACCTCTCCCGCGACGACCCGGCCATTTCGCTACTGGCAAAGCAGTAGGGGCAGGACCGGTTGCAGCGCGTTGCAAGGAGGATGTTCGCCATGTGACCCCGGCATTATATCACGGTTGCCGACCTGCGGAAACGAAATATCCGGGATGCCCCTTGTTGAGGGCATCCCGGATAGAGAGTTCAAGAACACTATGCCATTGAAATGGCCAAGCAGTTCTGATGAGGGTCCTCGAGCAGGTCCGACCGCTTGTGTGATGAGGCCTAGTTTCTCGTGTCGACCGGTATGGTGTAGCCGCCGTAATCCTTGGAGTCGCCGCCCTGACCGCCGGTCACGTCAACGACCTTTCCCATGTAGGTGAGGTCCGGCCTCTCGGCGATGCGCTTTGTCGCCTCTCGTCTTGTCAGGCTTTTCTTTTCTTCTCTTTTCATGTGTGTACCTCCTAATGACTATGTTGCTATAGGGGTGATTTTAGTTCCCTTTTGTTTTCCTGTCAATAACAAACTGGGGACCTCTGTCCGACAATGTTGCAACCCGTGAAAGAGGGCTTTCCGGGACCGTAAGATGCCCGGCTTCAAGGTCTTCGAGCTGGCGCAGCCATACCTCCAGGGATGCCACGGCCTCGAACTGGGGAAGGGAATGGGTCCGTCCCATGCGAGCCTGGGCGACGGCCTCCGCCCACAGCTTGGGATCGACGATGCCGCGGCGCGCGACGAGGGGGTCTTCCGTAAGGAGCCCCACGAAGGACCTGCCCTGACGGAGCCCTTCATAGCAGGGCTGGTCGTAGATTGTCTTCGTCCTCCTTAAGCGCACCTCGTCGGGGAGTATGCCCGCGAGCGCCCCGCGCTGGAGGGGGCGGTCGATCGCCGGGTCGAACTTTTCCTCCCAGGGCAGGGAGAACATGAATTCCACGAGGGGCCGGGAGAGGAGGGGATGCCTGAACTCGAAGGACCGCGGTATCTGATTGACGCGGGCGGCCTGCCCGCATATGGCCGAGAGCCTCTCGAGGAACCATGAACGCTCGATCGTGCCGGCGCCGGACATGGGTTTACCGAGGCCCCTCTCGCGAAGGGCCATGCGCCTTGCGTAGTCGGGACGTATCCAGGGGGAAGGGTCCCTGTGCCACGCAGGTGCGATGGGCTGTCCGCAGAGATAGGACAGGAGGGGCCGCATCACGTAGTTCACGAACCAATAGAGGCGGCTGCGCCGCGTGCGGTCCCGGGAGCGCCAGAGCTCCATTTCCGCGAAGAGCCGCCGGAATCTCAACGTCCAGGCAAGGTCGGCGAGATGGTAGGGCGCCGCGCCGATGCCAAAGAACACCGCGTCACCCCCCTGGCCGGTCAGGACCGCGGCAACGCCATGCTCGGCCGCCATCTCCTCGTAGACCCTCCTGCCCGCCCAGTCGACGAGGTGGAGCCCGGGTTCCGGGCAGAAACGATCGGGCACCTCGGAGTAAGGCAGGGCGCTGTCGCCGTCAAGAACGTGCCAGGGCACGGGAAAGTGCTCGAGGACGAGGCGGATCCACCCGGCCTCATCGGCATCCGCATATTGCCTGTAAACGATGGAGAAGGCGCCAAGGTCCGCCGTCCCGGCGCGCGCCGCCATGGACAGGACCGTGGAGGAATCGAGGCCGCCCGACAGTTCGCACCACACGGGTCCCGGCGCCCGGGCGGCAGCCTTCACTCCCTCCTGAAGGAGGGCGAGGAACTCCTCACGGCTGGCGCGTGCTTTGCTGCGGGTTCCCTTCGCGGGGCCGAACCCACTCCCTTTTACCTCTTTGGTCCCGTGGGGAGTGTACGCGATGGATGTGTTGGCCTCGAGGCGCTCGAGCCCCCGGTAGGGGGTGCGCCGGGACGAGAGGAAGGCGTTCGCGATGTGGTCGGCGATGAAATCCTCGTCGATCTCGCCCGTGCCCGTGGCCGCCAGGAGATCCTCGAGATGCGTAGCAAAGATGAGCCCCCCGGGTGTCCGGCCCCAGAAGAGGGGCACGAGCCCGAAGGCGTCGTGGGTGAGAAGCGCCGTCCCGGTCTCGCCGTCGAAAATGGCGACGCAGTACTCTCCGAGGACGTGTGAGGACAGGTCCTCGCCCCAGAACCTGTAGGCGGCGGCGAAAAGGTGTCCCTCTGTGGCGCCGCGCACATTCATGCCGCGCCGTCCGGCCTCAGCGGCGATCTCCTCCCCGTTGGCTATGTAGCCGCGCCACAGGACACGGCAGCCCTCGAAGGTCTCGGCGTCGGGGCCGAAATGGGCCGTATCGTTACGGACCGCGCCGGCGAATCTTCTCATTGAGGTATTCTCGCGATGACGGTGAACCTGTTCCTGTTCAATTCGTCGTCATGGACGACGCGCCCGTGGCACTCGGTCCAGGCGTGCGCGGAGAAGGGAAAGGGCCTCACGCCGATGCAGTGGCACGCCGGCAGCCCTGCGCGCCTCAGGAACATGAAGAGAGCCAGCGACCGCGGAAGGCAGTCGAGGGGTGCCTTCCTGAGGTGAAAGAAGTTCTCCGCCGCCGCGAAGGCGGTGAGTGCGCGCTCGAGCGCCTCGCCCCCGGCATCGTCCTCGTCTGCCTCCGGGGAGTGTGCCATGGTGAGGGCGCTGCCGTAGGTGGTGCAAAAGCCCTTGCGCGAGAGTGCGAGTTTCGTTCTCAGAAGGCTCCACCATGCCCGGAGGGTGAGCAGGCGCTTGTAGGTGCGCCGGGGCCGCTGCGGCTCTTCCCTGGCCGGTGCCCCGGGCGACTGCGTCAATAATCCCCGTGCAAGGCATTTCCCCGTGAACCCGGCAAGGTCGTCCTCTATCTCCTCCGTCGTGCCGGAGATCTCTTCCCCGAGCTTTTGGAGGTACTCGTCCCTTCCGTGCCCGACGGTGAGCTCGTCCCACATGAGCGAGGCGACGGGGTCGAGGGCGAAATAGGATTCCGAGCGGATGTCGAGGATGATCACCCGGTCCCCGACCCTGACGTGGCGGATGTGGGAGGGCACCTGATACCCGGGGCCGGGGTCACCTGGAGGCCTTGTTCCGTTCATCTTCCTCCTCGATGAGATCCACGTTCTGTATGGCGCAGAGCCGCGCGTAAACGCCCTCGCGGGCGAGAAGCTCCTCGTGGGTGCCCCTCTCCACGATCTCGCCGCGGGCAAGGACGAGTATCTGGTCGGCATTGATGATGGTGGAGAGGCGGTGGGCTATGACGAAACTGGTGCGGTTCACCATGAGCCGCTGCAGGGCCTCCTGTATGATCCTCTCCGTGGCCGTGTCGACGCTTGCCGTTGCCTCGTCGAGAATGAGGATGGGCGGGTCTTTGAGCAGCGCGCGCGCTATGCTGACCCTCTGTTTCTCTCCGACGCTGAGCCTGACGCCGCGCTCACCGACGCGGGTGTCATAGCCCTCGGGCAGGCGGGTTATGAAATCATGGCAGTTCGCTGCCCGGGCCGCCTCCTTCAGCTCCCGCCCGGAGGCGTCCGGTTTTCCATAAAGTATGTTCTCGCGCACCGTGCCGTTGAAGAGAAAGGCCTCCTGACTGACGATGCCGACAAGAGAGCGGAGGGAGGCGAGGGGAAGATCCGCGATGTCCCTGGAGTCGATGGTTATGCGGCCGCACGAGGGACGGTAGAAGGCGGGGATGAGGTTGACGAGGGTGGTCTTCCCGGAGCCGGTGGCCCCCACGAGGGCGATCATCTGTCCCGGCCGGGCATTGAGGGAAATGCCCTTCAATGCGTCGCCCCTGCCGTCATAGTTGAAGGAGACGTTCTCGAAACGCACTTCGCCGCGGACGGGCCCGTCGAATGTCCCGGTGCCCGCGCGCTCTGAATCCTCCTCCGTGGCGTCGAGGATGTCGAAGACCCGCTCGCCCGCGGCCCTGCCGGACTGGACAAGCTGGTTGAGGCCGTGCAGCCTCCCGATGGGTTCGTAGAAGAGGGAGAGGTAAAAGAGGAAGCCCACGAGCTCGCCGAGGGTCATCGACCCCGCCGTCACCATGGGACCGCCCATCCACAGGACGAGGACCATCCCCAGCGACCCGGCGAAGGCCATCGCGGGGGAGTAGACGGCCCAGACCCTCATGACGCCGAAGGTGGCGCGGCGCAGCGCGTCGGCACGCCGCGCGAAACGGCCGTCCTCGTACCCTTCGCGCCCGAAGGCCTTGATCTGGCGGATGCCCTGCAGGTTGTCCATAAGAAGGGCGTTCATCGCGCCGATGGCCTGCCTCTGTCTGCGATAGCGCCGATGGGCGGAGAGGGTGTACCAGAGGGCGCCCGCGACGAGGATGCCGAGGGGAATAAGGGCGTACATGGTGAGCACAGCGTTCTTGGCGAAGAGGATGGCCGCGACGGCGATGACGGTCACAATGGCCGTGGCGCCCTGCTCCGTGCCGTCGATGAGCACGCGGTGGACGGCCGTGATGTCGTCCGTCACCCTTGTCATGAGGTCGCCCGAGGCCCGGCCGTCGAAGTAACCCACGGGCAGCCGCATGAGCCGCGCGTAGACGTCCTTGCGCATGTCGAAGATGACGCCCTGTTCGAACCGGGTGTTGAGCATGATGCCGATGGCCCTGAAGATGTTGCACAGGAAAAAGGCACCCGCGAGACCGGCGATGACGGGGGCAAGCAGGTGCATCCTCTTCCCGCCGATGATGTCGTCGATGATGTACTGAGTCACCTGGGGAAAGACAAAGTAGAAGCCGAGGGAGGCAAAGGCGCAGAGGATGTCCGCGGCCGCGATGCCCGTATAGGGGAGCAGATAGCGGGCGGTGCGCGCAAGATATCCTGTGGTCGTGGCTCTCATTCTTCCATCATCCGAAAGCCCTGTCATTGTACCACATATGGCCGTGACTGGCGATCCATAACTCTACGGGATGTTGCAAAAACAGGGGAAAAACTGTTATCATTCCCATACGATCCATGGTTCAAATGGTTCGACGATCTTGACAGGCCCGTCAGTCTTTACGGAGGAGACCCGATATGGATGTTCAACCCCGATGCCTGGATAAAGTTGTGCAGATGATCAGGAAGGGTATCGACATCCCGAACCCGCTCACCCTGGATGTGGGTGACGAGGTGAACGTCGACCACATATCGGGCACGGACGTCAGGATCTACCCGGGGTGCAGGATCTATGGCGAGAGGACGGTCATATCCGCCGGTGCCAGGATCGGGTACGAGGGACCCGTCACCATCGACAACTGCCGGCTGGGGCCGAAGGTGGAGCTTAAAGGGGGCTACTTCGCCGGGTCGGTCTTCCTGGACAGGGTGAACATGGGTCTCGGCGCTGAGGTGCGCGAGGGCTGCATCCTCGAGGAGGAGGCAGGCGGGGCGCACTGCGTGGGTCTCAAGCAGACCATACTCTTTCCCTTCGTGACACTGGGGAGCCTCATCAACTTCTGCGACTGCCTGATGGCGGGAGGGACCAGCCGGAAAAACCACAGCGAGGTGGGAAGCTCCTACATCCACTTCAATTTCACACCCGACGGCGACAAGACGACGGCATCCCTCATCGGGGACGTCCCCCGCGGGGTCATGCTGAACCAACCCCCCATTTTTCTCGGCGGTCAGGGCGGCCTGGTGGGGCCCCTCAGAATGGGGTACGGGAACGTGGTTGCCGCCAATTCGGTGCTGAGGAGCGATTTCCCGGAAGACAACAAGCTCATCGTCGGAAAGACGCATGCGGCGAGGACGATCGATGTCAGGCCGGGGACCTATCCGAACCTCCATCGCATCGTGGGGAACAACATCATATATATCGCCAACCTGATGGCGCTGGAGCAGTGGTACCTCCATGTGCGCCGCCCCTTCGTCGAGGCGAGGGAGTTCGGGGACCTTGTCTTCTCGGGGCTCATGGATACGCTGGCCCTGGCGAGGCAGGAACGGCTGAAGAGGCTTGGGATGCTGGCGGACAAGGCGCGAAGGCCGGGGCACGGGGCACAGTCACGAAAAGACGGCGACGGAAGGAACGAATTCTGCGAAAGGTTCGCGGAAATAGAAGAAATCTTCACATCCGTGCCGGGGGACGACCTCGCGGCGCGGTCGCGCGAGGCCTTTCTTTCGCTGGCGGGCAGCCTGGGAGGCGGCGCGGACTACATAGAGGCCGTACAGGGATTTGACGCCGGGACCTCGGCGAAGGGCACGGCATGGCTGCAGGAGGTCGTGGATATCTTCTGCACAGGGGTGCAGGAGCTCCTGCCGTCCCTGAATATGTTCGGCAGATAACGTGGAGATGGTGAGACGAGTGAGGGGTGATAATGGGTAAACTTTTTGGGACCGACGGCGTCCGGGGGGAAGCGAACCGGTATCCGATGAACGCGGAGATAGCCTTTGCCATCGGGCAGGCGGTTGTGTATCTCCTGAAGAAGACGCACGACCGTCCCCGGATAGTGATCGGAAAGGATACGCGCATCTCCGGGTACATGCTCGAGGGTGCTCTGGAATCGGGGATAACCTCCATGGGGGGCAACCCCTATCTCGTGGGCGTCCTGCCGACGCCGGGGATAGCCTTCATAGCGCAGACCATGCGCGCCGACGCGGGGATCGTGATCTCCGCCTCCCACAACCCTTACCAGGACAACGGCATAAAGATATTCAACGGCAGCGGCTTCAAGCTCTCCGACGAACAGGAGGAGGCCATCGAGGAACTGATGCTGAGCAATACCCTGCACGGCCTCGTGCCCCCCATCCGGGAAATGGGGCAGGCCTTCCGCCTGGAGGACGCGCACGGCAGGTACATCGTCTTCGTGAAGAACAGCTTTCCCCGCGACCTCTCCATCGAGGGCATGAAGATCGTCCTCGATACCGCCAACGGGGCAACGTACAGGATCGCTCCCGATACCTTCTGGGAACTCGGCGCCGACATCGAGGTCATCCACAATACCCCGAACGGCATCAACATCAACGACAGGTGCGGTTCGCAGCATACGGATGACCTCAAAAAAAGGGTCGTGGAGAGCAGGGCGGCGGTCGGGCTCGCCTTCGACGGGGACGGTGACCGCCTTATCGCCGTGGACGAAAAGGGGCGGGAGATGACGGGCGACCAGATCCTTCTCATCTGTGCGAGGATGCTCAAGGATCAGGGCAAATTGAAGAACGACCTTCTCGTCAGCACCGTCATGAGCAACCTCGGGCTCAGGGTTGCCTGCAAAAAATACGGTTTCAGGTACCACGCGTCGAAGGTCGGCGACCGCTACGTCCTCGAGGACATGATGCGCCTCGGCGGCGTGGTGGGCGGAGAGGATTCGGGGCACATGATCTTTCTCGACCATCACACCGCGGGTGACGGCATCATCACCGCCCTCCAGCTTCTCGCCGCCATGGTAAGGACGGGCAAACCCCTGTCGGAGCTGGCGAAATGGATGGAGATCTATCCCCAGAAGCTCATCAATGTCGATGTCAGGAGCAAGCCCGATATCGCCACCATACCCCAGGTGATGGCGGTGATAGAGGGGGTCGAGAAGGAGCTCGGCGACGAGGGGCGCGTCCTCGTGCGCTATTCCGGCACCCAGAACATGTGCAGGGTGATGGTCGAGGGGCCGTCGGACACGGTCACGGAAAAACACTGTGCCGAGATCGCGGACGTGATCAGGGCCCATCTCGGCTAGAGACACGGGCTCCAGCCGCAGTCCCGCGAGGCCGCGGCGCGGCTCGGAAGATCGGGGAAATGAGCGGTATTGAAGAAGCCATCGTGGGTCTTATCGGCACGAGAGGCCCCCTGACGGGTTTTGAGATCCAGAAGGAGATGCGGACGGATAGCCTGCTTCTGTGGAGGGCGTGCAGGACCTCGGGCAGACTGGAGGTCCGTTCCGTGGGCACACGATACATGAGGCTCGACCGCCACGTTGAGGGTTTTGCCCGCCTTTCCCCGTCCATTCTCCGGGAATTCCTCACCTACTGCGTCATCGGTCTCGCGGGCGACAGGGCCGCCCTCGACGACAGGTGCCTCGCGGTGGGCGACCGGATCCGGGAGATAAGCAGGCTCAAGTTCGACCGCGCCCTCCGGATGGTCCTCGACGTCATGGAGGAGTACGAAGACGCCGCGGAAATGGCCGGCCGGATGTGTTTCATCATTGCAGGGGACATCGTGTACAATATGGCCCACGATGTGCCCCGCCCGGAGCGCAGCACGGGAAAGCTCGTCAAAGGGTCCGACATCGACCTTGTGGTCGTTACCGATGACGACGTGGCGGACGGCCCAATAGGCAGGCTCGATGAGCTGATATACCGCAGGAAGTACAGGATGCTCATCGACCCCGCCGTGAACGAGGAAGTGGACTACAAGATAAAGAGGCTCATGCGTGTCAGGGAGCAGGCGGCCTTCGACGACTTCAAGCGCATGGTCGCCGTCAAGATCCTCGACGAGGGAGTGTTGCTCCACGGAAGCGAGGAGATCTTCCGCGCCGTCAAGGACATCATCCGTGAGAGGGGCCTCGACAACCGCCTCGCTGAACTGGAAGCCCGGGCGCACCTGTTCAGGTTAAGGGCCGAGACGTCCATTCTCGACGGCAGCCTTGACGGGGAGAGGATACGGGAGACCCACCTTTTCTACTCCGCAGAGGAGTTCGAAGAATTTGAATGACCCCGGACCGCCGGGGGAAGATGAGAGGTGAACAACATGCTGATCGGTATCGATGTGGGCGGCACGTACACGGACGGAGTTCTCTTTTCGGAAGGGTCGGTCCTCTTGAGCGTCAAGCACCCGACGGAGGAGAACGATCTCGAAGGCACCCTTCTGTCCGTGCTGGACGAGCTCCTCGCGCGCGCGGGCAGGGCGGACGTCCGAAGGATAGTCCTCTCCACCACGCTCGTCACCAATCTCCTCGCCACCGGGCGGGGAGAGCGCACGGCGCTCCTCCTCCTTCCCGGCAGCGGGCTGCCCTTTTCAGCCTACAGGATAAGTCCCGACACCTATTTCCTCAAGGGGGGCATAGACTTCCGCGGCAGACAGATCGAGGCCCCCGATGCGAAGGAGGTGGAGGAGGTCCTGAAGAAGGTCCATGATTCCGGCATCGACAGGGTGGCGGTCGCGGGGAAGTTCTCCAACCGCAACGATGCCCACGAGAGGATGGTCGAAGACCGCGCCCGGTCACTGTACCCGCACATGGACGTGTGCACGAGCAACGAGATCGCGGGAAGGCTCAACTTTCCCCGGCGGGCCGTGACCTGTTACTACACAGCGATGACCATGAGGGAGTGGAACCGCTTTGCGGATGGCATCGAGGCCGCCATAGGGGCGCGCAGTCCCCGAAGCGACGTGCATATCCTGAAGGCTGACGGCGGCACCACCACCCTGGAGGCCAGCCGGAAGCGGCCCTGCGAGACGGTGTTCTCCGGGCCGGCGGCGAGCACCATGGGCACCATGGCCTTGAGCCGCGAGTCCTTGAATGCCGTGTCCGTGGACATCGGCGGCACCACCTCCGACATCAGCCTCGTCATTGAGGGGCTGCCTCTGTACGCCTCGAAGGGCGCCCTCATAGGCGGCCACCTCACGCACATCAACTCCTTCGCGGTACGGTCCATACCGCTCGGCGGCGACAGCCGCGTGTACGAAGAATCCGGGGAACTGCGGGTGGGTCCCATGCGCCTCGGTCCCGCGGCCTGCCTGGGAGGCGCCGAGCCGACGGTGACGGACGCCTTCAACCTCCTGAACGGCCTCGGTCTCGGAAACGCCGACGCCTCCCGGGAGAAGCTTCAGGCCGTCGCCGGACGGCTCGGCGTGTCTCTGGAGGAGCTGTGCGGGAAGATAGCCGATGAGGTGGTCGACAGGCTGGAACGGAACATCGAGGAGATGTTCGGTCTCTGGGAGGACGAGCCCGCCTACAAGGTCTGGGAGGTGGTACACAGGAGGAAGTTCGAACTGCACCGGGTGATCGGCATCGGCGCTGCCGCACCGGCCATCATCCCCATGCTGGCGGCGAAGATGGGCGTCGAGCATTTCCTGCACCGCTACTCGCCCGTCGCCAACGCCCTGGGGGCGGCCGTGGCGCGGCCCACCCTGGCGGTGGAGGTCCACGTCGACACGGGCCGGCGCACCTACACGGGGTCGCCGGGAGGATTGAAGGGCACCGTCGAGAAACGCAGCTTCCAGCTCGAAGACGCAAGAGAACTGGCGCTCGATTGCCTCAAAGAGGCGAGCCGCGAGAGGGGGCTCGCCGATTACGCCGGCGAGGCCCACGTTTACCTCGAGGAGCAGTTCAACGTTATCCGCGGCTTCACGCAGGAAGGCAAGCTCTTCGATGTGGGTGTCCAGATAGCTCCGGGATTCATTCATGAATACAAGGGGGTGGCATAGTATGAAGCCCACAGGTGTCATATTCTTCCCCGCTTTCGACTGGGCGATCAGCCCCACCCATCCCGAAAGGGAGGAGAGGCTCCTCTACACCCGGGACCAACTCTTCGAGGAAGGCATCATGGATATGCCCGAGGTGAGGGAGTATCATCCCCGCCTTGCTACGGCAAAGGACGTGTCGCGGGTCCACTTCTGCGTCCCCGACGTTGAGAGCCGCGTGACCGAGGCGCACATGGTTTCGGCGGGGTGCGCCATGGTGATGGCCGACGCCTTCATGCAGAAGGAGGTGAAGAACGCCTTCGCCATCATCCGACCGCCCGGCCATCACGCCATGACCGTCGTCCACGGCAACCGGGGTTTCTGCGACATAAACAACGAGGCCGTCATGGTGGAGTACCTGCGCCGAACATACGGGGTCAGGCGCCTGGCCATCGTCGACACCGACGTCCACCACGGCGACGGCAGTCAGGAGATATTCTGGGACGATCCCGACGTTCTCTTCATATCTTTCCACCAGGACGGGCGGACGCTCTACCCCGGATCGGGATTCACCAACGAGCTCGGAGGCCCGCTGGCCCACGGCACCACGATCAACATACCAATGGCCCCGAGGACGACGGACGAAGGCATCCATTACATAATGGATAACCTCGTCCTGCCCATGCTCGATGAGTTCAAGCCCGAGCTCGTGATCAACTCGGCGGGACAGGACAACCATTACAGCGATCCCCTGGCGAACATGAGCTTTACCGCCCGGGGGTATGCCATCTTGAACCAGAAGCTCAGGCCCGACATAGCGGTGCTGGAAGGAGGGTACTCCGTCGAGACCGCCCTGCCCTACATCAACATGGGCATCATCATGGCCATGGCGGGGATCGACTTCTCCAATCTGCGCGAACCCGACTACAACCCGACCCGATTCAAGGAATCGGCGAAGAACATGGACTATATCCGGTCCCTGGTGACGCACCAGCTTGCCGCCTTCCGGGAGAGGGAAAAGGTGGTGGAGGCGAACCGGAAAGAGGGCCGGGAGTACTATGGAAGCTCCCGGGGCATCTTCTACGACACGGAGTACCTTCAGGAGGAGCAGCGCCTCGACCTCAGGATGTGCCCCGACTGCTGCGGCTACCGCCGCATTTCGTCATCCTGCGTCCACCACAGCGGCCGCAGCTATTCCGTCTTCTGTATCTCGCTGCCTGCCGCCTGCTGCCCCGACTGCGCGGCGCGGGCACGGCAGGACTACGAGGACATGAAGAAGAAACCCGGCGGCGATTACCTCTACCTCCAGGACAGGATAGAGGACGAATACAAGACCTTCGAAACCAGGACCGGGCGGGAAACAACACTGTGAAGACCGTTTCAGGTCCCAGGTTCCAGGTTTCAGGTCAAAGACAAAAAGAAGAAGCAGGAAATCGCCCCTTCTTCCTGAAGCGGTCTTTCTGGTCTTTTCTCGAAACCTGAAACCGTCTTTTATCCCTGAAACCGTCTCTTTCTCTGGAACTTTTTTCTCCTCCCCTTGTCTCATCTTGAAAAATGATAAGGAGACCGAAAATGAAAAAGATCCTGAGCGCAGCAGCTGTTCTGACCCTTCTGGCTACCACCGGTCTGTGTTACGGGGCGGATACCGTCAAGACGACGCCGCAGGAGTATTTCAAATACGCCAGTACTGCCGCCGACCCTTCCTACCAGGACTACGTGGCGACCAGTTCCCGCCGGGCGGGCAACAGCAATAACAGCAATTCCGGCAGCTACACGGCGGGGCGTGAAAGAATGCTGGAGCGCGTGAGAAACTCGCCGCGGTACACCGTGCCGCAGATCAACCACAAGGGAACGTACAGTCAGGCAAAATAATGCACAATAATAAAGGATAAAGGAGACAGACCATGAAGAACACAGTATTGAGAGCAGCCCTGGCAGTTGTGGCGATCTTCGCCCTCGTTATCTGCAGTTTCGGTGTTTCATCGGCACAGCAGAAGAAGAAAGGCCCGGCCCTGCAGCAGCTCGAGCAGGCGGCGGGGAAGAAGATCGAGGACGTGAAGGTCCCCGCCGTGCCCGAGCCCACCCCCGTGAAAACGAACGAGGTGCAGAAATCCACATCCACAACATCCTCCTTCGACGTGAACACGTCCACATCGACGAAGAAGAAGTAGAGACTCGGGACGAAAAAAAAGGAAGTGACGAACCGTGATTGGTCCGTCACTTCCGGTCATTTTCGAACGCCCTCTCTCAGAGGGCTATTTCATGTATCGCCTCTATATCACGCCTTCCGTATGGAACACAAAAGTCCCTTCCACTCGGGGTATCCCATGATGGGCTCCCGGGCGTTG
>MVQP01000044.1 GCA_002067235.1 Syntrophorhabdus sp. PtaB.Bin047
CTCTTGCCAGTTGCGTAGTACCTCTTTTCAGGCACCTTGTACCTCCTTCAACGATATCTCCCTGGGCATCTGAGCCTTGTGCGGATGCTCGCTGCCCCGATATACTTTCAGTTTCTTAAGGATCTTTCTGCCGAGCGTGTTCTTGGGGAGCATGCCCTTCACGGCCTGGTAGATCACCTCTTCCGGTTTCTTCTCGAGCATCGTCTTCGCGTTCGTCACGCGCAACCCGCCGGGGTAGTTGCTGTGTTTCTGATAGGTCTTCTGCAGGAGCTTCGCACCCGTGAGCTTCACCTTGTCCGCATTGACGACGATGACAAAATCACCCGTGTCGGCATGGGGCGTGAAAACCGGCTTCGTCTTGCCGCGGAGGATCATGGCAACCCTGGCGGCGAGCCTTCCCAGCACGACACCGTCGGCGTTCATTACATACCAGTCATTCGAAACTTCGCCTTCTTTTGGAAAATATGTCTTCATAACCGTTTTCACCCTTAAAAAAATTTGTCTACATTAATACATTTGGTGTGCTAAGTCAAGCAAAACTTTGAGATTTACGCCCATTTCAGGGCCTTTCAGGGCCCTTTCGGAGAGACGAGGAGAACGAGGTCGTTGCGCCTCTTCTTCCGGTCCTCCCGAGACTCGCTGATTGCCCTGTCGAACCTCTTCAAACCGCATTCCTTTTCGATGGCCCGCACGAAGGCCTCTTCGGTAATGAGGTATCTGCCCGCGCCGTCCGCCAGGGAACACACCTCCCGAAGTTCGCAGAGGGCCCTCACGGGCGCCTTCCTGTCGAGATAGAAGATGAAGGATGAATTGCCCACCCCGTACATCGCCACGTTCCCGTGCGGTGCCCCCTCTATTCTCGACGCGACCTGGCGGGCGAAGGGCCTGAGGCCCCGGTCCCTCTCACCTATAGAGGTCCCGGCGGTAAAGGTCCACAGAAGGAGCCCGAAGAAGAGCAGGACCACAAGGGCCGAGCCGGGTACATACATCCTCTTGAAAATGAAGAAGAACGCCCCAGCCCCGGCCATTACGATCACAGGTCCCGCTATGATCTCCGAAAGATGCCGATACGCCTCGAAGCCAAAGTACCCGGCGATGAGGGCCACGCCCGCGATGAAGGGGATAAAGGCGGTGATGACGAGGGCGGCCTTCATGAATGGGGCGTCCTTTTCCGTCTCGCGGTCCAGGAACCCTGCCAGAGACCGTCCGATGATGAGCGCGAAAGCGGGAACGAGGGGCAGTATGTAATAGCTCCTTCTCGAACCGGAAATAGTGAAGAAGACAAATACGGCGATCGTCACCGTCGCAACCCACCGCCGCTCGGCCCCGCCTCCCCATCTTTTCATGTGGATGACGGCACCAGCGGCAAGAAGCGTCCATGGGATAAGGAACACCGGGGTGTGCTTGAAATAGATGTAGAACGGCTCCACATGGTCGAAAGGTTCCAGAAACCTCACCACGTTCTCGCGCCACATGAGCTCCACGGCCTCCCAGGACCCGGTCATGATCACCGGCAGGAAAAGGAGCAGGGTAAAGAGGGCAAGGCCACAGGCCGCCGCCAGGATTCCCTTTGCAGAGAGTATCCAGTCAAAATGCTCCGTCGCTTTCCTTCGGGTCCTGCCGAACACGTGCTGCCCGATGTCCCGGGCCATCTCCACACAGCTTACCGCCACGACCGCCGTCACGGCAACGGCAGGCGCCAGCGGACCCTTGCAGAAGGAAGAGACGGCCGCAATCAGGTAGAACAGTAGATACCGGTGGAACGGGCGTTCGGTGCCCCTGCCCTGCAGGATCCAGAGCATCGACCATATGGCCAGGACGTTGAGGACCTCCGCCGACGCCGTCCTCGACCAGAAACCGAACATCGCCGTCGTCAGGAGAATGAGACCGGCATAGAACCCCGATGCCAGGCCGAAAAGCCGTCTGCCTATGGCGAAGACGAGGGCCACCGTACCTATTCCGGCAAGCACACCAGGGATCCGGGCGGAGGCTTCCGTCACCCCCGATATAAGCGAGAAGGGAATGATCGCCCAGTAGCTCAGCAGAGGTTTGTCGAAATAGACGATACCGTTGATCGTAGGGAGAAAGTAGTTGCCGCTTAGCATCATCTCCCGGGCGATGACCGCCCACCGGCCCTCGGAGCCCCACAGCGAACGCAGGGAAAGACCGGGAAAGAAAAGGATGATGGCGGCGGCAACGAGAACGGCCAGCGCCGCATAATCAGCAAAGGTCCATTTCTGACCGGGTGCGGGGTTCACGGCGGGTCCCATGGTCCTATTCTGCTTTGAGGGCGGATTCTTCCTTCTTGCACTGGACGAGAAGGCTGGCTATGAAAAGGACGATGGTCGAGAGCAGGAGCGCAAAACCGTAAGGGTTATCCCTGACGACGGCAAGATCGAAAGACCAGATTTTCTGTACATCTGTCGTCTTCAGGGTGTGGATGAATATGATGAGGAAGCCCGTCGCCCAGAAGCGCATGAACCGGGATATCTCGTTCCGGGTGATCCTCTGCATCGAAAAGCCTTTCCCCACTCCTTTCATGCTGCGGACGGAGTAAGCATCGGGGAAGATCTGGGGTACATCGAGGCTGTACCGCACATATTCACTGTTGTGGAGCCGCGCCAGCGTGGCCTCCTCTTTCCTGATGGTCGGGCCGTAGGACCAGTAGAACAGAAAGGGGTATATAAGGAGAAGGTAGACATTGCCGCTCACGAGGCAGAAGCTCGAGTCTATGAGATAGTTCGCCATGTAGTAGGGATGACGGACAACTCCGTATGTCCCCTCGCGGCACAGGACGACGTTGCGGATGAGGACCCCTTTTGTCATGTAGTGGAAGAAACAGCCGAATGTGAGGAGCGCACCCGCCACCGAGAGCCTTACCCAGTCGAGGTCGTAGAGCACGGCGGAGATGAGGCAGACCACGATGATGATGTCGCGCAGGTTCCTGCGGTTGATGACCGGCCTCCTGCCCTCAGAACGCCCCTTGCCCTCCAGGTTCAGGTCCGGGGGTGCTCCTTTTTCGGCAGGTTTTTCGTTCGCCACAACTATTTGTCCCGTATTGCTTTTTCTTTTTGCCGGTGGTATCTTTTACTGTCGTTACGTATATCACGAGCACAGAAATATTACAAGAACTAATAACTTAGGCGGACTCGTATGAAAAAATTCAAGATCCTCGTCACAGATCATCTCGCTGAAGAAGGACTCAAGATCCTTGCGGCGGACAAGGCGGTCGAAGTCGAAGTCAAGGCAGGTATAAAGGTCGAAGAACTGAAGACTATCATCGGCAACTACGATGCCATCATCACCCGCAGTGGTACCACGGTCAAGGAGAGTCTCATTGAGAACCCCGGCCGGCTGAAGATAATCGGGCGCGCCGGTGTCGGCGTGGACAATATCGACATAGAGGCGGCAAGCAAGAAGGGTCTCATTGTCCTTAACGCCCCCACGGGGAACACCCTCGCCGCCACGGAACTCACCATGGGCATCATGCTCGCCGCTGCCCGCAAGATACCCCTTGCCAACGAATCCCTGAAACAGGGCAAGTGGGACCGAAAGAAATTCATGGGCATCGAGCTCCACAACAAGACCCTGGGCATCATCGGCCTCGGCCGCATCGGGAGCAACGTCGCCATCCGCGCGAAGAGCTTCGGCATGAAGGTCATCGCTTACGACCCCTACATTAAGAAGAGCAAGGCCGAATCACTCGGCGTCGCCCTGTACGACGAGCTCGACGACCTCCTCAAAGTCTCCGACGTCATCACCTTTCATACACCGCTCACCGGCACGACAAGGAACATGATCACCGCCGAGAAGCTCGCCATCATGAAAGACAATGTCATCCTCGTCAATTGCGCCCGGGGTGGAATCGTGAACGAGAACGACCTGTATGAGGCCCTCGTGTCCGGCAAGATCTTCGCCGCCGGCGTGGACGTCTGGGTGGAGGAACCCCCGAAGAACAACAAACTCCTCACCCTGGAGAACGTGTTCGCCACACCGCACATAGGCGCCAACACCGCCGAGGGGCAGAAGGCGGTCTCGGCCATCGTCGCCGAACAGGTCCTCAACGCACTACATGGCAGGCCCTATCAGCATGGCGTCAACATACCTTTCATGAAGTCCCTCCTTCCCGACCACCTTCAGCTGTATTTCAACCTGTCCGAGAAGATGGGCAAGCTCGCGGCGCAGATCAGCAAGGGTCGGCCCGAGAAGATATCGGTCATCATGGTGGGAAAGAACTTCGAGGAAGACCTTTGCGAACGCAAGTTCGACGTCCCCTTCAGCTACCAGCCCTTTACCATAGCGGGGATCAACGGTTTTCTCGATATCTCCCTCCAGGGTTCCGTTACATACATCAACGCACCCTACCTGGCCAAGGACCGCAACATCGTCGTCGAGGAATCGAAGACAGAGCAGTTCGACAAGTTCAACGATCTCATTATCTTCAGCCTCAAGACCGATGTCGAGGAGGTAACCATAGCGGGGACCGTCTTCCCCGACAAGATGGGCAGGATCGTGCTTCTCGACCGCTTCCACCTCGACGTTATCCCCGAGGGGACATTCCTTGCCTTCAAGATCATGGACCGCCCCGGCGTCATCGGCAAGGTCGGCACCATCCTGGGCGACCACGGCATCAACATAGCGAGCTTCACCGTCTCCCGGATGGTCCAGGGCGAGGAAGTCGCCTTCGTTTCCGTGGACTGCCCCATCGGAAAGGACGTCCTCAAGCACATAAGGGCCATAGACGGCATGATAGAGGCGAAAGAGATAAGCCTCTAGACCCCCGTTGGGATCGCCTTTTCTTTATCCAGTATCTCCCGTATCCTCCGGGCGAGCGCTATCATTGTGAACGGTTTTCGGATGATGCTTATACCCTGTTCCCGGATGGTGCTTATGTTTGCGGCATCGAGGCTGTAGCCTGTCATGAAAAGGACATCGATGTCGGGTCTCATCTTTCTGATCTCGTGGTACACGTCGAGCCCGTTCATGCCGGGCATGGCTATGTCCATAAGCGCGATATCTATCTCCCCGGACACCTCGCGAAACAGGGCAAGGGCCTCCTCACCGTTCCTGGCGGCTATGACCCTGTATCCCAGTGTCTTCAGGAAATCAGCGGCGATCTTTCTGAGGGCATCCTCATCTTCACCGATGAGGACCGTCTCGGTGCCACCGCCGATGCCCTGTTCCATCAGCCTCTGCGCCTTCGTCTTCTCCTCTGAGATGGGCAGATAGATCTTGAAAGTTGCGCCCTTCCCCTCCTCGCTGTCACAGATGACGAAGCCGCCGTGCTGTTTGACGATCCCGAGGACCACGCTCAGCCCGAGCCCTTTCTTCTCACCCGACGTGTCCGTCGTGTAGAAGGGTTCGAATATCTTCTCGGTGAGGCTCCTCTCCATGCCGCGTCCGCTGTCGGCAACGGATATCACGGCATATGAGCCGGGCATTATCTTCCCGTCAAGAGTGGTGGTCACGTCCGTCATGTCTTCCGCGTAGACCCGGATGGTCAGCGTCCCGGCACCGTCCATGGCCTCCCGTGCGTTCACCACCAGATTGAGGAAGGCCTGGGCGATCCTCGCCACATCGATCTTTGCAGGTATGGGCGTTGAAGGCACGGACAGGACGATGGTGATCCCGTCTCCGATGATCCTGCGTACCATCTTCTCGAAGTCCCTCACCACGGACCCGACATCCACGGTTTTCATGTCCATGGGATGGCGGCTTCCCGATGTCAGGAGGGCATCCACCATGTCGGCCGCCCTGAAGACCTCCTCCTCGATGGCCGAGAGGTATGAGCCCACCTCCTCGGTGCAGTCGGGGGATATCTTCGCGAGCTGGGCATTCCCCACTATTATATTGAGAATATTGTTGAAATGGTGCGCCATGTCTCCGATGAGTTCCCGGACCGCGTCGATCTTCTGGAACGCCCTGACCTGCTGCTCGAGTTGCCTGATGCCCGTCAGGTCCCGGATGATACCGTGGAATATGACGACGTTGCCCACCTCATCGTAGACGGCATTCACCGTGATGGACACGACGATGACGGTGCCGTCCTTGCGCTTCAAGGCAAGGTCATGCATGCTGGCACTGCCGTATGTCTCGATGGCGGCCCTGAAGCTGGCCCTGTCCTCGGGATTGCAGTAGAGGTCCTGTGCCACATCAAGTTCAACCATCTCCTCCTTGTTCCTGAAACCGAAAAGCTCGAGGCCGGCCTTGTTGATGTCGACGATCTTCCCTTCCGGCGTCGACATGAATACCGCGTCCTTCGTGTCCTCAAAGAGACGGCGGAACTTCTCTTCCGATTTCCGCAGACGTTCCAGCGCGTTCTTCTTCTCCGTCACGTCCCTGAACAGCGCGATCATGTGCCACTTGTCGCCCACCTTCTCTGACAGGAGGCACAGTTCGATGCTGGTCTCCACGCCCTCCGCCCCCATGATCGAAAGGTCGAGCACCCTGTCGGAGCCCACCATCTCTTCCGCTATCGTCGATACGGGCATCACTTCGGTTATGGCCATCTCCAGCTTCTGTTCGTCGGAGAATTGATAAGGCCTGAGGAACTCACCGATCTCCATATCGGAAACCCGTCGATCCTCACGTCCCGTGATCTTAAGGGCGGCCGGGTTCGCATAAAGGACCTTACCCGCGTCATTGAGGAGCACGAGGGCTTCCTGGCTCGCGTGGCTGAAAAGCTTGAACCTCTCCTCGCTCTCCCGGAGCGCCGTCTCGGCCCTTTTGCGGTCGCCGATGTGGCGCACGAGGCCAACACACCTCTGCCCCTCCGCCGGAACGTTGTACCGCGCAAGGGTCACCTCTGCGTCCACCGGTTCCCCGCCCCTTCTCTTCAACGTGGTCTCGTATGTGGAGACACCGTAGCCTTCCGCTCCCATGGCCCTGGAGGCATCCTTGAACCCTTTCCCCGGGTCTATATCATCGATGGACATCCGAAGAAGCTGCCCGGGATCATGGTCCAGCATCATGCCCAGTGATGGGCTCACATAGAGAAAAGCTCCCTGGCCGTCGGTTATGAAAAAACCCTCGCGAATGGAGGTAATGAGAACCCGGAACAGGCTGCGGCAGACATCCGGCCAGCCGAACAGGCGGTCAAACTCGCTGATGGATCCATCTGTTTCCGTCACCTGCCACCCTCCTTACAGCGGACAGCGTAACCGGGCAGCGGGTCCGCCATAAGGCTATTATAGCACCTGACTTCGTTTTGTAAACCGGCGGCGCCCCGGCCCGGGCGGCACCGTGCCGCCGGCCCGTCAGCACCCACCTGGCGCCGAGAAACATATTCCAAAGCTTATGGTTTTCTGCTATGCTTTACCTATGCCGAAAGAAAAGCCTCGACCCAAGAAAGACCTGAAAAAACGCAAGGATATAATCCTCGAGATCAAGAGCGGGAACAAGGACAAGGAGAAGAAGACCAAGAACTTCACCTTCCTCTATTTTATCATCGCCATCATCGCCATATTCGTGATCCACAGCTACCTGTCCTTCCGTTCCGAGATCAAGACCGTGCCTTACAGCGAGTTCAAGGGCCTTGTCGCCCAGATCAAGGTCTCAGACCTCATCATCGACGCCGAAAAGATCCAGGGGACGATGACACAGCAGGACGGCAAGAAGGTCAAGTTCGTGACGAGCAGGGTCGAGGACCCCGACCTCGTCAAGGACCTCCAGAAAAGCAACGTTCAGTTCTCCGGCTCCTTTGAGAACAAGCTCCTGAGGGTCATCATCGAATGGATACTCCCCTTTGCCATCATAATCCTCATCTGGAACCTCCTCATGCGGAGGATGGGCGGAGCCCCGTCGAGCGTACTCAATTTCGGCAAAAGCCGCGGCAAGATCTACGGAGAGGACGAGATAAAGATAACCTTCGACGATGTCGCAGGAGTCGACGAGGCAAAAGAGGAGCTCCAGGAAATAATCGAGTACCTTCGCTATCCGCAGAAGTTCCTCGATCTCGGCGGAAAGATCCCCAAGGGTATCCTTCTCGTCGGTCCGCCGGGCACCGGCAAGACCCTTCTTGCCAAGGCAGTCGCCGGCGAGGCGAAGGTGCCGTTTTTCAGTATGAGCGGGTCTGATTTTGTTGAGATGTTTGTCGGAGTTGGCGCGTCACGGGTGAGGGACCTCTTTTCCCAGGCGCAACAGAAGGCCCCCTGCATCATATTCATCGACGAACTGGACGCCCTCGGCAAGGCAAGGGGCATGAACCCGCTCTCATCCCACGACGAGCGGGAACAGACCCTGAACCAGCTTCTTTCCGAAATGGACGGCTTCGACACCAAGACGGGGGTCATCATTGTGGGCGCAACGAACAGGCCCGAGATACTTGACCCCGCGCTCTTAAGGCCCGGCAGGTTCGACAGGCATGTCCTGGTTGACAGGCCCGACATCAAGGGCCGTGAAGAGATATTGAAGGTGCACATCCGGGAAGTCAAGCTCGGACGCCACGTCGACCTCTCCGTCATCGCCGCCAGGACCCCCGGCTTCGTGGGCGCCGATCTGGCAAACCTTATCAACGAAGCGGCCCTTCTCGCAGCGCGGAAAGGAAAAACATCGGTGACGATGGAAGAGTTCGAAGAGGCCATCGACCGCGTCGTGGCCGGCCTTGAGAAGAAAAAGAAGGTGATGAGCAAGAAGGAAAAGGAGATCGTCGCCTACCACGAAACGGGTCATGCCCTCATGGCGGAATCCCTGGAGGGCGCGGACCCCGTCCACAAGATATCCATCATTCCCCGCGGCATATCCGCCCTGGGATATACCATGCAGCTTCCCACAGAAGACCGCTACCTCATGACGAAGAGCGAGCTCGTCGACCGCATGTGCGTCCTTCTCGGGGGAAGGATAGCGGAGGAGATCATCTTCGGCGAGATCTCGACCGGGGCCCAGAACGACCTTGCACGCGCGACCGACATCGCGCGTTCCATGGTGAAGCAGTATGGCATGAGTGAGAAGCTCGGCCACATGACCTTCGAGCAGGAACGCAAGCCTCTCTTCCTCGATATCGCCCCCGGCTCGGGCGCGAAGGAATACAGCGAGGAGACAGCCAGGGAGATCGATAACGAGGTGAAGGCCATCATCGAACACTCCTACACAAAGGTCAAGGAGACTCTCACGAGCAAACGCGACCTTCTGGAACTTGTCGCCAGGACTCTCCTCGAAAAGGAATCCATCGACGGTGAAGAGCTGAGGGCCATGCTGAAGGAGCACGCGGAGGGGGATCATGGTAACGAATCTCGATAAGAAACAGATAGATCTTATCAAGGAATCATTGTGCGTCTACGAAAAGGCGCGGGAATGCAAATCCCTGCTCCGCCAGGAGCAGCTTTTCTTTGCCAACATCGAGGACTTCGTGGACGATAGGGGCAGAAGCTGTCTTTTCCGGCTCAAGGAGATGTGTCACGACCTCTTCCGCAATTCATCCGAGGCGAGTTACAAGGAAAAGCTCTTCGATATGACCGTCGGCTACACCTTTCACGGCGCTATGAAGCTCCGCGAGAACCTCTACCTCCTGGAATACTATCAGCCGCAGTGCGAGATCGCCCTTGAGGACCTGACGGAACAGGAAAAGAAGATCGTCAACGAGATAAGCATACTGGTCAGAAAGGCCCGGGCGCGCCTGAAGGAAGAGCTCAAGGAGGTCACCGTCCTCGCGGACGAACTGGTGAAACAGCTCAAGGACCTCATCCTTCTCTATCGCGGAAACTACCTCCTCCCCCGCTTCCTGTACGAATATGAAAAGACCCTCACGAAGATATACGGACGCAAGGGTTACGAGGATATCCTGGTGACGGCGTACGCGAACGGCAAGTCGCTTCTCATCTTCAAGACGGCCAACAGCTATCTTGAAAGTGAATACTTCGACACGGCCAGGAAACTTTTCAAACGTATCATCCGAACGGACAACTGCAACACAGCCGCCCTCTTTCTCTACTTCTTCGCCTCGGCCAACCACTTCTATTTCAAGAGTATGTTCACGAGGGCCCTGGGGCTCGCGAAGAAGGCGGAGGGTACGAACGTTGACGGGGGCATCAGGGAGAAATACCTTCCGTTACTGACACGGCTCATTGCCGACCTGTCGAAAGAGATAAAGAAGAAGAGGGATGAGCGGAGGTGATTATGCCCATCTATGAGTATACCTGCCGCAAATGCGGCAATGAATTCGAAGTGATAGTCTTCGGTGACGACGTGCCCGAATGCCCTGAGTGCGGGGCCAAAGACCCGCAGAAGAACATGTCCTCCTTTGGATTCTCCGTGGGATCCCGGTTCAAGTCGTCGGGCAGGCCGGGCGGCTCCTGCGCCGGATGCTCCTCGCCTGACTGTTCGAGCTGTTCGTGACAGAAAACAACCTCCCCGGTACTCACGGCACATCAGCCGCAACCCGGCCGGTAGACCTCGTCCGGAGGATATCCCGGCTCGTCAGGATGGAAGGTATGATCGGCGAGAGAGACCGCGTCCTTGTCGGTTTCTCCGGCGGCGTCGATTCGGCAACGCTCCTGTTTGTTCTCAGGGAGATCCGGGAGAAGATGTCCTTCGACCTTGCCGTCGCCCATGTGAACCACCTCCTGAGGCGCGAGGAATCAGAGAGAGACGAGGCCTTCGTGAGGGAAACCGCGAGACGCTACGGAGTGGCGTGTTTCGTCGAAAGGGTTGATGTGAAGGCCTGCTCCCGGTCCACGGGCCTCTCCGTACAGCACGCAGGCAGAGACATCCGGTACCGCTTCTTCAACGAAACGGCTGAACGTGAAGGTTACACGAAGATCGCCCTCGCCCACAATCTCGATGACCAGGTCGAGACCTTCCTTCTGCGTCTCGCGAAAGGAACGGGCATCCGCGGCCTCTCTTCGATACCTCCTTCCCGTGAGAAGATCGTCAGACCCTTTCTCACGACTTACCGTTGGGAGATAGAGTCCTATGCCACCGCCCGCTCCATCCCCTTTGTCACCGATTCCTCCAACGACAAGACGGTATACGAGCGCAATTACATCCGCCACAGGGTCATCCCCCTTCTTTGCGAACTGAACCCGGCATTCAAAGAAAAGGTCGTCTCCCTCCTAGGAGACCTGACGGCGATGAACAGTTTCTTCGAAGAAAAGAAGCGTGCCTTCACGGAGAAGAACGTCCGGATGACGGAAGGCGACATCCGCGTGCCCGTCGGGCCCCTCATGAAACTCGATGATGAGACCTTCTTCAGGGTCATAAGCGGCATTGTGGCGGGCATGGCGCCCGTCATCCCCTTAAGGGAACATACGAGGCTCGTCAAGAAGGTCCTGTTCTCTCGAAGACCGAACCTGCGCCTCGATCTCCCGGAACATGTCAGGGTAAGGAAGACTTACGACAACCTCATATTCACAACGAAGAGACCGGCGGCACGGGTCACGGAAACCTTCCCCCTCGGGGAAGGAAGGACCCGCATCGCCGCGCTTGGCATGGATGCCATCGTCACGGTGTTGAAGAAGACTCCTTCAGCCTACCCGAAGGACAATTTCACCGCATACTTCGACCTCGACAAGCTCGGCCCCCGGGACCGCCTCGCGGTCCGGACCTTCCGCCAGGGTGACCGGTTCCATCCCCTGGGCATCGGCAAGCCTGTAAAGCTAAAGGATTTCTTTATCGCGCGCAAGATACCTCTCGAGTCCCGCAGGCGGGTTCCCCTGCTCGTCTCGGGCGACGTCATCGTCTGGGTCGTGGGCCACAGGATAGACGAGCGTTTCAAACTGGACGACAGCACACGCGGAGTCCTCAAGGTCATGGTGAAGAGATCCTGTCAACCCCCGTCAATTTCTAATTGACAGACCATTCCCTCATGGTGTAAAAGTTACCGCTATGGCCATCGGCCACGCAAGGAGTGAAGAGCAAGCTCTTCACTTTTCATCCAATAAAAATCAAAGGAGCCGTTCTATGTTATCCGCACGAGCCGCCTCACTGAAACCTTCACCCACGCTGGCCATCTCGGCAAAGGAGAAGGCACTCAAGGCACAGGGAATCGACATTGCCGGCTTCGGCGCCGGCGAGCCGGACTTCGACACGCCTGCCCACATAAAGGAAGCGGCTATAAAGGCCATAAACGACAACTTCACCCGCTATACCCCCGTGACCGGCATCGATCCCCTCAAGGACGCGATAATAGACAAGTTCGCGCGCGACAACGGGCTTGCGTACAAACGGGAAGAGGTCATGGTCTCCTGCGGTGGGAAACACGGCCTCTACAACCTTTTCCAGGCACTTTTCCAGGAAGGCGATGAGGTCATCGTCCCCACCCCCTTCTGGGTGTCCTACCCGCCGATGATCGAACTCGCGGACGCCAAACCCGTCATCCTCGAGACCAGGGAGGAAGACGACTACCAGATCACCCCGGACCTCCTCAAGAAATACCTTACACCCAGGACGAAGGCGATCATACTCAACTATCCCTCGAATCCCGTGGGCTCCGTCTTCTATCGGGAGAACCTCGAGGCAATAGGCAAGCTTGCGGTGGAGAAGGGTTTCTACATCATCTCCGACGAGATATACGAAAAACTCGTGTACGACGACTACAAACACATCAGCATAGCCTCCATGGACCCCGCGTTCAAGGAACGGACGATCATATCCCACGGCGTTTCCAAGACCTACGCGATGACAGGCTGGAGGATAGGCTACAGCGCGGGCCCTGCCCCCATCATAAAGGCCATGGGGAACATCCAGAGCCAGAGCACGTCCAATCCGACCTCGGTGTCGCAAATGGCGGCCCTCGCGGCCCTTTCCGGGAAACAGGACTTCATCGGCACCATGGTCGCCGAGTTCAAGAAGAGAAAGGACTTCCTCGTGAAGAGCTTAAGGAGCATAGAAGGCGTCACCTGCTATGACCCCAGGGGCGCCTTCTACGTGTTCCCCAACTTCAATGTCGTCATGGGAAGGAAGTACAAGGACCGGGTCGTCGATTCCTCAACAACCCTGACGGAGATCTTCCTCGACGATTTTCACACCGCCGTGGTCCCGGGCGTGGAATTCGGCAATGAAGGATACCTGAGACTCTCCTTCGCCACGTCGATGGACGTCATCGAGAAGGGTGTCGATAGGATAACGAAGGCAGTGGCATCGTTGAGCTGAAGATTTCAGAACAGGCCTCACAAGGGGGAACCGATGCGGGCTCGCGCTGAGGTTCCCCTTTTCATTCCTGGGGCCTGGATGAAAAAATCGGGGGTTTGTGCTATTATGATGGGTAAAGCCAAGGAGGGGTGTAATGGCAGAGAAGCAGGCGAAGAAACGTGTAACATTCAAATTCAGTGACAAAGGGGCAAACCACGTTTATATCGCAGGTTCTTTCAACTCCTGGGACCCGTCGGTTCGCCCTCTGAAAAAGGATGCAAAGGGGACATGGAAGACGAGCATCACTCTTTCCCCGGGCACCTACCAGTACCGGTTCATCGTCGACGGCAGCTGGATGGAAGACCCCTCTTCCAGCCATAGGGAGATGAACGAGTTCGGGGATTTCAACTCCGTGGTCATCGTCTGATCACCTTTCAGAACCCTGAAGGTCCCTGAAGGACGGTCTCAGGCCCCGCGAGCCTCAAGATCGGTGTTGCCTCTTCATATCCGCCTCACACCGATCGAGAAGCACAGTGCGGAAAGCCTTGCGCCACGTGCCGTCCGGGGCCTCAAGCGCCTCAAAATCAGATTGTAATCGACGGCAAAGTTGACTATACTCTAGCCATCCAGACCAGGAGGCGAGCAATGCTTGAAGGACACATCTACAAGACTTTCGATCTTGAGCTGAAAGAGCTCAAGGAGAAGCTCCTCTACGAAGGCGGGCTCGTCGAGAAGGCCATCAGCAATGCCATCAGGGCCCTCCTTGAACGCAACTCGGACCTTGCCGACAAGGTCATAGAGGATGATCCGATCATCAACGCCCTCGAGGTGGAGATCGATGAGTTCTGTCTCAAGCTTCTGGCGCTCAGACAGCCAGCCGCACGTGACCTGAGGTTCATCACCACAGCCATCAAGATCAACTACGACCTGGAACGGATCGGCGACATGGCCGTCAACATCTGCGAAAGGGTCCAGGAACTGAACCAGGAACCCCAGTTGAAACCCTACATCGACCTTCCCATGATGGCCGATACGGTGCAGCTGATGCTCAAGGAGAGCCTCGATGCCTTCGTCAAGGAGGACGTGGCGATGGCACGGAAGGTCACCAGGGACGATCAGAAGGTAGACCAGCTTCTCGACCAGATTTTTCGGGAGCTCCTGACGTACATGATGCAGGATATGCGGACCATATCGCGGGCTACACGGGTGCTGTTCATCTCCAAGTACCTGGAGAGGATGGCCGACCACGCGGTCAATATCGCGGAACTCGTCATCTTTCTCGTGGAAGGAAAGATAATACGACATTCGAGAGATCCCCAGGAATAATATATGAGTTTCAGGCACTGGGTCATACTTCTACCTCTTATCGCCGCTCTTCTCTCCTGTTCCGCCGCCTCCAACGACAAACCGGGGAAGAAACACACCGTCACCATTGCCGGTTCGACGTCCGTCATGCCCTTCACAGAGAAGCTGGCGGAACATTTCATGGTAGACCACAAGAACTTCATTGTAGACGTGCAGGGAGGGGGGTCCACCGCCGGCATCCAGGCCACGATCAACAATACCGTCGATCTTGGGATGTCATCGCGGCCCCTGAAGGGCGAAGAGAAGAGACTGAATACAATAACGATCTGCTACGACGGAATAGCGGTCGTGGTCCATCCCGACAACCCCGTCGGCGAACTGGACCTCGACAGAATACGTCAGATCTTCAGCGGCCGCATCTCCAACTGGCGGCAGCTGGGATGGGTCAACAGGAAGATAGACGCGGTGTCCCGTGAGGAAGGATCGGGCACGCGGGGCGCCTTCGAAGACCTGGTTATGAAAGGCAGAGAGATAGATGACGGCACCATGGTGCAGGATTCCAACGGCTCCGTCAAGGAGGTCGTCGCCACCGATCCCTACGCCATAGGATACATATCCATGGGCCTCGTCGACAGGAAGGTGCAACCCGTGGCCATAAACGGCGTGAAACCCTCCATAAAGACCATCAAGTCGGGCCGCTACAAGATAGTGCGGCCTTTCCTTTATGTAACGAACGGTGAGCTGGACCCGAAGTCAAGGCAGTTCGTCGACTATGTCCTTTCAAAGGAAGGGCAGAAGATACTCAAGAACGAGGGACTCGTGGGGTTCTATGATTGACAGGACGGTATTGAAGGAGCACCTCGTCAAGTGGGTGCTCGTAGCCTTCGCACTTTCATCTCTTCTCTTTCTCTTTCTCATCTTCATCTTCATCCTGGCGGAGGGACTGCCCCTTTTCCTCAAGGTAGGCGTCAACAAGATCATCTTCGGGATGAAATGGGCTCCCACCAAGGGTTACTTCGGCATATTCCCGATGATCATATCGTCATTCCTTGTCACCATCGGGGCCCTGATCATCGGCGCGCCCCTGGGACTCTCCTGCGCGATATACCTGTCGGAATACGCCGGGAAGAGAACGAAGATGCTCCTTAAGCCCGCCATCGAACTCCTTGCCGGCATCCCGTCCGTGGTGTTCGGCTTTCTCGGCGTCATCTACATCGTGCCCCTCGTCAGGAGTTATCTCGGAGGGTCCGGGTTCTCTCTCATATCAACATCCCTCGTCCTCGGCGTCATGATCCTTCCCACGATCATCAGCATCTCCTTCGACGCCCTGGTCAGTGTCCCCAGGACCTACCGGGAGGGTTCCGCCGCAATGGGGGCGACAAAGTGGCAGACAATCTACAAGGTCATCATCCCGTCGGCCAAGTCGGGGATCCTGGCAAGCTTCATCCTCGGCATGGGACGGGCGATAGGGGAGACCATGGCGGTCATCATGATCGCGGGCAACGCCCTCAAGATACCCACAAGTATCCTCGACCCCTTAAGGACGTTGACGGGCAACATCGCCCTGGAACTCGCGTACGCCACCGGCGACCATCGTCTGGGTCTCTTCTCGACAGGCGTCGTCCTCATGGTCATCATCATGATACTCAATTACGTCGCTAACTTCGGCATCAAAAGGAAGATCGCAAAATGAGAATCAACCCCCGTTACATAAACCGCCTCGTACGGATGGGACTCAACGTCCAGGCATACTTCACCGTCGGCATCCTCATCATCATCGTGGCGATCATCTTCTTCAAGGGCTTCCCGCACACGAACTTCGCCTTCATCTTATCCTTCCCCGAGGACATGGGCAGGGAGGGCGGCATCTTCCCCTCCATCGTGGGAACCATCCAGCTCGCGCTTCTGTCCATCCTCCTCGCCACACCGCTCGGCCTCGGTACGGCGATATTCCTCACCGAGTACACGAAGGAGTCGCTCTTCACCAAATTCATCCGTTTCGGCGTCGAGTCTCTGGCGGGCATTCCGTCGATCCTCTATGGCCTCTTCGGTTTCATCTTCTTCGTGATAAAACTCAAGATGGGCTGGTCACTGCTGGCGGGCGTCCTCACGATGACCATCATGATACTGCCGACGATCATCAGGACGTCGGAAGAGGCCATAAGGGCCGTGCCCCGTCAACTCAGGATAGTCAGTTACTCCCTGAGCGCAAGCAAATGGGAAACGATCAAGAAGGTGGTCATCCCGGCGGCCATCCCCGGGATACTCACCGGTATCATGCTCAGCATCGGACGGGCCGTCGGCGAGACGGCAGCCATCATCTTCACCATGGGAAGCTCCCTGAGACTCCCTTTGTCCCTCATGGATTCGGGAAGGACCATGGCGGTCCACTTCTACATCCTGGCCCGCGAAGGCATCTCCATGGAAAAGGCTTATGGCACGGCCGTGGTCCTTGTGCTGAGCATTCTTCTCATCAACATACTCGCGTACTACATCATGAACAAGGCCATTGCACGGTATTCATAGGGAGAAATGGACACTAAGATCGCGACAGACAGATTACGGTTATCCTTCGGCAAGACAGAGGTGCTGAAAAGCATCACGATCAAGGTTCACAGGAACACCATCACCGGGTTCATGGGGCCTTCGGGAAGCGGCAAGTCGACCCTTATATCGGTCATCAACCGTATGATAGACTTCGAGAACAATGTAAGGATCGAGGGCGATGCCACCATAGACGGAACGAGCATCCTTGACGGGAGCATCAATCCCATAGAGTTGCGAAGACGGGTCGGCACCGTTTTCGCCGTTCCCATCCCCCTGCCCCGCTCGATTTTCGAGAACATAGCCTACGGACCAAGGCTCAAGGGGACCAGCGACCGCACCACCCTTCATCACCTCGTCGAGGACAGCCTCAAGAAGGCATTCCTCTGGGACGAGGTGAAGGACAGGCTTGGCACGTCGGCCCTGAAGCTCTCCGGGGGACAGCAGCAGCGGCTCTGCCTCGCGCGAACCCTGGCGCTCAAACCGGAGATCATCCTCCTCGACGAGCCCTGCTCCGGCCTCGACCCCATCTCCACAGCAAAGATCGAGGATGCGCTGAGCGAGCTGAAATCCGAGTACACCATCATCCTCGTATCCAACAACACGAAGCAGATCGCCCGGATCAGCGACTTTTCGGCCTTCTTCTACCTGGGGGAACTTATCGAGTACGATACGACGGAAAAGGTCTTCACCGCCCCTGCCGAGACGAAGACTGAAGACTACATCCAGGGGAAGTTCGGATAATGGATACTTTCGCCCTGAGAACGAACAAGCTCAACCTCTATTACGGGGATTTCCACGCCCTCAAGGACGTGGATTTCCAGGTGTACTCCCGGGCGATAACGGCGCTCATCGGTCCGTCGGGATGCGGTAAGTCGACGCTTCTCCGCTGCTTCAACCGCATGAACGACCTTCAGGACGACGTCCGCATCGAAGGCGAGATATACGTCCACGACGAGAGGTTGGAAGATATCGATATCATCAACCTGAGGAAGAAGGTGGGCATGGTCTTTCAGCGTCCCAACCCTTTCCCTTTCACCGTCTATGAAAACATGGTGTACGGCCTCAAGGTCCACGGAATGGGACACAGGCGCGCCTGGAGAGAGATCGTCGACCGCTGCCTTCACTCCGTCGGCCTTCTCGACGAGCTCAAGGACAAGCTCCACACCCCCGCCCTCGAACTCTCCGAGGAGATAAAACAGCGCCTTTGCGTCGCCCGCCTCCTGACGGTGGAACCGGAGATAATCCTTCTCGACGAACCCTGCTCCGCCCTCGACCCCATCGCAACCATGAGGATAGAAGAGTTGATGATCGAGCTGAAGGAGCGCTACACCATCCTCATCGTCACCCACAACATGCAACAGGCCGCCCGCGTCTCCGACTACACGGGCTTCATGCTCCTCGGCGACCTCGTCGAATTCGGCGAAACATCCCAGATCTTCACCTCCCCCCGGGACGAAAGAACTGAGGGCTACATCACGGGAAGATACGGATAGAGAAGATAGGTGATAGGTGATAGGTGATGGGTGATAGGAAAGAATCTCTCCCATAACCTATGGCCCATGACCCATAACCTCTCTTCTCCGTGCTCTCCGTCATTGACTTCCTTTCCTGCCCATAGTAAGTTTTCGGGAAAAATATGCAGGGGGATGGTATGGGGAATTTTCTGGAAGTACTCGAATGGTTTGACGATACGGGCAAGGAGATAGCGCACAGGATACCCGAGGAAGGATCGGGCGACATCAAGTACGGGGCACAGCTCACCGTGCGCGAGAGCCAGGCGGCGATATTCTTCTACCAGGGGAAGGCGTATGATGCCCTGGGGGCCGGGCGCTACACGCTCTCCACCCTCAACATACCGATCATCACGAAGCTCCTGAGCCTCCCCTGGGGGTTCACAAGCCCGCTCAGGGCGGAGGTCTATTTCATCAATACGAAGGTATTCACGAACCTTCCCTGGGGAACACGGGACCCCGTCGCCTTCAAGGATTCAAAACTGGGACTCGTGAGGCTCCGCGCCTTCGGTATGTTCAATGTCAGGGTCATCCAGCCGTCGCTCTTTATCAACACCCTCGTGGGAACGAAGGCATCCTACACGGTCGAGGACATCGAGGACTACCTGGGCAAGGTCATACTCTCCCGGTTCAACGATTATCTCGGCAGCAACCTCGATACCCTTCTCGACCTTCCCGGGCAGTACGACACCATGTCGGCGGGACTGACTGAGATGCTGGAAAAGGACTTCTCCCATTTCGGCATCCAGCTCTCCGGCCTCTATATCAATTCCATCACCCCTCCAGAGGAGGTCCAGAAGGCGATCGATGACAAGAGCAGGCTGGCCATGTTCGACGACCTCAACAAACTCGTCAAAATGAAGGCCGCCATGGCAATGGAAAGTGCCGCCCGGAACCCCGGCGAAGCGGGTGCAGGCATGGGCATGGGACTCGGTTTCATGATGCCCGCCATGTATGCGGACACCATCAAAGGAACGCAACAGTCCGTCGACACGATGAAATGCCCCGAGTGCCAGAACCCTGTCAGCGAAGATGCCCGGTTCTGCCCGTCCTGCGGACACCACCTTCTCGTAATCTCCCAGTGCCCGAAATGCCGCAAGAACCTCCCCGCACGGGCAAAGTTCTGCCCTTCCTGCGGTGAGAGCGTCGCCGCGAAGGAAGAACCTCTGAAATGTCCTCACTGCAAGGCAGAGAACCTGAGGGGATCCATCTACTGTAATTCCTGCGGCGAAAAGATCTGACGATCATGCGCATCGAGCATCAGTGTCCCCGGTGTGGAGCCCCTGTCCTCCTCGAAGAGACCGACAGGCTGCTGACCTGCGATTTCTGCAAGACAAGGCTCTACATGCAGCCCCGTGACTATTTCCGGTACTCCTTTGCCCCCGCTGACCCTTTCCTCGAACACGTCATCTACGTGCCCTACTGGCGTTTCAGAGGTATCCATTTTTCCTGCAGGACAAGCGGGGTAATGAACGGGATCCTGGACAAGACCTTCCTCGCCATCGAAAGCAAGCATTTTACGCAAACCCTGGGACTACGACCACAGACACTGAAGCTGCGCTTCGTACAGCCAGCTGATAATGCCAGATTCATCCCGCCGGGCATCCCTTTCGAGAAGTCCTTCGTGGAAGCCAAACGCGACGTGACCTACGAAACGGTGACGGTTCACGAGACCCGTTTCGTCCGGCGCGGCACACAGGGAGACTACACGGAGGTCCCGATAACAAGAAAAGAACTGCGGGAGGAGAGGATCTACCACGAAGCGTTTGTCGCCGACACAATGAGCCTCATCTACACACCGATGTTCGTCCGCAACGGCCGGTTCCATGATGCCGTACTCAACGAGCCAATCTTCGAGGGACCCCCTGTATACGAGTCATTTCCCTACGAGGTCTTCTCCGGCGGCTGGGCGGTGGACTTCCTGCCCACGCTCTGTCCCGAGTGCGGCTGGGACACGATCGCCGAAAGGGACAGTTGCGTCCTCTTCTGCAATACCTGCAATTCCGCCTGGGGCACCGACGGGCAAGGCCTCAAGCGCGTCGCCTTCAGAACGGCTCCGTCAGAGAAGGTTCCCGAGGGGTCGGTGCGACGATACCTGCCCTTCTGGCGGATCCGGGTCGATTTGGAGGGCTTGAAACTCGATTGCTACGCGGACCTGGTGCGGCTCGGAAACCTTCCCAGGGTCATGCGCCCGAGCTGGGAGGAACCACCCTTCTTCTTCTGGACGCCCGCGTTCAGGATGACCCCCGCGGTATATCGTCGCATGTCAAAACAGTTCACCATTGCCAACGTCTCCGGTGAATTCGACGACCGGCTCCCGGACGCCCCCATCCAGTCCGTTAACCTCACGGCTCAGGACGCCCTCGACAGCCTGACAACGATCATGGCAGACCTCGCCATCAACAAGAAAAAGATCCTTCCCCTTCTTCCCGACATCAAAATGACCCTGCGCGAGGCACTTCTCGTTCTCTTCCCCGTCACCGAAACCGACCACGAATACATCCAGCCGGACATCAAATGCAGCTTCCTGAAAAACGCGCTGGAACAGGGGAAGAACATATAAAGACCGTCTCAGGTTTCAGGTCTCAGGTTTCAGGTAAAAAACCTTAGAGGCCGCTCCAGGTTTCAGGTTCCGGGTTAGGGACCAGCGGGATTCTCTGTGTGTTTTGGCCTTTAGCCTGAGACCTGAGACCTGAGACCTGAGACCTGAGACGGTTTCAATGTTTGACCCCCGGTCAAACATTGAAACGTATGTGGAGGATGTCGCCGTCCTCAACGACGTAGTCGCGGCCTTCGAGGCGCAGGAGGCCTTTTTCGCGGGCGGCGTGTTCGCTGCCGCAAGTAATGAAATCGCCGATGTTGATCACCTCGGCCCGTATGAAACCCTTCTCCATGTCCGTGTGGATCTTGCCCGCCGCCCTCACGCACGTCGTACCCCGGGGGATCGTCCAGGCCCGCATCTCCTTACCCACAACCGTGTAGAAGGTGATGAGGCCGAGGATGTGATATCCGACATGGATGATCTTTTCTATGGAGAACTCCTTCATATCGTAGAGCTCCATGAAAGAGGCCCGCTCGTCTTCCGGAAGGGCGCTCAAGTCCTGTTCCAGTTTGCCGCAGATGTAGACGACCTCGCGGCCTTTTTTCGCGGCAGCTGCCTCGATGGCAGGCTGCGGGGACGCCGACAGGCCTTCTTCATCGACGTTGGCGATGTAGAACAGGGGTTTCGCGGTGATGAGATCGAAGGCACGCAGGGCCAGCCTTTCGTTCTCGTCGAAATCGTCGGTCGCCACGAAGCGGCCGGCCTCAAGATAGCGCCTCACCCTGAGGAGCAGTTCCATCTCCGCTTCGCCCTTGTCCTTCGAGATCTTCGCGAGCCGTTCTATCTTCCTTATGCGGTCCTCGACGATCTCAAGATCAGAGATGATGATCTCCGTCTCCACGATATCCATGTCCCGGGCTGGATCGATATCGGCATACACATGGGGCACCTGTCCGGAGTTGAAGGCGCGGATAACGTGGGCGACGGCATCCACGTTCCTGATGTGGGAAAGGAACCTGTTCCCGAGGCCCTCCCCCTTGTGGGCGTCCTTGATGAGCCCCGCGATATCGACAAACTCGATGGTTGTCTGCGTGACCTTCTCCGGCTTCAACAGATCGGCCAGACCGAAAAGTCTTGCGTCGGGAACGGGGACGACACCCACGTTGGGATCGATGGTACAGAAGGGATAGGGCTGGCAGGGCACCGCCAGCGCGGTAAGTGCGTTGAATATGGTCGATTTCCCTGAATTGGGAAGACCTATGAAACCGCACGAAAAGCTCATGTCCTTCGACTCACTCCGGTCCGCGCCGGTTAAAGAGACTCATCGCCTTGGGCCCCCCTTCAAAGACGAAGACCTTCAAGGCGTCGCAGGCGATGTCAATGATCTCCGCAAGTCCCTGCGTCTCATCACCGTCGAACCGTGACAGCACGTATTCTTCGGCAGGCATCGAAGGATTTCTCCCTATGCCTATCTTGAGGCGCCAGAACTCCTTGCCCCCAAGGCTTTCTATCACCGACCGCACTCCCTTGTGGCCGCCGTCCCTGCCTCCGAGACGGATCCGCATCTTGCCGAAATCCATGTCCATGTCATCGTGGACAACGATCATGCGGTCGGGCGGCACCTTCAATTTTCCTGCCAGTCTGGCGATGGGGCCGCCGGAGAGGTTCATGTATGTGTCAGGCTTTGCAAGGACCAGGTCATCCTTCGACCCGATCCTGCAACCTGAGTCTTTCTTCCGAACCGGTATCTTAAAACGTTCCGAGAAACGGTCAATAACAAGATATCCGACGTTGTGCCGCGTGAAGGCGTACTCGGAGCCCTTGTTGCCAAGCCCGCACAATAAATGCAAGGACCCTTACTCCTCTTTCTCCTTTGCCTCGGGAGCCTCGGCCGCAGCTTCCTCCGTCGCCACCTTCTTCTCCTCCACTGTCGGAGGCACAACGCTGAGGATGGCCACATCTCCATGCTCGATGAGCTTTACACCGGGAAGGGCAATATCGCTTACGTGGACGGAATCGCCGATATCGAGCTCCGTCATGTCTATGACGATCTCTTCCGGTATCTGACCGGGAAGGCACTCCACCTTGATGGACCTCAGATGGACGTCGATGACGCCGCCGAGAACCTCGCCCTTGGACTTGCCCGTCAGATGGATGGGGACTTCCACCTCGACCGTCTTCTCCATGGAGACCTGCAGAAAATCGATGTGCATGATCTTGGTACCCAGGCCGTCCCTCTGTACCTCCTTGACCATCACAGGCCTATTCTCGATGCTGGCGCCGCCATGGATCTCCATGTCGAGAATGACGTTCCTCTTCATGTGCCTCGTGATCTTGTCCCAATCCTTCGATGAGATCGTTATTGAAACGGGATCAACACCGCCCCCGTAGAGCACCGCCGGAATCTTCCCTGCCGCTCTGGCCTTTCGTGCAACGCCTTTTCCTGTTGCGCTTCTTCTGTCTGCCTTGATCAAAACCTGTTCCATGATGTTCCTCCCAACTATATGAACAACGAACTTACGGATGCATCACTGTGTATTCTCTTGATGGCCTCTCCGAGAATGGGCGATACATCCAGCACTTTTATCTTCTTCGATTTCTTGCCGCTTGCGGAAAGGGGAATGGTATTCGTCGCTATCAGCTCCTTGAGGGGCGAGTTATTGATCCTCTCGATCGCCTCTCCCGAAAGGACCGGATGCGTGCAGCACGCATAGACGACCTTTGCCCCGTTGTCCATGAGGGCCTGGGCCGCCTGAACGATCGTTCCGCCTGTGTCGATCATGTCATCGATGAGGATGGCCGTCCTGCCCTTAACGTCGCCGATGACATGCATCACCTTGGATTCGTTGGCCTTTTCCCGCCTCTTGTCGATGATCGCGATGGTGGCGTTGATCCTCTTTCCCAGTTCCCGGGCGCGTTCCACGCCGCCGGCATCGGGGGAAACGACCACGATGTCTCCCTTTATCTTCTTTATGTACTCGAACTGAACGGGGAGTGCATAGAGATGGTCGACGGGGATATCAAAGAACCCCTGGATCTGGCCTGCGTGAAGGTCCATGGCCAGTATCCTTGAAGCTCCGGCCACGGTTATGAGGTTCGCCACGAGTCTCGCCGAGATGGACGTGCGGGGGAGGACCTTACGGTCCTGCCTGGCATACCCGTAGTACGGTATCACCACGGTTATCCTGCCCGCGGAGGCTCTCTTGAGCGCGTCCAGCATAACGAGGAGTTCCATCACGTTATGGTTCACGGGCGGGCATGTGGACTGGACGACAAATGTGTCCATACCACGGACGCTCTCGTCGATGGAAACCTGAACCTCACCGTCGCTGAACTGGTTCACCTTCGCCTTCGCCAGCTTGATCCCGAGATACTTTCCGATCCTTTCTGCCAGTTCCGGGTTTGCGTTGCCTGTCAATATTCTGAGTTTATCCAATCAAAACCCTCCTGAGAGTTATATGCGTATA